>DVIZ01000196.1 GCA_018710905.1 Candidatus Scybalomonas excrementigallinarum | reverse complement strand
AGTTTTTGAAATTAAAAAATGCCCATATCAAGCAAAGGGATAACTATGGGCATTTTTAAAAGATTTTTTTAAAATGTAAAAAATAGTAAGACTTAAATTAGAAATTTCTCTTAAGTTTATGATGTTGGGCTTAGCCGGTGTTTTTTCACGATTACTTTTTATGCAATCACTTTAAATGCTTCTTCTAAATCTTCAATAATATCATCAATATTTTCCGTTCCAATGGACAAACGAATGGTATTTGGCCAAATGCCCTGTTCTTTTAACTCTTCTTCTGTACATTGACTATGAGTTGTCGTAGCTGGATGAATCACTAAAGATTTCACATCGGCTACATTAGCAAGCAAAGAAAAGAGTTCCAAATTGTCGATGAACTTCTTTGCTTTTTCTTCATCCCCTTTAATTTCGAATGTAAAAATGGAACCACCACCATTTGGAAAATATTTTTGATATAACTCTCTTTGTCCTTTCTCTTCCGATACGGATGGATGATGTACCTTTTCTACTTGAGGATGGTTCTTTAAATATTCTACTACTTTTAATGCATTTTCTACATGTCGTTCTACTCGAAGAGATAATGTCTCCAATCCTTGTAAGAAGAAAAAGGCGTGGAACGGAGAAAGAGTTGCTCCTGTATCTCGAAGTAAAATTGCTCGAATTTTTGTAACAAAGGCGGCTTTTCCTACTGCTTTTGTAAAGGAGATTCCATGATAACTTTTGTTTGGCTCTGTTAGTGATGGGAATTTTCCTGATGCCTCCCAATCAAAGTTTCCACTATCCACAATCACTCCCCCAATTGTCGTTCCATGTCCCCCAATAAATTTTGTAGCCGAATGTACCACAATATCCGCCCCATACTCAAATGGGCGAACTAAGTATGGCGTTGCAAACGTGTTATCGACTACAAGTGGAATCTGATGACGATGTGCGATCGTTGCAATTGCTTCAATATCCACAACATCACAGTTTGGATTTCCCAGTGTTTCAATGAAAATGGCTTTTGTATTCTCTTGAATCGCTTTTTCGACTTCTTCTTCGTTAAAAATATTTACAAACGTTGTTTGAATTCCATACTCTGGCAATGTGTGGGCGAGTAAATTATAAGATCCTCCATAAACATTATTGGCAGATACGATATGATCTCCATTTTGTGCTAAATTTTGAATCGTATAGGAAATCGCTGCTGCTCCTGATGCAACTGCTAATGCAGCTACTCCACCTTCTAGTGCTGCGATTCTTTTTTCAAACGCCTCTTGAGTTGGATTCGTTAATCGTCCATAAATATTTCCAGCATCTTCTAATCCAAACCTTGCTCTTGCGTGTTCGCTATTATGAAATACATAAGAAGATGTTTGATAAATTGGAACTGCTCTTGCATCGGTCACAGGATCTGGATTTTCTTGTCCTGCGTGTAATTGTAGTGTTTCAAATTTTAATTGTCGATTTGCTCTTGTCACCTTTTCACTCATAAAATTTCCTCCATTTTTTTGCTTTTTTATTTGTTTCTTTTCCTTTTTTCCATTCTCTACGGACGATTTAGCGAAGCGCCTTATCTTGATATCGCTTAATTTCCTCTATATATTTTTGTCCAAGGGGGCTAATGGCAACACCCTTTCGCACTAAATACCCGATGGACATTTCCTCATCTGACTTTAACTTCACTGCACAATAATCCGTTCCATTTAGCTCTTCACAAAGAATTCCTGAACAAAGGGTATATCCATTTAAACCAACCATTAAATTCAAAAGTGTCGCCCGATCATTTGCTTTAATCAGACGTTTGTACTCATAATTACTTAACACTTCTTCCGCAAAATAAAAGGAATTATAATTTCCTTGATCAAAAGAGAGACATGGATAGTCTACTAAATCTTTTAAATCAATTTCTTCTTTTTTTGCTAAAGGATGCCCTTTCCATAGATAGACATAAATATTGCATTTTAATATCTCGTGAAACTCCAACTGAAATTCATGAAATAACTTTTCTAATACTTTATGATTAAACTCATTCATATAGAGAATTCCTATTTCACTTCGAAAATTTTTTACATCTTCGATTACTTCATATGTTTTCGTTTCGTGAACTGCAAATTCATATTCATCCATTCCAAACTGCTTTACCATCTCCACAAACGCTTTCACAGCAAAGGTGTAATGTTGCATCGAGACACTAAATTTTTTCTTTTCCTTTTCTTTTATTATGTATTTGGATTCTATCAATTGATACTGCTCAACGACCTGTCTTGCATATCCTAGAAATTCTTTCCCATCTGGTGTTAATGAAATACCACGATTATTCCTCCGAAATAATTCCACCCCTATCTCTTCTTCTAATTCTCTCATGGAAGCGGAAAGACTTGGCTGAGAAATAAATAATGTTCTCGCCGCCTCATTCATAGACTTAGAATTTGCAACGGTAATTGCATATTTTAATTGCATGATTGTCATACGCTTCCCCCTCTTTTTTTGTTTTGTATTACCTGTGCACTTATCATATCACTTTTTTCTCCTATAGGATAACTCTTAAAAAATACTACTAGTTATAGGATATTCCTATTATGAATAATCTCTTATATTATAGCATTGTTTTTCTATTTTTCCTAAATTTACTATTTGTCTCAATATCTCAAATAAGATTGGTATTCGATAGTTTTTTATAGTAAATTTATTAAAAAATTTTAACGATATTTTTGTTGGATAAAACTTGCAATTTTTTATAATAGTACTTTATAATAATATTACATAAAATATTAGAGAAAAATCTCACCATAGCAATAAATGAAACTAGGAATTCCCTATCTTAATTTATCATAACTGTATAAAGAGGTAATAAAATATATGAATGAACAAACCATGCAGAAAAGGGTACTAAAAATTACTTTTTTCACGATCTTCATTAGTATTCTCTTAATTTTTTGCTCGTGTATTCTTATATTTTTTATGCAACGAGCAAATAAGGAATCTTATGATGCTCAGTTACAGTCCCTTTTAGCTGAATATAAAATTAATATGGAACGCCAATTTGATTCTGACTTTCAATCTTTAGAAACGTTATCCCCTTTCCTCAGCTTTAATTTTGATGAAAAAACTACAGAAGATACGAATCAAAAGTACGGAATCAAAAGCCCATTTCTCACAATCACTTACTATGAAAAGGAGACTCTTAACAGTCATCCTATTTTGTCATTGAAAAACAAAGAAAATTATTCTTATGACACATCAAATGAACGAGTACAAGAGCTAATTCAAAATGCTCTTCAAGGGGAACGTGGTGTCTCTACCGTTCATTTTAACGAACGCGTTGGCCAAAATGTTATTACTTATGCCATGCCGGTATACGGAGATACAATTGATACTATTATTGGCACATTGACAGCTACCAAAAATACAACCGCATTTTCAGAAATTTTAAGCCAGTCAACGACTTCTGAACTTTCTCTTAATGTGAATTGGATTCGCTCAGATGGCTCTTTTGTTACTTGGTCTCCCCATAGTATTGTTACCGAACAGATTGATTCCATTTATGATGATCAGTTCGTCACACCGAAAAACCAAAAAATTATTAAACAAAATATGCAGAAGAATATTTCTTTTACTTCCTCTTTTATATACGAAAATCAAAGTTATCCTCTGCATTTCTATCCACTAGAAACCAATGGTTGGTATCTCATTTGTTTGGATCAGCAAACAGGAATCAAAAGCCCTATTCATTCCATTTTTTTAGTTGTAAATTTAATCTTTGGTATTGTATTGGTCATATCCATTATTGCCATTTTCATTTTTTATCAACTATTAAAACGAAATAATAAAGACTTAATTCACCTAAAAAAACATGATAGATTGACGGGTGCTTTAAACTTCGAACAATTTAAAGAAGAAGTAGAAATACTCTCAAAAACACTTTCTGGTTATAGCATAGCGGCAATTAATATTCGACATTTTCAATACATCAATGAGATTTTTGGAATGACCGATGCCGATCTTCTTTTATGCAAAATTTCTGAAATATTAGGAAAAGAAACGAAAGATAATGAACTTTACTGCCGCTATATCGGAGATCAATTCTACTTATTTTTAACGGACACAGAACAAGGCGTATTAAACCAAAGAATCCATCAACTCTTAGATAAAATTAGCTCGATTCCTCTTGAATTTAATAAAAATTATACGATATCTTTATATTCTGGAATCGCCACTTATAAAGAAAACAACCAAGAGAAGTCCTGTTTTCACAGCCTTCTTCATAAGGTAGAATTTACATTAAAATATGCCCACAATGGTCATGAAAATGTCGTTGTATTTTATGATGAGAAAATGCATCAACAGGAAAATTTATATAACTTTATTGAAAGTTCTATGAAACAAGCATTAGAACAAGAAGAATTTAAGATGTATTTGCAACCAAAGATTGATTTAAAAACCAATCATATTATTGGGGCAGAGGCTCTTGTTCGTTGGATTCGAGCAGATGGAACTATAATCTATCCTGACCAATTCATCCCTGCCTTTGAACGAAATGGTTTTTGTGCAGAGCTTGATTTATATATGGTGGAACAGGCTTGTAAACAGCTTCGTCAATGGATGGATGCTGGTAAAGAACCAATTCATATTGCTGTCAACCAATCAAAGCTATTGTTTTATCAATCTGACTATATTGAACAACTATGTAATATTACAAAACGCTACGACATTTCTCCTGAACAAATTACATTAGAAATTATCGAAGGTCTTGCTGCTAAAAATATTGAAGAATTGAATAAAACGATTCATAAACTTCATGAACTAGGTTTTCATATTTCTCTTGATGACTTTGGCAGTGGTTACTCTTCCCTTAATATACTAGCCACAATAGAAATTGACGAATTAAAGCTCGATCGTACTTTCTTATCGGAAGAATTATTAAAGAGACAGTCACAACAAATGATGCTGAAAAATGTTGTACAGCTTTCAAAAGATTTACATATTAAAACGGTTGTAGAAGGGGTTGAAACTTTAGACAATCACGAATTAATCAAAATACTTGGCTGTAATTACGGTCAAGGCTATTATTACAGCCGTCCAATTCCAGTGGACGAATTCGAAAAGGAATTTTTATCTTAAGCATAAACAACAAAAACCTGCCATCTCATATCTATTATGGGATGACAGGTTTTCTTATTTATCTTTGTTACTACATTGCCACGTATTTTACTTTTAAAAGAAACATTTCTCTTTCTTAAATCTTATTGACACTTTCACTACTATGTATTACTATATATCAGTACTTAGTAATACATAATAGTGGATAGAAAGAGAGGAATACCGTTGAATCAAATGACAGAAATGTTAAAAGGAATTCTCGAAGGCTTGGTATTAGAAATTATCAGTCATGGGGAAACCTATGGTTATGAAATTACCCAACAACTGCGAGAACTAGGATTTCATGATGTTGTGGAAGGTACTGTTTATACCATCACAACTCGATTAGAAAAAAATCATCTTGTGGAGATGGAAAAAAAATCATCTACAATAGGCCCACCTCGCAAATTTTACCGATTAAACGAAGCTGGTCAACAAAAACGAAAAGAATTTTGGGAAAACTGGGATTTTATCTCTGAAAGGTGCAAGCAATTACGAGAAAAATAATGGAGGAGCTTATGAATTTTTTTGAACGAGTAACAGGTAGCGATATTACAAAAGCCATGAAAAATTTTGATGCAAGAGTAAAAAATTTGCCAACTGAGTATCAGATAGCATGGACAGAAATTCAGAATCACCTTGAGCCTTATGGTGATTTCACTGGCCGTAACTTAATTCCAATTCTCAATCTGGCTCTTGAATTGCTTGAATTAACATCAGCAGATGGACAAACCGTTGAGGAAGTATTTAACCATGATATCAAAAGTTTTTGTGTGGCACTTGCTACTAATGAAGGTGTAAAAACTTACCGAGATAAATTAAGAGAACAACTGAATCGTAATGTGAGAAAAAAATTAGGAGAATTACAATGAATGTAAAGAAAATTATAAAAGAAAAAAAAGAGTGGAAGACCTATTAATCACGTATAAAAGCCCTTCCAGAACAATATCAAATCGTCTATCATGAAATACAAAAATATCTTTTTAAAGTCTGCTGTATAGAAGGAATTTCCTATGATGAAGTACTGCTTGGAATTTTAGAACTTTTTGAAGAAAGCTCAGTTACTGGAAAAAATGTTCTTGACGTTACTGGGACGGATGTTGCTAGTTTTTGTGACAGTTTATTCGAATAAACTGTCACAAATAATGCTTTGAATAAGAGTCATAAATCAAGAAAAAATACTCCCACAGCGTGTTTTTCCTGTTTTTACATATCCATTTATGATTTTATCTACTGTCTTTGATAGCCTTTATCTGTCCCTTTTTATCCTATTTATCATCTTCCAAAAATTCATCGACGTTTTTAGTTGTAATCTTAGAATAAGTCACAAAAATATATTTATCATTTTCAAGAGGAATATCCTTCATTCCCTTTTCAGTCACAACGGCAAAAACTAGCTTTGCCATAGCCTCTGCCTGTTTTTCTTTATCATTGTATACCGTGCCTGCCAACTTCGAATCGCGCACTGCCTTTAACCCTACATCGGTGCCATCAATACCAAAAAATACAGGGAAAGCGGAGTCCGTTAAATTTAATTTTTCATAGGCATCAATGGCTCCCAGTGCCATATCATCATTATTGGCTAAAACAAGTTCTACTTTATTATGATATTGGGCAATCATTTGTTCCATTCTATTTTGTGCCTGTGCCCGATTCCAATTCGCAATTTGATAGCTGAGCTTTTCAAGTTCAATCCCATAACTTCTCAAAGTATTCACTGCATTTTCGGTACGAATAATCGTATCTTGATGTCCTGCCTCTCCTTCAAGCACCACATATTGAATTTTCCCGTCTTTATTTTTATCGATCGGAATACCAGAGTTTATTGCTTCAGCAACCAGTTCTCCCTGCATCACCCCAGACTGTTTTGCATCAGCACCGACATAATAAAGTCCATCCCACTGCATTAGATCTTCTGCTACAGGTTCTCTATTAAAGAAAATAATAGGCACATTCTTCTCTTTCGCCATATCAATAATATCGGAAGGATCCGCCCGATCAACTAAATTTACACAGAGCACATTACACCCTGCATCGATCAATTCTTTTACTTGATCGTTTTGCGTACGTTGTGAACCTGCTGCATCTCGTATTGTCACTGTAGTTTCTATCTTTTCCTTATCAAGCTTTTCCATTTCTTCTTTAAAACAAGCGATCAATTCATTGAGAAACGTATCACTTTGATTGTAATATGCTACTCCTACATGAATCTTATGTAATGTATCCGACTGTTTGACTTTGCATCCACTTAAAAATGGCATGCTTATACAAAAAATAATTCCCAGCATCAAAACTTTCTTTTTCTTCATTTTGTACCTCTATTTTTTCAACTCCATCACAACGTTTTACTGACTCAATGTAAAAAGAATTTCCTGATTTTCCTTCGAGAACAAAGTCTCCTTACGGATGACCGTATAAGAAACTATTTTGTCCTGCATATTGTAAAAATAATTTTTTAGATTTTTTGCTACTTCTGTCAAACTTTGATATCCTACATTAAATTCATCCGGTACCAAGAGACATTCTGCAACCTTTGTATCTAAATAATACACAGCCTCCGTTGAATTTCCAATTCCATATAGTAAAGCACCATTGAGATTTCCTGTAACCGAACATCTTCCAGCTGTTATGAAACTATGATTGTCAAGGGCAACCACAACATCTACCTTGGGCTGTGTCTTTAAAGACGCCTTCTTTTCTTTTTCGGAAGTTTTATTCACCGACCACCGAATGGAAACTCCTGTGTCCTTTAATCCATCAATCAATCCCTTTCTCCGATTTCTTATGGATTCTAATTCCTCTGATTCTGAGAGAATCCCTAACGTCTTTCCTTCCATATTACCATTATAATCTTCCAATAGCTCCTGTGCCAAAGCCTTTCCCATGGCATAATGATCTGGTTCTACAATCGGTAATTTTGCTCCTTTCTTTCCTTTTGATGCTGTATGTTCTACGAGCATAACTGGAACTTTTTTTTCGATTTTTTTTAATATCTTTTCTGTATCATTCTCCAAAACTGGTTGCACAATGACCGCATCTGCACCATTATCAATTTCCCTTTCTATTACTCTTCTTTCTTCTTCTAACGTCAACTCTTCACCAGTGCTTACGACAAATATTTCAATTCCCTGATCTTGTGCCGCCATTTTAAGCCCATATTTAAACGCAGCCCATTGACTATCATCTGAATTTTGGATAATAACCGAAACTTTATCTAGATTTTTCCCATTTTTCTCCTGTATCATCATAAAGGCCAATATCGCCACCAACACAGCAAGAATTACTTCCACTAGAACAAACATTTTTTTGTCATTCTTCATTACTCTTTCCCTTGCACTTTCTTATCGATTATTTCTTCTTTCCCAAATAAACATCCCTTTTCTAGAATCTTTCTGTTTTCCTCTGTATATGGAATCGCTGGAATGCAAATCGAAATGGTCGTTCCTTCGTCTGGTTCACTTTCTACACGAATACCATATTCTTTTCCAAAAAGAATCTGAATACGGTTATTGACATTTACAAGACCAACGCCTGTCCCATGCTTATGGATACTATTGCTATCCGTTAATACAAGCTCTACTTCCTCTCTTGACATCCCCATTCCATTATCACTCACCGAAAGAATAATCGTTTCCCCCTCTTTTTTGCCAACTACTTTGATCTCACCACAGTCATCCATTCCACTCACTCCATAACTAATGGCATTTTCAAGAATTGGTTGTAAAATCAATTTGACAGTGCAATAAGAATACAACTCTGGATCTACGTCAAATAGAATGGAAAACGCATTCTTATATCGAATCTTCTGTATATTCATATAACTTTGTGCATGCTGTAACTCCTCTTTGCTCGTGATTACAGTTCTCCCTTTTGAAAGACTGATTCGAAATAACTTTGCCAGCTGTGAAATCATAAATACGGCATCATCATTTCTCTCTCCTTCCACCATCCATGTAATAGAGTCTAATGCATTGTATAAAAAGTGAGGATTGATCTGACTTTGTAACGCATCAAGCTCACTCTTTCTTCTTTCGTTTTGTTCTAAAACAATTTTTTTCATCAGTGTATCAATCTGTTCATAGGAATTTTGTATGGAATGTCCAAGATGTCTTATTTCTAAAGAGCCCCCAATATAAATTTCTGGCTTTTCTCCTGCCTCATATTCCATAACCGAATGATTTAATTTCAATATAGGTCTAGAAATTCTCACGGAAACAACTCGATTGATCGCAACAAGCATCATTGCCATTAAAAGCATAAGCATGAGAATAAAATACTTTAAATTAATCATTCCATGAGTAAAGGTACTATAAGGAATCACTCCAACTAACTTCCATCCAGTATAGCTAATGGTCTTGACTACAACCTTTCTTTGTTCTCCTTCAAACGTTTCCTCATAAATACCTTCTTTATATTCTGCAATTGCCCTATTATTTTCACTGCTAATTCCATCACTGATCTGTATCTGACGAGGATGATAGATAATTTCTCCATTGCTATCACACAAATAGTAATACTGTCCATTGTTTGATGTATTAATCTGTTTCATCATTCGGTATATTCTAGAATAATCCATATCCACAAGCAGAACGCCCAATTGGGAAACACCATCATTTGTCAATTCCACCACTCGACTTAAAGAAATTACCCAGTAATAACGAAAGGCAGTATCATCAAATAGATTTTGAATATGTGTGGTGGAAAAATGCAAATTCTCCATCTTATTCATCGCTTGCACATACCACTCCTGTTTGGTGACGTCTGGATCTTCTTTTTGTGAAGCAATCGGCTCTGCTGCCATAAGACTTCCGTAGTCATTGTATATGGCAATACTACGAAGATTATCTCGATTGGCTTCGTATAAAAGATTCATTCCATTTTGAATCTCTTTATTTTGACTAGAAAAATCACTTTCTTTTATGACATTATAATAAAGCGCATCTGATATCTGTCGCATACTAACCAAGTAATCTTCCAAACCTTCTTCTGTCTGTTCCATCAGTTTTTTGGTACTTTGTATCACTTCTTGGCGTGATAAAGCAGAAAATCGAATATACATCACACTTCCTAACAGCAACATAATCGAGATGGATATAACAGAAAAAGCAATCATAATCGTAGATTGCATTCCTTTTGGCTTGAATTTTTTTAAACACCCAAAACACTTATTTTTCACTTTCCACATGCTCCGTTCTATATTTTGAAGGGGAAACGCCAAATTTTCTCTTAAACACATAACTAAAATAATTCGGATCCGTGTAGCCTACATTCTTGGCGATTATATAGCTTTTTTCATTTGTCTCAATTAACATACGAGAGGCTTTCTCCATTCGGAAATCCGTTAAATATCCAATAAAAGAACTTCCCGTTTCTTTCTTAAAAATGGTTGAGAAATAAGAGCTTGATACCCCTAGCACTTCACAAATACTATCGAGAGAAAGTCCTTCATTAAAATAATTATTTTTCACATATTCCTTTGCTTTTGATACAAAAGACTGTGTCGATCGACTTCGGGCGCTAATCAACGTTTCACGCAAAGAAAGACTAACATCAATGAGCCATTTTAATAATACGGTTGGATCCAATTCAAGAAGACTGCTGTAAAGACTTTTCATATCTTCTGAAAGTTTTTCTATTGTAAGATCATTATTGATAGAGAACCTATATAATTCACTTACCAGCTCCATAATAGCAATATGATGTTGTTGTAAAGATTTTGCAGTCAGAGACATATGCTCTACATATTGCTTCGCAGCTTCTTCAATCTCCTCTACAGACCCCATACGAATTTTCTTAAACAAATTAAATAGTTCTGTGTCATTCGTTAAATCTGGTCCACTCATCTCTTGAGGTGCAATTTCTTTCATATTAATTGCTCTTGAAAAACCATAAATCACCCGATAAGAAACGGCCTCTCGTGCCCCACTATAAGATTGCGCCAATTCCAAAATATTTTTGCAAGCCTGTCCAATTCCAATCGTAACAACCGCCCCAAGAATACGATGAACGTATCTGCAAAATCGATCACATTCATCGGTCAATTCTGAGACATCATTTTCACTTTTCATCTGTGTAATTAATATGGTATTTCCTAAATACGAAAAACATTTCGCCTGCCATCTTTCTCCCAAATATTCCTTGATCTATTTTTCAACCGATGTGGACAAAAGCAAGGGATTCATATTTTGGGGAGCTTGTCTAAGAGATGTATGTACAACAATACAACAAAAAACAGGGCCTACAAGAGATATCTGATAATCCGACAAATATTTTTTAAGTTCATCTTCACGAATTCTCCCTTCTAGTAAAGTAGAATAGAAATTCGCTTGTAGAATCGGCAGTGACTCCATATAGTATTTTTGTAATACTTCTACACTTCGTTTTTCACTGATTTCTTGATCCAGTTTTATTTTCAGTTGTGTAAAGATGTTCGTCAATTCTATGGAATTCACAGGCTTTAAAATATATTCTTCCACTTCTAAATGGACCGCTTCTTTGGCATATTCAAATTCATCAAACCCTGTGAATAATAAGATTTTTGTAGCTGGAAACTTTGATTTAATACGATTTGCCAACTCCATACCGTCCATATATGGCATTTTAATGTCGGTCATAACCACATCTGGTTGGAATTCCTCCACCATTTCCAACGCCTTCACCCCATTATTGGCATACCCGATGACAGAAAACCCTAGACCTTCCCACTTCATTTTTTTCATAATCACCTGTATCACTTCTTCTTCATCGTCCACTAAAAGCACGGTATATTGATTCATGTTTTCACTCCCCCATCTCTATTGTCTATTGTAATATTATAACAAAAAGACAAAAAATGTAAATATTGACATTATAAAACAAAAAGAGCCAGATAATTTCTGACTCTTTTGCTTCATAAAAAATTTATTTCTTCTGAACATATTTTAAACAGTCCAGTGTAACCGCTACAAGAATGATAATTCCTGAGAACACAAACTGTAAGTTCGCATCAATACCAAGAATTGTAAGGGAATACGTAAGTGCGGTAAAAATAAAGACACCGACTACGACACCTGAAATTTTACCAATACCACCAGTAAAGGATACTCCACCAACTACACAGGCTGCAATGGCATCCATTTCCCAACCTTGACCATAAGCCGCGGATCCAGAACCAAACATTCTTGCACATTCAAGCCAAGAACCAAATCCATAAAGAATACCTGCCATAACAAAGGCTCCTACTGTTACAGCAAATACAGAAATACCAGAAACTGCTGCTGCCTCAGGGTTTCCACCAACAGCATATAAGTTTTTACCAAATGTTGTTTTATTCCAAATAAACCATACAATGGCAATTGCTGCTACTGCCCATAAAATAATCGTAGGGAAACCATTAATTTTAGGAATAATCATATTCGGAATGGTAGGTTCAATAGCACCAAAGGATACACCCTTTGTCGCATAAGTAACAAGACCAAAGATTACTAACATATTTGCCATTGTAGAAATAAATGGATGCATCTTAAATTTCGCTGTAAAAAAAACTGCAATTGTCGTAAAGAATGTACACAATACAACACATACGACGAGAGCTAAAACGACTCTTGCTCCAACTGGCATTTTTGTAAAGTCAAATATATGACCAAAAACAGCACCTGTATTCACACCTTGGTGCATGATTATAGTAGCTGTTGTCATACCCATACCGACCATACGCCCAATCGAAAGGTCGGTACCAGTAAGGAGAATCAATCCAGCAACTCCAAGGGCAAGGAACATTCTTGGAGAAGCCTGTTGAAGAATATTCAATACGTTATTATAAGTAAGCAATGGTGTCCCTTTTATTACAGGTGTAATAATACAAAGCATAGCAAATATTAAAATAATTGCTATATACAAACCATTTTGCAACAGGAATGTTCTCTTATTAAATGTATATTTATAGTTTTCCCACTTCTGAGCTCTTGACTCCATAAAAGTAAATTTGGACATACGGAGCATATCAATTAGATGATATTGGTATATATAAGCCGCATGTCTTCTGTCTTTTATCTGTTGAAAATCTTTTTGCAACTCCATTTTTGCATCAAACAAGCGATTCTTATACACATACTTTTCATCTTTTCTTTCTTGATTATCAGAAAGCTTTGAAATAATTTCTTGATGTTCTTTTTCTAAGCCCGCAATTTTATTCCGATATCTTTCCTTTTCTGCTGCTTTTTCCTGTGCACAGCTCTCTTTTACAGGCTGATAATAGTCTTTATCAAAATGAGATTTTATGTAGGCTTCTGCATCAGAAATTAATTTTGAAACCTCATCTTTATTTTTTGCTTCCACCGCTTTTGCTTTTTCCAGTTCTGCTTTATCCTGTGCAATTCTATTTTCTCTTTCTCCCTTTGTAAGGGTACGATCTCTCTTTAATGTATCCATATGGTTTTGAAGAGAAAGCACTTTATCTGTCCCATCTGCTCTAAGACTGTTAATCTGTTTTTGAATATTACCAACATAATCATCGATTGGCTGACGCAACTGCTTTTCTTGTTCAGCCGTTAGAATTTTACTGTTTCCATTAGCCATATCATCAATCTCCTCGTTCCTTATAGGTATTTTGCACTGAGTCTTAACAGCTCTTCCTGATTTGTTTCCTTTGTATTAACAATTCCAGAAAGACGTCCATTTGACATAACACCAATACGGTTTGTAATCCCCAAAATCTCTGGCATTTCAGAAGAAACAACAATAATTGTTTTTCCCTGTTTCGCCATATTGATGATCAACTCATATATTTCATATTTTGCTCCAACATCAATTCCTCTTGTAGGCTCATCCATCATAAAGACTTGTGGCTCTCGCTCTAACCATTTTCCAAAAATGACTTTTTGCTGATTCCCGCCAGAAAGGCTTGAAATCATATCTTCTGGCCCCATACATTTTGTATGCATAATTTTTATTTCATCCGTTGTCGCTTTTATCATTTTGGAATCAGAAAGCGCTATTCCAGATTTATACTTATTCAGATTTGCAATCGTAGTATTAAATGTAAGATCCCCTTTTAGAAAAAGACCATTTGCCTTTCGTTCCTCAGTAATCATAGCAAATCCATGGTCCATCGCTTCTTTCGCACTGCCAAAATTCATCAGGCGATTATTAAAATAAACACGACCAGCTGCCCTTGTACGAACCCCAAAAATCGTTTCTAAAAGTTCGGTACGTCCCGCACCTACCAAACCATATAGCCCAAAAATTTCTCCCTCTTTTACATCAAAAGAAATATCTTGTAAATATGGTTCAAACTTTGTGGACAAATGCTGAACCGACAAAATAACATCTTTTGGTGTATTGTCAACAGGTGGAAAACGATTTTCAAGAGAACGTCCAACCATAGCTGCAATCAATTCATTCATATTCGTATCCTTAGCGCTTTTTGTCATAACAAGATTACCATCACGAAGCACTGATATTTCATCACATATTTCAAAAATTTCGTCCATTTTATGAGAAATGTAAATTAAGGAAATCCCCTGTTCTTTCAACATTCTCATCATCTCAAAGAGCTTATCTACTTCCTGTACGGTCAAGGAAGAAGTCGGCTCATCAAGCACAATCACCTTGGAATTATAAGAAATCGCCTTAGCAATTTCACACATCTGGCGCTGTGATACTGACATATTTCTCATAGGTTGTGTAAGATCAACCGTCATGCCTAATTTTCTAAAAAGTTCTGAGGCTTCCTTTTTCATTCGGCCTTCATCAACGATACCTATCGAATTGATTGGATAACGTCCGAGGAATAAATTATCAACTACATTTCTTTCTAGACACTGATTGAGCTCCTGATGAACCATTGCAATTCCATTTTCAAGAGCATCTTTTGGCCCAGAAAAACTCACTTCTTTGCCTTCAAGGAAGATATTTCCCTCATCTTTTTGGTAGGTACCAAAAAGACATTTCATCATTGTTGACTTACCAGCACCATTTTCACCCATTAGCCCCATAACCGTTCCCCTCTTCACATCTAAGTTGATATGATCAAGGACTCTATTACGGCCAAAGGATTTACTCATACCGCGTATTGATAAGACAATATCATCTTTCTTATCTACCATGACTATCCACCTCTCACCACTGCTACAATTAAACTCATTCTTCTTTAGATAGACGATTAGGAAGAATTTCTTCTTCCTAATCGTTTATTTCTTGTTGTTTCTTATCGCTTTCCTATCAATTATTGATTAAGTAAAGCGGTATAAGAAGCTGCATTATCTGTTTTTACCATGTTAATAGCAAATGCATCATACTGACTTGGATTTCCAAGACGGTTTGTAATATTAGATTCTGTCTGTCCATCACCACCGATATAATCAACTTCAAGATTAAGAAGATCATCATAGTTTTGTAGAAGTGGTTGATAAGTTGAACTTAAGAAGTTATCAGAAGCATTGTAAATATTCAACCATACTTTCTTTGTAGGGTGTGAACTTGCATCAAGCTGTTTGGATACTGGTTCATAAACCTTTGTAGAATCTGTAAAATCTTGATAGTTATCAGCAGTAACTGCAACGTTTAATGCATAGTAAGAACGTTCTTCTTCTCTATATACATAAACATCATCAGATAAAACATTGCCCGCTTCATCTGCGGTACCAATACCTGTATCAACATCCACTCCATCTAAAGCGTTACGAAGAACACGAAGTGTTAAATAGGCCTGTACATCTGCATGCTGGCTGATTGTTCCGCCATATCCTTCTGCGATAGCTGCTACTGCGTCATTATTCGCATCATAACCGAATGTAGGAACTTTATTGTCCTTTGACCAAGCATTGAACATTGACATACCCATTCCATCGTTATTAGAAATAACAACGTCAATATCTTTACCAAAAGAAGAAGACCATGTGCCGATGGCATTACCTGCTGTAGCTGCATCCCATGTAGCACCAGCAGAGTTCTTCATTTCTTGAGAAGCGAGTTCACGAACAACATAGGTCTTTCCGCCTGCTTCAATAGAACCATCCTGTACGATTTTAGAAGAGCCATCTGTATTGGTACCAATTGGATCACTGTTGATGTTGCCATCTTTTTCAACACCGGTACCAAGAGCTTTACGAACACCTCTTGTACGGGCAATTGAGTCATTATGTCCAATATCACCAATAGCTAGAACATAACCGATGACGCCATCCCCATTACGGTCAATCGTATCAATATTCTTTTCGATATAATCGCGAACCATAGTACCTTGAAGTTCAGCACCTTGGTTTGCATCGAATCCTACATAATAGGTATCCTTGTTAAAACTTAAGGCTGTCATATCCAATTCCCCAGTAGAACTGTTGGATGGTTGACGATTGAACCATACTAAAGGTTTATCCTTATTTGCTACCGTTGTCCCCGAATCTTTGTTTGCTGAATCCGTAGATTGTGTAGATGTGTCGTTGCTTCCATCTGTCGTTCCCCCTGAACCACATGCAACCGTTGAAAGACTTAACAATACCGCCATTGTTAATGCTACCATTTTTTTCTCATACCATTTTCTCCTTTCTATTTCACATTTTTACCATGTTTTTTATTGATATTGACAGTATATCTTATATTTCTAAAAGATAACATAGAATATTTTTTGTTTTTCATTGAAATTTTTAAGATTTTATTGTATATATATCACAATATAACTTTCATTTTTTACATTTTATTATGGAATAATTCTTACCCCCATTCTTAATGAATTTCTTTTACCTGCTCATGAATTATTTAGAAAGACAACTAAAAGAGTTTCGGAAAAACTGGATTCTATCTCTGAGAAATGCAATGAATGTAAAGAAACCCATAAAACAAGGAGATTACCACTCTCTATGATAATCTCCTTGTTACAATTTCTCTATTTACATAATAAATTTCTGCTAAGATTCTTCGCTTCCAACTACCTTATAAGTTTCTTCTACAATTCGTTCCATAGCATTTAAAATATTCTCATATCCTGTGCATCGACAAAGATGACCAGAAATTAATTTTTTCAATTCTTCACGATTGTATTTCTTTCCCGTACCTACAATTTCCACTGCTGACATAATAAGCCCTGGTGTACAAAATCCACACTGAACTGCCGATTCTTCGATAAATGCTTTTTGAATAGGACTAAGCTCTCCGTCGAGTCCTTTTAACCCTTCCACTGTCAGCACTTCTTTTCCATCCGCCCATATTGTCATATAAATGCAAGAGTCAATGGCTTCTCCATTTACTAAAACGGTACAAGCACCACATTCTCCCACTTCACATCCTTTTTTTACCGATGTAAACCCTAATTTTCTAAGTGTATCAAGCAAAGATTCTCTTTCATCAATTGCAACTTCTACTTCTTTTCCATTGATTTTCATTGTAATTACTCTAAGCATAAAAACATCTCCTTTTATTTTGTCTGTTCCTATTCTTCTGGAAGCATTGGCGCAAATGGATTACCATTTGCATCTCCACCTGCTAAAAGGATCGCTTTTTTTAATCCACGCCTTGCCAGTTCTTCGATTAATTGTAACCGAAATTCTTTACTGGCTCTCCAAGAACTTCTTGGATTCACTTCTAATAATGCACTCTTTGCAAACACATCATATAAAGCAGGATCGGAAATCTTCTTTCCTTCTATCTCTTTTTCCGCCTGATAACAGCGAATGGGTGTTGGTGCTGCAACTCCATATCCAAGTCTTGCTTTTTTGATTGTTTCCTTATCCTCTTCTAATTGAATCCGAACAGCACATCCTAAGGTAGCAATTTCCATGGACTTTCTTTTACCATATTTTAAATAAACACCATATACATTCTCATATTCTTCTTTTGGAATTTTAAAAGCAATACATATTTCATTTTGTTTTCTTACTGTTTTTCCAGGACCTGTATAAAATTGTGTCACTGGAACTTCTCTTATTCCTTCTGGTCCTTTTAACACAACAATTGCATTCAATGTGCACATGGTAGAAGCGGAATCTGCCGATGTAGCACCATTACAAATATTTCCGCCTAAGGTAGCGGTATTCCGAATTTGTGGACCTCCGACTTGATCCACTGCCTCACCAAGCATTGGAAGATATCGCTTTATCATTGGATGATTGGTAATATGAGAAAATGAAGTGGCAGATTTAATCACAATGGTTCCATCTTCTTCCATTTCAACTCCTTTTAGTGTTTCTATGTTATGAATGGATACAAGACTTTTTCCAGCGTCCCTTCCTTCTCTCACTCGAATCAATACATCCGTCCCACCGCTGATCACTTCAGAATTAGGATATGCATTCAATGCCATAATAGCATCGTCCACGGTTTTTGCTTCATAAAATGACTGAATATCAAACAAAACAATCTCCTCCTTTTAAATTAAATGCTCTCTTTTAAAAGCCTCTATTAATTTTTGAGCTGTCATTGGATTCTCATTCATAGCGACTCCTGTGGCATGTAAAATCGCATTTCGAATTGCTGGTGCCACTGGTATCGTCGGCGGCTCTCCAAGCGATTTATTTCCATAAGGTCCTGTTGGATCTTCTAGTTGAATAAATCGAACATTCAAATCTGGAGTATCCATAGCTGTTGGTATTTTATAATCTAATAAATTACCATTGTAAGGTTTTCCATTTTCGCTATACAGCAGTTCTTCGGAAAGTCCATATCCAAGCCCCATAGACATTCCTCCATGTACTTGTGCTGTGGCCAATTTAGGATTGATTAAAATACCAGAATCATGAACGTTTAAAATATTTTTTACCGTTACAAGTCCTAACGGCATATCCACTTCCACCTCAACAAAACAACAACCAGAGGAAAACGAATTGTCTTTACATTGATTTGTCACCTCAGCAGTAATATGTTTTGAATGTTCCAATGAATAAAAAGCTGTAGTTGCAAGAGTTTCCATATCCAGCAATGGTTTCTTTGTATCCTTCTCTATCACAAAATTATTTTCAATATCCAACTCTTCTTTACTCTTTCCATCTAGCATCTCGCTTGCATAACTTAAAATTTTATCCTTTAACTGTTCTGCACATTTTTTTACAGCCATTCCTGATACATAAGTCTGTCTTGAAGCATACGCACCCGTATCAAAGGGAGCCGTATCTGTATCTTATGTAGATACAATATACACTTTATCAAAAGTAATCCCTGTTGTTTCTGCAGTCATCTGTGAAAATACGGTATCCGCCCCTTGCCCGATTTCCGTTGCCCCTAATTGTACTTGGAGGGAACCATCTTGATTTAAAATCATGCGTGCAGAAGAAGTTTCTAAGGAAATTGGATAAACTCCCGTCTTATAACAAAAAATTGCCATCCCTACACCTTTGCGAATCATACCCTTTTGGTTAGCATAGGCTTTTCTTTTCTCCTTCCATCCAAACTCTTTTGCTCCTTCTTCCATGCACTTCTTTAACCCATAAGAATGAAAAGTAATACCATTGGCAGGATCTACAAACCCTTCTGGCATACAATGTTCCATTCGAAATTCCAACGGATCTGCTCCGATTTCTTTACAAATATCATCCGTTAAACACTCAGAAAACATAATAGCTTGAGGAATCCCATATCCCCTCATAGCTCCTGCTGTCACAGTAGATGTCCAGACAGTATAACAATCCACTTCACACCCTAGCTGATCCGCATAAATATCTTTAAATACATTTCCACAGTTTGCACAAATCGCATGGCCATGAGAAGCATATCCCCCATTATTCGCATAGGCTTCTAACTTTCTTGCTAATAACTTCCCATCTTTTGTAAACAAAGCCTTGCATTTTCCATCGATTTCATGACGAATTCTTGTGCCTATAATAGTTTCTTCTCTGCTAATTTCTAAGCGAACTGGTCGCCCTCCTACAACCATTGTTAAATAGGCGTTTAATGGCTCGTATAAAACATCTTGTTTATTTCCAAATCCACCACCAATATATGGTTTAATGACTCGTATTTTTCCTACTGGTATTCCAAGTGCTTGACTAATAACACGTCTTACAATATGTGGAATTTGTGTGGAAGAAGTCACCGTAATCTTTCCATTCACATCTTGATAAGCAAAAGAAACAGGAAGTTCAATATGACAATGAGATACCTTTGGTGTGTGATACTCCTTCTCAAGAACTTGTAACTGATCCGCTCCATATTGTTCCTCTGCCTTTTTTATTGCTTCCTCCCATGTAAAATCTGCTCCTCCCATTGTAACATGGGAATGCACAATCACATTATCCTCTCTTAAATCAGAGTGAAGAGGCGTTGCTCCTTTCTTCATCGCTTGTTCTACAGAAATAATTGGCTCATATTCTTCATATTCCACTTTTATTTTGGCAATGGCTTGTTGGCATGCCACTTCATTTTCTGCGATTACAACTGCAATATCATCTCCATAATACCGCACACGTTCATTCAGCAGCTTTCTATCGGCAATATCTTGATGAGCTTTTTCCACACTCCACGGATGTCCTGCCGTTGGAAATTGATTGTTTGGTACATCAAAGCAAGTAACAATTTTCACAACACCTTTTACTTTGTTTGCCTCTTCTAAGTCAAACGAAGTGACAAGTCCATTGGCAATGGTTGCATGATAAACCCTTGCGTGTAGACAATCTCTCGGCTCTAAATCCGCCGTATATTTTGCTTCTCCTGTGACTTTTCCATAGGCATCCACCCGTATATATTCTTTTCCGATTTCCTTCATATCCACTTCCACCTTTCTCCCACTTTCATTCAATTACCAAATTTCCCATGTTCGAAAAACTCAAAATACTCTTTTCCTTTCTATTTAGAAAAAAATACTATATAATTTCCAAATAGCTATGAAAATTGAAAAGATTGCAATTCCTTTTTTTAACACCTTTTGATTGATTTTAACGGCATTTACACTCCCATAATACACGCCAATACCATGAGCCAGTAATGCAACTATCATAATCGGCAGAAGGGCTTTTATATCACAGTTTGTCATATACCCAATGCAAGCTGGAATTCCTATAAAAATGGAATTGAATAAGGCAACTCCAACTGCTGTTCTCACGGGTATCCCAAACACAACCAAAAGTGGCATAACAAGTACTGGCCCTCCTGCTCCAGATAAAGCACAGATTCCTCCTGTTACAAAACCTAATATTAGCGTTAGAATGAAATGATCTTTTATTAAAAATCCTTGTTTTTGTTCTGCAGTTTCTTTATCTTTTCTTATGAGAATGGAAATGCCAGATAAGAGCACCACAACATAAAGAAGAATCTTCACTTTTTCTTCTGGAATAATGAGATTTAACTGAACTCCTATGACAGAACCTAAAAAACTGCCTATACTAAGACGTATTCCAAATGGAACATCCATATTCCCAACTTTTTTATAATTAATAGCTCCCAAAATTCCTGATAACACAAAGGCTGAAAAACTAAGGGATAGTCCTTGTGCTACACTCATTCCCAAACTTCCAGCATAAAGCATAGGAAGCAAAAAACCTGCAACACCAGTAAGCCCTACTAGCGTTCCTACAATTACATTGGCTATGATAATAATAAAATATAACATCGTATTCCTCTCTTTCTATCTTCCTCCCATACTTATTTTCACTGATGAATGGAATGATTTCTATCATCCCATTTCTTTCCTATATAATTTTGCTTCAAATAAAATCTTCTCTTCATCCAGTGTTAAAACTTCTCGATTTCTCATCAACGCTTTTCCTTCTACAATCATATCCATAACATCATTGGCATTGACACATTCCAACAATGTGTGAATATAACTTCCCGTTGGTAATAAATGAGGCTGTTCTAAATCAATGCTGATGAGATCCGCCTTATATCCTTTTTCTATCCGCCCTAAATATCCACTTTCATCTAAGGCATTCGCCCCACCTTCCGTAGCCATTTTTAAAATGGTTTCCGCTGGCATCACCTTAGGATTTCCATTTGGTACTCCATGATAAATATTCATAACAGAGCGAAAAATCTTCATTTCATTCCATAGACTCATACCACCATGGGCCGCCCCATCTGTTCCTAATCCAACCGATATTCCCCGCTTCAATAAATCTGGAGTATCAGGAACCGCCTTTCCACAGTTGCTAAAAGGACAATGGCAAACCTTTACTTTATGCTCTTTTATTAGTTCCTTTTCTCGCTCTGATAAAAGTAAACTGTGTGCTCCTAAAAACTTCTCATGTAGCACGCCTTTTTTTGCTAAATATTCATAAGGGGTCATACCCTCTCTTTCCATAATTCCATTGACTTCTCCTTGATACTCATTCATATGAGCTTGCAACATGGTCTTTCGTTCCCTTGCCCTACTTGCTACCATTTCTACCAGCTCATCAGAGCAAGAATTCAATGCTCTCAAAGAATAATACACCTTCAATCTCCCTTTTTTATGGAAGGCATCATAAAGAGAATCTGTTCTTTTCACTGCTTCCTTTGCATTCATAGCAATCGAAGGAGGAAGACCTTCTTCATCCATTGTAGAGTAAGATAAAGCACCTCTAAGCCCACTCTTTTCATAGACACTTCCTGCTTCTTCCATATAATAACTACCTGCATCGATAAAACCTGTTGTTCCAGACTTTATCATTTCAAGGGATGCCACCTCTGCACTCAGTTTCATCTTCTTCGGCGTCAATGTGCTTTCAAACGGTAGCATAATTCGAGTCCAAATAATCGGTTTGGCATCCAGCACACACCCTCTTAGTAATTGTTGTCCTGTGTGCATATGACTATCAATAAGCCCTGACATCCAAAGCCTACCTTTGCCATCTATTGTTTCCTCTGACTGATATTCTTTTGCTAACCCTTCTCCAACTTCTAAAATCATTCCATCTTGAATCACAATATCAACTTTTTCTTGTATTGTTTCGGAATTGATAAGTGCAGTTGTATTTTTAATTAATAATTCACATTCCTTCATACAAAACTCCTTTTGTTCTATCAAATAACACCAGAAACGGAAAGCACAAGCTGATCCCATATGCAAGAACCTAAAAATGTTCCCGTCATTACAAAAATTCCTACAATTAAGATCTTCCAACCTTGACTGATGAATGTTTTTAATTGATCACTGACTGCTAGCCCTGCAAAAGCTCCTACCATCGTAAATGGTGCTGTAAAATTAATATTATTTGCAGCCTGAATGACAAACTCACGAATCGGAGATAACGGACAAGCAGATAATAGACCAATAATAGAACAGTATGCAACAATTGGAAGTTTTAAAGGAATCACCTTTGTACAGACAACAGCTATCATAGAAATCACAATCAAAACAACAAGCCCTGGAAGAGAATCCATAAATCCCACATCATATCCTATAAAATTAGCAAGCCCTGTACCAATTGCACCTAATATAAATAAAACCAGCCATTCTATGTATCTCATACGCTCTTCTCCTCTCTTGGTTTTAATGCCAACTTTCTTAACTTTGGTTCTAATACACTGTAATATTTGTCACAAAGCGGAATTGCAATAAACATGGTAATATAAATGCCTGTAATACCGGCAATGGTTTCTCCCACACTTGCCATTGTAGTAATTGTTTCTGCCATTTCTGGATAAATGGCACAAAGACTTGCACTAGAACTTGCCATCATAATACCTGCACCAACTCCAGAAGCCAATCCCATCACTTGCGGATGAAACCATCCTGTCATACCGATAACAGAAGCCATCAAACCAAAATAGATTGTTCCTACCATACCACCCACAATATAAATAGAAAGACTGCCTCTGGCCTCATCAGAGTCTGGACCATAAATATTATTGATTAACGCCATATGGTACTCACGGTTAATGGAATGACAAGCTCCCACCGTTTCTCTTTTCATTCCAAGCAAAATCGCCACTGGAACTGCAAGAATTGGACCTAATAAATTGCCAAATCCATGAAGTAAAAGAGCGGGACCAGCATCCAAGATCAATTCAATGTTAGCACCAGCTGTAATTCCCAATTTTGCAATAAATGGACAGATACCAACAACAACCAACTTTGATGCTGCCTTTACATGTTCTGGTTTTACAATTTTTAAGACTTGTGGTCCACAAAGGATTCCTAAAATAATAGCATAAAAAATTGGAAATAAAATAAGTTTTCCCTTTCCCACAACAACTTCTATTTGCCCTATGTTATCTGCAATTAAAATAAATACAAATGCCAATACAAATATAAGCCATTCTGTCTTAAACCTTTCTTTTAGGGAAGCATATACATATGTTTCTTTTTGTCCGCTCATCTGAGCCCCTCCTTTCCAACATAAGAAGTTTTCATTCTTATTGTTGTTCCATATCTCCTTGTTGTTCCTATTATAGAAAAAAAAGGAAATAGAAAAAAGGACAAATGAGCACTTTCTTTATGAAAATGTATAGATTTTATTTTAATCTATCCATTTTTTCATATATTTTGACCAATTATTCAAGCAAAAAAGATTGATCCCCTATTGAATACCCGATATAATAACTTTAATAGATAAATTATGGGATTGGATAGGAGATCACTATGACCTTAAATGAATTAGAAGAATTAGTACCAGAACTAAAAAAATATACAAAAAATATGCCTTTCGATATTCGTTCTCGCTGTATTGTAAAAAAGCATCCTGCTGGCACATTAATTCATCAAAAAAATATGGAACTTGACTATTTGGGAATTGTGGCTATGGGCTCAGATCGAGTCATTAACGAATTTGAAAATGGGAATATTTATATGATCGAAAGTAATCAATGTATTGACTTTATTGGAGAAGTAACTATTCTTGCTAAGATGCCAAAAACTTCTGTTACGATTGAAGCTGTAGAAGATTGTCTTGTGGCTTATATCAGTCGAAAAGATGCTGAACATTGGCTTTCCATAGATCACAATCTCCTTTCTCTTGTAGCTCAGAAAGTCGCCTACAAGCTCTATCGTTCTTCTTATCACAATGGACTAAAACTATTCTATCCACCAAGCTATTTATTATTGGACTATATAAGCAAATATGCTCGTTTTCACCATATCCGTCTAGGACAGACACTCACAATCACTAAGACTCGTCAAATGCTTCAAGAAGAAATTGGGATTAATGTAAAAACATTAAATCGAACGATTATGCAACTAAAAAAAGAAGGGTTTTTTACTCTTTATAAAGGAAAAATTACTTTTGATTATTCCCAATATTTAAAGATACTAGAGTATTTAGAGAAAGAAAAAAACTAACCTATATTCAGGACCACCAGATTATCCCAACCTCCTAAACATAACATATCAAAATATACTTCCTATCGTATTTGTTTTTATGGAAATATTCATATTTATATGAAAAAAAGGAGTATCCCACCTTGTAAAAACAGTTACCTTGTAACTATATTTTCTCTGTAGGATACCCCTTTTTCTATCTTTATTTTATCAGGATTTCTATATTTTAATACGTGTATAATATTCATTTTCATCTGAATAAATGACACTTGCTCCATTGTTTTGCTGAACTTGTGAACTACACACCACTTTAGAAGTGGGTGCTTCTTGGGTAGAGAAAACTAATGTTTCCTAATTTACCAAGCGATAAGGCTAGTTCCTAACCCTATTGATATACGCAATTTACATTGCTAATTGTAATAAGTTTTTACTAGCATTTACATCCCTATCATGATGTGTATGGCAATTAGGACATTCCCATTCTCTAAGTCCTAAGTTTTTTACTTCTGGATTTTTATATCCACAAACGGAACATAATTGACTACTTGCAAAATGTTTGTCCGCTATCATTAATTCCCTACCATACCACTTAGACTTATATTCGATCATAACTCTAAATTGGTACCATGATGCTTCTGATATTGCTTTCGCTAATTTGTGGTTTTTCACCATATTCTTCACAGATAAATCTTCCATAACTATCACTTGGTTTTCATGAATCAGTTTGGTAGATAATTTATGAAGAAAATCATTTCTCTGATTCGCTATTTTCTCATGAAGTTTTGCTACTTTAAGACGTGCTTTTTTGCGATTACTAGAGCCCTTTTTCTTTCTTGATAATTCTCTTTGTGCTTTCATTAATTGTTTTTCTGTACGTCTTAGAAACTTAGGATTAGCAAATACTTCACCATCTGATGTGATGGCAAACTCTTTTAGTCCTAAGTCAACACCTACTTTCTTTTCAATTTTAGGTAATGGATGAATCTCTTGTTCCGTAAGGATAGAGATATAATATTTCCCACTTGGATTTTTAGAGATAGTTACAGACTTAATAAGTCCAATCACCTCTCTATGAAGTTTCACTTTTACAAATCCAATCTTAGGAAGTTTGATTTTGCCATTTTCAATTCTTACAGAACCTTTTTGATTATTAGTAGTATAAGTTTGATAATTATCTTTCTTGCTTCTAAACTTAGGAAACCCGCTACCATTGAAGAAGTTCTTGTATGCTAATTTTACTTGTAGTTGTGCATTGGCAAGAGCAAGACTATCTACTTCTTTTAGAAACGGAAACTCACTCTTATATGCTGCTGGTGTATTAATTTTTGATTTCTTGGTTTCTTGGTAATGATTCATAGCATCTCCAAGAATACGATTGAATATGAACCTAGTGCATCCAAAAGTTTTATTCATGAATTCTTGTTGTTCCTTATTAGGATAAAGTCTAAATTTATAAGCTTTATTTTGCACTAGGCATCACCTCTCTTTCCCTTGATTTTCAATATACTTTCTAACTACATCAATAGTAGCACCACCAGTAGTGATGAGACAGTAGCTTCTTGACCAAAAATATTCGTTCCAAAGTTTTGGCTTAATAGTCGGGAACTCCTTTTTGATTCGCCTACTACTAGCACTCTTATAAGCATTTATAAATTTTCATATTTCACCATTAGGATGTGCTTTGAATAATACATGAACATGATCTTTATCATGATTCCACTCCAATAGTGTAATGTTATAATTATCTTGTATGTTTTCAAATATGTCTTTTAGCCTATTAGAAATATCGTTATCTATGACTTTTCTTCTATATTTTATAACGAATACAAGATGGTAGTTTAGCAAGAACACTGAATGATTATTATTGTATAAATCCATTGATATAACTCACTACTTTTCTATACTACTGATTATAATGTATCAGGAAATATTTGTAAATATATGTAATTCATCTCCACCTTGTAGAAGATGGAGAATTCTTGCTTAGAGTGTTAAAGAGGCAGGGAGCTTTTTCGAACAGGATAGATATACTTCCTCTTTCTTCATCGTTTGTTTTAACTTCTCAATGGAAAGGGCTAACCCTTTTGTCCCATATCCTTTTCCTCGATATTGCTTTAAAATGCCATATCCGATATGTCCAGCTCCTTTTTTTAACGCCTCATTGAGCCAATGTCTAACTTTAAATAATCCAACGATTTCTTCCTCATCCCATAAGAAATAGTAAGTACATGGTACTATTATAGGAATAAGTAATATATTTTTCAAATAATTTTTTCTATTTTTAACATCAATATTCTTATTTTATCATTTTTTTCAGATAACATTTTCAACTTTATTTACTGAGATCTCGATATTACATGAAACTATGATAGCGTATTGTTTGGAAGGGAGTAGTTTGTGAGAAATCCTATAATATAAAGAAGGAAATTACCACATTTCCATGATAATCTCCTTCCTATAATTTCTCTATTTACATAAAAATGTTATCATTTTTATTTCCCAAATTTTTTGGCAAACTTTCTGGCATTTTTCATGCCACCAACCCCTTTAAACATTCGATCCAGTTTTTTCACTTCAATCTCTTTGCTGCTCAATCCATCGTATTCAGCTTCATGCTGTAACTTGAAATAACTATCCAAACGACGTTGATCAATGAGACCGTCTTCTAATGCCGCCAATACTGCACACCCTGGTTCATTGGTGTGGCTACAGTCCCGAAACTTACATTGACTTGCCAACTCTTCAATCTCATGAAATGTTCTAGATAAATCTACACTCTCAGCTCCCATTTCACGCATACCAGGAGTATCGATGACCACACCACCGAGTGGACAAGGAAACATTTCACGCCCTGTTGTCGTATGTCGACCTTTATCTGCTTTGCCAATTTCTTTCGTCTCCAGCACTTCTTCTCCAAGCAAACGGTTGATCATTGTAGATTTTCCAACACCAGAAGAACCGATAAATGCACAAGTCTGATTTTTAGAAAAATAAGGTTCAAATTTCTTGGCAATATCCGTATCAAACATCGATAAAGCAATTACATCGGAAAAGAGGAAAATCTGTTCCACCTCTCGAATCGCCTCTGACACATCATCGCATAAATCCGCCTTTGTCAACACAATGACAGGCGTAGCACCACTATCCCAAGCAATAGAAAGATAGCGTTCCATACGATTTAAACTAAAGTTTTGATTTAAGGACATACAAAGAAATACGGTATCTACATTAGCTGCAACGGATTGTGCTTGACCAGAAATACCAACAGCCTTTCTTACAAAAAGACTCCTTCTTGTTAAAATATGATGAATGATAACCTCAGAATCCCCATCTTGTTTTCTTACCATAACGTAGTCTCCAACCGCAGGATATTGTGCTAACTCTTCGGTATCAAATCTCATTTTTCCTGATATTTGTGCTAGGGCTTCACCGTGTTCGGTAACCACCCGATACTTTCCACGATATTGAGCAACCACTCTTGCCAATTGGTATTCAGGATACAGAGTCGCCTCTGTAATAAAACGTTCATTTATAGCATAATCTTTTAAATAATTCAATGTTTTTACCTCCATTTATCTCTATCAGCTATCGGATAGGAAGGAGGATAAGAATCTTACTGAACTCTACCTCCTTCCATTCTTACAATTCCCTTTTTATTTGTATTCATCATAAAAATACTCTCCTTTCGTTTATAATGGATTATTATATCATTTTATTTTCTGAAAGAAAAGTGAGGATATCTTCCAGTTTTCATAGCATATATCTTACTAGTATGACTATCTCTTTCTGATAATATTGTAAAAAGGAGATTACCACACTCCATGATAATCTCCTTTTGCTATTTTTCATTTTTATAAAATTATTTCAAATTTTTATTTTCTAAAATTATACGACCTGATATCCAGCATTTATAAGCACATCTAATGCTTTATTATAGTTATCTTTTTTTGTCAAAATATAATCTGTATTATATGTTGAGATAGCAAATATCCCAATCTTATTTTCTGCTAACAAAGTTGATATTTTGGATAGAATTCCGATCAGTGAAAAGTCTAACACACCCTGTATTCGAAACGCTTTCCAACCATCCTCTCGTTCTGTTACATTCTCTGGAATATTTTCTGTGATGCAAACTAAGGAATTTTCTTCATCGGTTTTACCGATAAAACAATACTCATTGTCTAAATTCACTTTTGAAAAATCTTTCACTTTACATACGGAAAAATCATAATCAATTTTCTTAATCTCCAAAATCTTTCTCCTTTATGTACTATGTATTTAGAAACTATTCTGTTATCGCCCAAACTCTCGCAGGCAATCCTGTTGCCCCTTCAAATCTCGGATACGAAACAATTACTACTGCACCTGCTTCAGCTACTTGATCAAGATTCGTTAACATCTCTACTTGAATTTTTCCCTTTCCAAGAACATATCTCTCACAAATTAAATCACCTGCAGCTTCTGCAATAACAGAAGCATCCGTATCTAATGTTTCATGACCATTCGCTGCTGCATTGCGCTCTTCATAAATATACTGTAATGCTTCTAAAGACCATCCTGGAAAATTATCATTTCCATCGGCATCCGTTCCTGAAATCGCTTCCATATCAGGCCATTTCTTTGACCAATCTGTTCTCAATGCAACAAATGCCCCATCTGGAATATTTCCATATTTTTTCTCATATTCCTTGATATCGTCAACTGTAACTGCATAATGAATATTTTGTTTTACTTTCTCGGTAATATCAATCACAACCAATGGAAAAACCAAGTCATTGACACCATATTTTTCGGAAAGATCTTTTCCTTTTATAAAATGCCCTGGAAAATCAATATGTGTTCCAAATTGTCCCGGAAACTTAAATGTTTGAATCAAGCAATCAAGCATTTCATTTCCCCAATCAAAACACGTCTTTCCTAATTCAACTGATCCATCTGGAATCCCTGTCCAGTAAGGACTATCATTATTAAGCGAAAGTGTCAAATCCACCCACTTGTAATTCTTTGCCTCTGCTAAGGCATCCCATAGCTTATACTTACTCATCCTACCAACTCCTTCTCATTTTTTAATGTTAGGAAACATATTCTATAAGTTTGTCATAATAAAATGTATCGTTTACATAGACAGCCATACAAAATCCTGTCACTTTCTTCGTTTCATTATTTAGTGAGCAATCCACTATTTTTATATAGAATTTTATTCTGCTCTAAATGCTCTTCCTACCTTATTTTGTTCTATCATGCATTGCATAAATTTTTCCCTTGTCACATCTTTTGGACGGAATTTCCACTCGGTACTTGTTATTGCCTTTTCCACCATAACATCGAACTCATCTTCTTTAATTCCAATCTCATCGAAACAAATCGGTAATCCTATCTCTTTGTTAAACTGCATAATACGATCTCTTTCGTCCAACTTTCCATCATAAGTAAGAAGACAAAGGACACCTAACGCTACAATTTCTCCATGTAGGTGCTTATGCCCTGCTTCCGTAACCGTTGAACCATAATAAACGCAGTGTGCCAATGAGGAATTATAGTAATAATCTGGCATCTGCGTTGTCATATTGGATACCAAGCCAGTCGAAACAATAATATCTAAGACTACTTGTTCTAGCGCATTCGTCACTTTCTTCTCTTTACATGCCTGTAAGGCATCTTTTCCATAAGCAAGCAATGGCTCTGTACAAATCTTACTTAACTGTACCCCCATCAGCGGTGTATGAGATAATTCATCCTCTTTACTAGAAAAAACAGCTTCACATTCTTTGGATAGGGCATCTCCAATTCCAGCCCACAATAGTTCATATGGGGAATCTGCAATAATCTTAGTATTAATAAAAGTGTGTTCTGCAAGTTTTGGATAATAATAGTCTCGAAAACTTCCATCGGAATGATACATAACGCAAATAGCCGTTACCGAAGCACAATTGCTTCCTACGGTTGGAAACACAAACAATGGCTTATCCATTTCATTTGCTACATATTTACAAGTATCACAAGCTCTTCCGCCACCAACTCCGAAAATAATATCTGCTTTTTGTACTATTTCATTAGCAATCAAAGCATCTCCATTTTCATAAGTAGAATCTCCTCCATACCAAATAAAATCAAGAATTTCGATATCCGTATCGGCAATTCCTTCTAGTAATGCAGCTTTTACTTTAGACATAGCTGTCTTTCCACCGATTACGACTGCTTTCTTTCCATAATGTCTTGCATAATAGCCGATTTCTTTATAACAATCCGTTCCAATGGAATAGTTTGGTAAACAAACGTTGTAATGATTCAATTCCAGTCATCCCCTTTTTCATTTATTGTTTCTCATTGTATCACTGCACTACGATAAAGTCAACAAAAATTATATTCCTTTGGCTTATCATAGCCGCTCCCCCATAACTCATTGTCTTAGCGTAAATAGAAAAAGCAGTCAGTCTTTATGACTAACCGCTTTTTCCTATCAATCTTTCCTCTATAAAACAAGATATTACCTACGGATATAAACCAAATCCGTTATTCCATTATACGTTTGCGTATGAACTAATTTTAACTTCATTTCCTTAGAAGTGTTTCCAAACAATGAAATACCTGAACCTAAAATTGTTGGTATCACTGAAATATAATATTCATCGATGAGATCCTTCTCTACTAATTGTTGAATCATATTTGCTCCTCCACAAATCCAAATATTTTTTCCTTGTTTCTGTTTTAATTCATTGACAACATCCCAAGGAGCTTTTTCTGTAAATATAATTTTATTTGTGGAAGGTAACTTTCTATGTGTAATCACATAGCTTGTCAACTCATCATATACCCATTCTGTTGGAGATAATTCTGTCACAACTTGATGATAAGTATTCCATCCCATAACAACTGTATCTACATCTTTTATAAAATTTGAATAGACATCCATAGTTTCTTCTTTCTCGTCCTGTCCATTCAGCCAGTCTACATTTCCATTACGATCTGCAATATACCCATCAAGACTCATTGCAATAAATAAAACAATCTTTCTCATATTCACTCCCTCATAAAATTTTAATTTTCCATCAAAGAAACAGGATAATCAAATCCATTTTGTAATGTATATTCTTCTAACGTCAATCCTTCTTCATATAATTTAGTAGCTAGCTTTACTCCAACATATCGATAATGCCATGGCTCATTTGCAATACCTGTAATATCTATTTTATCACTTGGATAGCGAAGGATAAATCCATACTTATAAGCATTTTTAATGACCCACTGATATTCTGGCGTACTACCAAAAACACCATACTGTCCATCGATTACACTTTGACTTGTTAAATCTACGCTGAGTCCCAATTGGTGTTCACTTGTTCCTGGAACTGCTACTAGACTAGCAGCGGTCACTTCATCATAAATTCGAAAATATTCATCGTAAATCTTTTGTTGCTCTTCATAAGAACGATATGCACTATTGACCGCAAGTGTCAGTCCTTCTTTTTTCGCATCTTCATACATTGTTTCTAATGCTTTCGCTGCATCGCTTCTCATTTTATTATTTGTAGTGGCCGTTGGAATATTGACTTCCACTAAATTTTCTGGCACATAATCTTTTGAAATAGAAAAACCTTTTTTTATTAATAGTGCCGTATTCGATGGATCCTCTAAAACATACTTTCTATCAGATGAATTTCTAGAGTCAATAATAGAGTAGGAAATATTCATAACAGCTTCTACTGGTTCTAATCCTGATTGAATATATTGTGGTAAATCTTCTATCAATCTTCCGTTGATAGATAAGTATGGTTCTACTTGGTTCCATTCCAGTTGATTGTCTGCAAGAACCCCAAAATCATCTAATGATAACTGCTTCATTAAAGAACGCTGTGTTTCTAAATCATATCCTAATTCTTTTAACTTTGTATGATAGTTACTATAAAATTCATCCACATAAGAAACGACATCTTCTACACTTCCATTATCACTGCTATACAGCTCATAATCGTAATAATGATGTTGATTGTTCACTTGATCCCATTTTGCCAAATCAATGATTTCATCTAAACTTAAATATTCTTGGATTTCTTCTTCTGATAATGCCAATAAAGTAGCTCTATCATCTCTATCATAACCCTTGATTCCTAACTGAATACCAGTCCAATTAAAAGCTATGACACCAATTACAACTGCCAAACATATCGATATTCCTACCACCGTTTTTAGAACACGATGCCTTTGTTTTTTTCTTCTTCTTTGTTTCTTCATCTTTGTTCTCCTTTGCATTATAAATTCTTTAACAAATCCAATGGATAGAAAAAGCTTTGTTTATCACAAATTTCTATCCAGATACAAAAAGAAGATTACGGTACATGAACATAAGGCAATCTGAAATTGTTAGGTTTTTGATCCAACAATTTGAGAGCATTCAAATATTCATCGTAATCTTCTTTATTATATATTATTTTCCTCAAGAGTTACAAAAAATCAAACATAAACTAGAATTTAACTATTTTCAGGAAATAATAATTCAATCAGGTGAATCGCCTCTTTTCCTCCCCGATTGATTCCATCAAAACATGACGTACAATAACATACGACTTTATCTGTTTCCATCGCCTTACAATGGTTCTGTAAGTATTCTTGTTGTTCCAATGTAGAAAGCGGTTGATACATACTGGCTCCATCTACTACATATCTTTGTGGAGCGAATTTCTTTTCAGCCTCTGTGCATGGTTTCAGTAGATCAGCACCACAAAACTTTGTTCTCTCATAGTTTTTTTCCAGTTCTACAACCTCTATATTCATTTTTTTCATCAAGGAACGAATGGCATCTTGCACATTTCTTTTCTCATAAGATCTCCAACAATCCTGAATTGTCATTCTTTCTCCATGATAATCTGGAAATGGAAATTCTATATCTTTATCGATGATTTCCCATACAAATTCTATATTTTTAATCATACTACTTTCTTCCAAAATAGCAGCACAGTTACTACATATTACTACAGCAGTATCTTCTTCCTTAGCCTCTTTACAAAACACTTTACAGCATCCAACCGTTTCTATCTGTTCTCTGTTTTCAAGATATTCTCTTAATTTATTGCTGGCATTCACATGTTTTGCCTTTGTATAGCAACTTGGTAAAAATATTTTACTCATATTATTGTCTCCTATTTCATACAACAACTTTCAAGTTGTTGCTCTGTTTTTATCCCTATTTTGACACCCGAATCCTATTTTACAAATATTTTGTTGCATTTTCAACCTATTTGCTTTTCATATGGCATGATCTGAAATACGAAACACTAGGGTTGTTGTAGTAATATTGGCAATGAAACAGTTGATACTTTGTATCGTTCTAGCTTAGTACAATAGGCAATAAGCCCACGTCCCCAAACAGCAACTCATGTATTTGATTAATCTTAAGCTATAATTAGGAAATGCTGTCATTTCTCAGAGCATCGGACAAATTATCTCTTACTATCTTTTTTCCACCCATGTAGTAAGCCAATGAAACAAATCCAAAAATAGCTAAAATAAATAGAATGACCGGCATAACAGGAACGTTTGCTAAAAATTCCGCGGGATCCAAATAGCTGGCTGTAATCATCAAACTTACGGATATCACAGTGATAGGGAGAGTAATCAGAAGTGGCCGACCTGCAATGACCAGTGCCTCAATGCAAAACATTTTTCGCATTCCTACCGGCGTCATTCCAATGGACAAATATCTGGCAAATTCTCGTCTCCTCTGATGCAGAAATCCTAATGTATTGGAAAATACATTGGCAATCCCAATCAGCGCAAGTAAAAAACATATTGCTCCAACAATCAGCATATACCCCTGAATCATATTGTCATTGTCCAGTCTTTCCTGAATGCGATTTTCCATTTCAAATACATAGTCCTGACCTAGCATAACTGAGAGCTCTGTTTCCAACGTATTCAACTCATCAAGCGTTGCTCCATCCTCTGCCAGCACACATATATATAGATCCGTTTCAGCACCTCCAAGCTGCCCATAGATTTGATTCCATAAGGAGAGAGAAATAAATTGTACCAATGCGTAATTCTCATATTCTTCCCTTAACACTGGTGGCTCCTGTGCATAGGCAAGAACCGGTACCTCCGCTTCCTTCCCCTCCTGCTCAACACTCTGTAAAGTAATCGTATCGGCGTCTTCCCTGACAAATGGAACATATTCTTTATAACGGAAATTACTGTTGATACTATCCCAAATGCGATTCAAAATAATACTCCCGTCCAGTTTTACTTGAATACCAAGTTGGCTACAATATTTAGCAAAGCTCTCATCATCCATCACTACAATGGGAGCTTTGACTTTGTACATCCCATTTTCCTCATGAACAGAACTGCTGGCTACCGCCTCTAAACCACCCAAATTTATTACTTCATCACTGATAGTATCCACCTCAATCGGGCAGATGGCAGCGGTTTTCTGATATACGATGCTGCTTTCCACTCCTTGCAAATTTTCCATACTTCCATCCAACACAAAATTCCGAATATCCGTGTCCTGAACCGTCACCATCACATCCCACGCATTTTGGTAACGTTCAAAATAAGTATGATTGGTGCTGATGCCAGAAAGTGTAAAGAAGCATAGCATAAGGGTAAAACTCAGAAAAGACAATGTAAGGGATAGCGTAGAAGTGCGAAACGCTTTCTTTTGTGCTTTTAGCGCATTGCCAGCCAACTCTCCTTCTATCCCAAACAGCATGAATAAGATCCTAGAATGTTTTTTCCTTTTCAGACACAACTCGTCCGTACCCTGTATCGCCTGAAGCGGTGTAAGTTTACTTAATTTTCTTGCAGGTATCCATGCAGAAATCAGTACTGTCAATGCCGAAACAAAAACGGTAACCACAAAGAGCAGAGGCTGGTACTGAAACACAGCCTCATGCCGTCCAATCACTTCCGCACCAATCCAGTTAACAGCCTGAATTGTGACATAACTGACTGCAATTCCAATCAAACTTCCAATCAGAATCGGTACTGTACACAACACAACCGCTTCCTGTATCAAACAGAAACGAATTTGACTCGGTGTCGCTCCGATACTGGAAAAAATGCCAAACTGATGAACTCGTGCATTCATCGATACCGCAAAGGAATTATGGATAATCAAAATCAATGAAAGAGATACCATCAACAATATTCCAAGATAAAACATCATTAAAAGCGGTGGGTTCTCGTCCTGCGGATCATTTACCATATACCTTGATAATAGCATCTCATGATAACATAGATCCGTTTCATCTAACCCAAGCTGCTCTGCAATCAACGGCATGTCCTGATAGATACTTTTCATATTCTGAAAATAAATATCCACAACCATGTTTTTCCCTTCGGATAATTCCTCATTGATTTTAACCTTTTCTACATTGGCAAAACTTTCTATGATAGTGATATCCTTCTCTTCAAATGTTCCAGTAATACGTCCCTGCCAGTCGCCTTCCTCCAAAACAATACTTTCTATTTCATATGTCCAGAAATTATAAGCCAAACAGCACAACAGCGACAGAAAGAGTGCAGAAATAAAGGCTGCTATCACTACCGAAATACTGGATGCCCGATTTTGTTTCATAAACTCCGCCGAATAATTTTTCCACATTGGGCTCACCCCCGTTTCTGATCACGGATAATGCGTCCGTCCTGAATTGTCACAATGCGATCTGCCTCAAGGGCAATTTTTTCATCGTGAGTAATGAGCAGGATTGTCTGTTTCAAATTCCGGTTGGATAGTTTCAGCAGATCCACGATCTCTTTTGAATTTTTCTGATCAAGATTTCCCGTCGGTTCATCCGCCAACAGGAGTGCTGGACGATAAATCAAAGATCTTGCAATGGCAGTCCGCTGTTGCTGTCCGCCGGATAACTGATTGGGCAGTGATTCCAATTTATCGGCAATCCCAAGCGCATTTACTACTTTCTCAAAATATTCCTGATTTGGTTTTTTCTTATCCAGCAAAAGCGGCATCAAAATATTCTTCCGAACAGTAAGTGTTGGAATCAGATTATAAAACTGATAAACCAGTCCCACCTTTCTGCGTCGAAAAATAGCCGCTTGTGTTGGATTCATAGTAGAAATATCGACTCCCTCCACCATGACCTTTCCTTCTGTAGGCTGATCCACACTGCCAAGAATATGCAAAAGGGTGGATTTTCCTGAACCAGAAGCACCTATAATGGCAACAAACTCTCTTTTTTCCACAGATAGGTCAATCCCGTCTAGAGCAACCACTTGGTTATCGCCAGAACCATAAACTTTTCTAATACCCTCACATTTTAATATCTCCATATCAACCTCTCCTTTCTAATCCAATGAATCCTTTTGTACCATTTCAGTATAGCAAAGAAAAGTGACATCTCAGTGACTGTAGACTCTGATCTCAAAACAAGCCCCGCCACTAGGGAGATTTCGAGCCGTAATATTTCCATTCTGCAATTCAAAAATAGATTGCGCTAGTGATAATCCAATTCCCATTCCATCCCCCACACTTCTTTTTCCACGGTAAAATCGTTGGAAAAGATGGGGAATATCCTCTGGTGCAAACCCATCTCCTTCGTCCCAAATAAAAATCTCCGCATACAGGGGATTACTACCATAATCGCAGTGGATTGTTCCTGCTGTAGGAGAGTGTTCCATACAATTTTTCATCAGGTTCATCAAGGCTTCCATGCTCCACTCCAGATCACCAATGATTTCAATACATCCCTTATCTGGAATTTCTACCGTAACATTCTTCTGTTTCAACAAATCACTCAAATTCTCTGCTGCCAAATTTAAAGCTGTGTAAATATCAACCGGTGAATATTCCAAATGCAAAATACCAGCATCAATTTTAGAAAGTGTGAGTAAAGATTCTTCCAAATGATTCAACCGTTCCAAAGGTTTTTTAATCGTTTCTGTGTGTATCTCTGGCATTGCTTTTTCCATGAGTTGAAGAGAAAGAAATGCTGCGGTAATCGGAGTTTTCAGTTGATGGGCGATATTTGCCAGATTGTCCGCAAAATTTATTTTATCCTTGATTGCGGATTCCCGTGTTTCGTAAAGTTCCGTCACCGTTTTATCCATTTCATCTTGAAGTCCAGAAAATTCATCCTCCAACCTTTGAATAATTCTTCCGCTATTTCCCATATTCACTTGTTCCAGATAATCGGTCAACTCTACAATTCTCTTTTGTTTTCTTCTGTTCAGATATCCCATGGACAAAAGAAAACTACAGACCGTTCCAAAGAACAAAATCAGCGAACAGACCAGCAGATTCCACTCCATTCCGTTACAAAATCCATCGCTAGTATATCCATACTGTGCTAAATATTGATTCCCATCCACTTCCTGTTCCGTCAGAGTATAATATTCCTTTACCGCTGAAAGCATCTGCTCTTCTGTTTCTGGATAATTTTCTCCTATAATCTCACAAAATTGAGAAATATGTTCATAGGCGACTTGTCTATATTGCTGTATCCAAAAAACAGATACCAGAGCAATCGTGGTAACACTGACAAGCACTGGTAACAGAATCACACTTTTTTGTTTTATCCTCTCTATCATATGCTATCCTCCATTCGATAACCAAAACTACGAATGGTCTTCAGACAGGAAGGATTCTGTAGCTTTTCCCGCAATCTCTTCATAGTAACAGTCAACGTGTTATCGTTCACATAATTTCCATTACTGTCCCAAATCTGCTCCAACAACTGTTTTCTCGTCACAGTTTTTCCCTTATTTTCCATCAGTAATAAAAGAAGCTGATATTCCGGCTGGCTTAATACAATTTCCTCTTTATCACAAAAAACAGCCATTTTCTCTTTATCTAGGAGCAAATGGTCGCAAAACAACCGCGTTTTCTCTTCCTGTCCCGCCCTGCGCAACAACGCTAGAATTCGGGAATACAAGATATCCAGATCAAAAGGCTTTACTACATAATCATCCGCTCCGTTCTGAAACCCCGACACAACATCATGACTCTCTCCTCGCACTGTTAAAAAAATCAAAGGCAGGCGACTCCAACGGGCACGGATCCACTGACATAATTCATCGCCTTGTCCATCTGGCATATTCCAGTCTAGCAAAACAATTGCAGGCGTATGGTTTCTTAAAGCTCGTCGTGCTTCAGCAATCGTTCCTAAAACAGTTACCTTAGCGTCTCTCTGTTCCATATATGTTTTTACAGATTGAGCAATATTTTCATCATCTTCAATACAATAAATATCTATCACTCTTTTTCCTCCCATCTAAATCACCAGCCATATCTAAAATATACATGATAATACTCAAGTAAAACAAAATGAACCCGTTCTATAATAAATTCAATGTATAGAAAAAGCTTTGTTTCTTATAAATTTCTAGCCAAATATAAAAAGAAGATTACAATACAGGAACATAGGATACTCTGCAATTGTTAGGTTCTTGATCTAACAATTTAAGAACATTCAAATATTCATCGTAATCTTCTTTATTATACATTATTTTTTATTATGATTTCAAAGGAATTCAAAATCCTCCATTATGATAAGCTCGGGTTATCACATAAGATGGTTCATAATATGCACTGCTGTTATAGTTGTCAATCACTTCGCAAAGTTCATCATTATACACACGAATCATTCCATCAATATAATTTTCATCTGGCTGTAGTGTTGCAAGAATTAATCGCATATACACTTTCCCTATCTGTGTCTCAGATGGAATCTCACTTACCAATTCATTCTCTACATTTGTAATGTCGAAATCTCCTTTTTTCAATCCATATTCCTCTATCCATTCTTCTTCTATTTTCAAAGGATTTTCACAATGTAGAACATTTGCAAGACTGATTAATCGTTCCCATTCATCTTTAGAAATCGCATTTACCACATATTTATTTCGCTGATGAAGTTTTCTAGCCACACGCTCTATCATATAGCAAATAAAATATAAATCATTTTCCGTTATTTGTTCATCTGGAAAAAATTTATTTTTCATAATGCATAACTCCCTTCAAATTTTATTGTTTGCAACGCTTTCTCTGTACAAAATACAATCTGGTGCGTAGGATATTTAAACTTAACTAATTCCCAAAAAGCTGGTTTTGATATACGTGCGGCCATATAATCTTCAACATAATCCCATATCGTATCATCAGCCATTGGTCCTTCAACAATATCATACTCATGTCTAAGACCTAAACGACAATTTACTATAAACTGCAGCCATTCTTCTGTCATATCTTCAAAAAATTTTATTCTTAATCTCTCATCTGGGCAATATTTATATTTATTTACAATATGATTTTTTCTTTTTGTCAACGCCCATCTTTTTGCCTGTTTTTCCAAACTTGTACAATAAAACCCATAACCAAAATCTTTATAGAATCCATCTTCCAATATTCGTGGTTCTTTTACTATAACATTACTTCCATGGTATAAAATCATATGGTACACCTTCTTCATTTTTATTCTTTTATATTACTATTACGCTTTACATTTTAGGAATTGGAACTTTTTCCCTATCCCTTATTTTTCCTTCATACTTTATTAGCTATAAACATAACTTTACTGAATAAATAGCTATTATACTGATAATGCCAATATATATCCTAAGAAGGAACCTATTTGAAATTAAAAAATAAATTTCAATACAACTTCTGTTCTTATTAAACTTGATTTCGAAGATAGATATACATATGAAATATAAATTTAATACAACCTCTGTTTTTATTAAACCATCATAATTTCGTCATTTTATCTTTGATTATATCCTATACCCCTTATGAATTCAATCTTTTCCATGATTTTATCAGCTATTTTCCATAATTCTTCTTTTTATTGAAATCCTTGTATTTACGTCATTTATCCTGTTTTTTAACTTCATCGCTGGTAAATTTATCGACTTTATTTGTTCCATAGTTTTCCAATATTCTACTATCACACATCATTTTAGTAACATTCATTCCTTCGTATCCTAAAAGTTAACTAATATATAACATTAAGCTACATTATTTCTACTTTAATCTATCCACTTCCATCATCCATTATTGTATGTAAAAATATTTTACTCATATCATTATCTACTACTCCATATAACAACTTTCAAGTTGTCGATCTAATTTACGCAAAAACAATACGCCATGTGGGAGCATTTATGTTCCCATATGGCGACTGTCCGCTTTTATAAGTATTTCATTATATTTTTAACAAGTTTGTTCTGTTCCTATAAAAGATAATTGCCAATTTGATTTCTAGCTCGTTACCTCTACATAAATTATCTTCTTTGCATACAATGCCGCAGCTATTGATACAACAGTTCTTATATATGATATTTCTCATATAACTCAGGTAAAATCTCTACCAGATTCCGATATTCAATGCAACAATGTTCAGCCATGCCTCGGGCAGCCTTAGCAGTGAGGAGCAGTTTTCGGAATAGTGGATTTTTCAGACTTTTCCCAATCCAGAAACGGCGGCATAGTATTCCGCTCAAAATAGACTCTATCCTTTTTAGTGTAAGAATAGGACAAATTACACCGAATAGGATTCATAGGCACTTTCACACTTCTGTCCCACATCAGAAGATTACTACTGATACAACAGAATTCAAATATTACGAAATGGATAAGAAAGGACATCTAGTTATTAAAAATCTATATCTGGATCCATTTCTAGATATGTTCAGTGGTGAAGTATTAAGCTATGGTTTTAGTAAACCATCTTCTGCAGGAGGTATATTATCTCCTCAAAACAGGCAATAGAATTAACTTCTGATATGGAAAATTTCTTTGGAATTTTAAAACAGGAAATATACTATGGAATTACATACTATAGTTTTGATGAGCTAAAGGATACGATAGAAAAATATATAAAGTATTACAACTAGAAACGAATCAAAGAAAAACTAGGATGGATGAGTTCTGTTGAATACAAACTTAGCCTCTTAGAAGCATAAAAGAAAAATGCGAAGTGGAAAATCCACTTCGCAATAAAGTCTAACTTTTAGAGGCACATCAAACCACTCCAACATTTATTTCTTCTGATCATTTATCATTGCCACAATATTCATTGCTGGCAACACGATTGGTTCCATTCCTGGCTGAGTAGTTATAATAGAAATATAACTTCTTATATAGGGAAATATAATGGCTATTGTATTCTTTTCCAAAATATTCATATTCTCTTGTTCCGTACTGAATATTGCTCTTCCTTTTACATTTACATAAACCTTCTCATCTTTATCAGATACCGTGGTTAGTAAAATAACCTCATATCGGTCTTCATCAATTTTGGTTAAATTGTGTTCCACTTGAACACCTAACTCCAAATTTTCTAATGAAGTCTCTTTTTTCCTAAATGTACTTTCTACGATTTCAATTTTATCTAAAATAAGTGGACTTTCATACTTAGATCTAACTTCCATATTTCTCTCCTAACATGCAACTGCAAAATCTTCCGTCAAATAAAATGCTGTGGAAACTACATTGGCATCAATCTGATTACTTGAATAATCAAAATATACTTGACATAGTGCAAAAACACGATTTATATCTTCCTCTGTAATAGCATGCACTTCTTTTCCATCTCTTATCATAGGCTTGTTTGCTGTTTTGCTCAACTCAACGTTATACTTCTCACATAATGAAAAAAACAAATCCTTATCAAACATCATATCACCTCTTCTTCTTCATTATATACCAATTGTGTTGACTTAATGCAATCTTTTTGAGAAACACATATTTGTCTCTCCTTGAATTTTATTCCAATAATATTCATTATTTTCTTTTGCTTTTCTTTTTCATCAAAACTTCTTTTTGTTGTATAACCTGCAATGTCTTTTTGAAAAGTTCCAATAACAACCGATATTCCATTTTTTTGCTTATAATAATCAAAAAAAACAGCTCGAAAATTTTTGTCCTCAAATATTGGCATCTTTCCAGAACATTCTTTTTCTATTTCTTTAGTGGTATTAATAATTTCTGTCATAAACTTGTCTAATTGCGAATTATCATCTAAATTTAAAACAACATCATCTGATGCTTCAATCACTGACTTAAAAATCACGCTACCACAATTACCATTTTGTGACGATATCGTCGATGCCCACCATAACGCTTTGTCATAATCATCAAAGAAATATACACCTTGTCCAAGCCAATGATCATCTCGGTATTTGCACTTATCAGGATCTAATCCATGTGTCTCTATACTATATCGGTACTTTGAGCAGGTTCCATGATATCCAAACTCTTTCATCTTCCACTCTTTCTCAATACGATTTTTTTTCTATAATTCTTTATTTATTAGAATTCTAAATGTTCATATCTAAGTAATTTCATTCTATCACTTTTCCACTAAAAATACAACATATATTAACTATTAGTCCCGACAAACAATAGAAAAAGCTAAATCAGTCCTATATTATAAAACCATTAATATTAACACAAAAAGGAATGTCTAACAACATTTATACTACTGTTAAACATTCCTTTTTTATGGATTAAAAATGAGTTAATTCCCATTAAACCTCTATATTTATTTTTGAAAAATCACCTAATGATATAGCTTAGAGGATTCTCTTATTTATCCAAGCTCTTCATTGTTGGGAATAACAATACATCTCTAATCGCTGGAGAGTTTGTCATAAGCATTACCATACGGTCGATACCAAATCCGATACCGCCTGTTGGTGGCATACCGATGCTTAACGCATTTAAGAAGTCTTCATCAATGCGGTTTGCTTCTTCATCACCTTGTGCTAATAATTCTTCCTGTGCTTCGAAACGTTCTCTCTGATCGATTGGATCGTTGATCTCAGAATAAGCATTTGCCATTTCACGTCCATAGATGAATAATTCAAAACGTTCTACATATTCTGGATCTTCTGGTTTTTTCTTTGTAAGTGGAGAGATTTCCACTGGATGATCGATAACAAATGTAGGTTGAATTAATTTTTCTTCTACAAATTCTTCGAATAAAAGACTTAAAATATCACCTTTTTTATGTCTTTCTTCGAATTCTACATGATGTTCTTTTGCTAATGCTTTTGCTTCTTCTGTTGTTTTTACTGTTGTAAAGTCAATATTTGCATATTTTTTCAATGCGTCGATCATCGTAATTCTTTCAAATGGTTTTTCTAAGTCAATAATTACATCGCCGTAAGGAATCTGCATTGTTCCGCATACTTCTTGTGCTACATGACGGTATAAGTTTTCTGCTAATTCCATCATTCCATTGTAGTCTGTGTATGCTTGATATAATTCCATTAATGTAAACTCTGGATTATGTCTTGCATCGGTTCCTTCGTTACGGAATACACGTCCAATTTCATAGACTCTTTCAAGACCACCTACGATTAATCTCTTTAAGTATAACTCTAAAGAAATACGAAGTTTTACATCTTCATCTAATGCATTATAGTGTGTTTCAAATGGTCTAGCTGCTGCTCCACCTGCATTGCTTACAAGCATAGGAGTTTCTACTTCCATAAATCCTTGTCCATCTAAGAAACGACGAATCGCACTAATACATTTAGAACGTTTTACAAATGTTTCTTTGACATCTTGATTCATAACTAAATCAACATATCTTTGACGATAACGCATATCTGTATTTGTTAAACCATGGAATTTTTCTGGAAGAACTTGAAGACTCTTGCTTAAAAGAGTCACTTCTGTTGCATGAATAGAAATTTCTCCTGTTTTTGTTTTAAATACTTCACCTTTAATACCGATAAGATCACCGATATCAAATTTCTTGAAATCTTTATAAGATTCTTCTCCAATATTATCTCTTGCTACATAAGACTGGATATTTCCTTGTAAGTCTTGAACATTACAAAAAGAGGCTTTTCCCATTACACGTTTAAACATCATTCTACCTGCAATGGATACTGTCTTTCCTTCTAATTCTTCAAAATTATCTTTAATTTCCATACTATGATGTGTCTGATCATATTTTGTAATCTGGAAAGGATCTTTTCCTGCTTCTTGGAGTTCCGCAAGTTTTTCTCTTCTAATTTTTAAAATTTCGTTTAAATTCTGTTCTGCCACAGTGTGTTCACTCCTATTCTTTCTCTTATAAGTTAGATCTTTGAATATCTAAAATACGATATTTTTCTGCTCCGTCTGGACCTTCAACCTCTACAACTTCTCCGATTTTACATCCGATTAATGCGTGTCCAAGTGGAGATTCATTTGAAATTTTACCTGCAAAAATATCTGCTTCTGTAGAACCTACTAATTTATAAGTAACTTCTTCATTAAATTCCATATCGAATAATTTTACCATACAACCGATGTTGATTTTTTCAAGATCCACTTCATCTTCATCAACAACTTCTGCATTTCTAAGGATTTTCTCTATTTCTTCAATGCGGGCTTCAATATCACGTTGTTCATCTTTTGCTGCATCGTATTCAGCGTTTTCTGATAAGTCACCCTGTTCTCTAGCTTCTTTAATTTTCTGAGCTACTTCCTTACGGGTTACTACCTTTAACTGCTGTAATTCTTCTTCTAATTCTCTTAAACCAGCATATGTTAAAATATTTTTCTTCTCTGCCATTGATTGAACTCCCTTTCTTTTTTCAATACTTTAGAACAAAGTGTGCGCCCAACACTCTTCGCGACTTTCGGTCACTTTAAGCAACGTACACTTTGCCGCGCGCGAGCAGTTTGCAAAGCAAAATTATCTTCTTTGCGAGCTGCGCATCGTTCGCACGTAGTGCTTTTTTATGTTATAGGATGACTCGCCCTGCGAGGAATGTCCTATAACATAAAAACAATGTCTCCTCATCCTTTTCACTAAGCGATGCATCGCATAAACGAAATAATGAGAAATACGTTTTATGAGATCCATTGTTTTCTAAAGGAGAGGAAAATTTTTCCTCTCCTTTTGTATCCATGTAATAGCAATGAGTACCAAATATAGTATTTATAAACTTTCATTGCTTTGGAACGTAAGAAACTTTTCATTCTTATTTCTTATTGTTCTATCTACAATTCTTATATTATAAATGACTGACGATCTCTTGTCAACCAGCTTTCCCTTTGTTTTCCTTTATTTTCCACTTGTACCTTTTCTTCTTCGAAAACTCACGAATTTCCACACTATTTTTCTAAGATAAAGCCTATCGTTTTCTATACTATCTTTCTAAGATAAAGCCCATAGTTTTCTTTCCATTCTTCTAACTTCTCTTCTACAACCGTTCCATCAAAATGCATTGTCTGTTCCATTAAAATGGCTGTTAATACTTCTTGATCGATCCAGATTCCTCTTTGTGTAATTCGAAGATTGCTGGCTTTTGGATACAGGTCATTTAAATCAATCTCAATCGTTGTATTTTGCCCTGATATCCTTTCCTCTATCCTTGTTGAATCCTCTTTTATTTCCTCTATTTCCCTTTCTTCTACTTCTTTTTCTTTTATTTCTATTTCTTCTATTTTCTCTGTCCCCTCTTTTTCTTTCTTCTCTTTTGGTAAAAATACAATAGAAAGCCCTGTCTCTTCATAAATCTCTTTTGCTAATGTTTCATATACCGAAGGTTGGTTCGTCTTTACAATCATATAATTCAGATTATTGGACACCAAAGAAATTACCCGTTTTGTCTCCTCTATTTTCCCTTCTATAATGACGAGCTTTAATACTTTTTTTCGGATCCCATAAAGGACTCGATAATATTCAGTTAATTCTTTTATAAAAAAGAACTTCATCCACCCTACATAATTTCTTCTATTTAAAAGCATACATACAATATGATCTTTTTGCTCCTCTTGACGCTCTTTATCAAAAGCAGAATAAAGGGATAAGTGATAAGGATAACAAGCAAAGTTACTCTCTTGTCTACAATATAAGGAAAAAAGCTCCCCTTTTAATAAGAAAGTCACACTCCCATACTGTCGTTTTTGTTCTCGGATCTCTTCTTCGATAAAACGCCACACAAGTTCCTCGCCCATTTTTATCGCACATTCCTGTTCAAATGGTAACTCCACTTCGATCCCTTTTAACTCTCCTTCTGCACTGTTTTCTTTTTTTAATTTTTTCTTTCGCAACAGCCATTTTTGCAACCATTTCTTTGGTAATGTCCGATGAAGCCATCGATCAATAACACTGCTTTTTTCTAAATAGCGATACCGAATAAATGCAACTTCCATCTTTTTCTCCCACTACGCTATTCTTTCTTTATGCTATATGCTTTTTTCTTATGAAAAATACCTCTTTTTCACAATTTCTTATATAGAATAAAAGCGAAAGTACAAAAATACTCTCGCTTTTTTCTATTCTTACTATAAATTTTTAATATAAATATAAGTGTTTTGGCACTCCATTTTCATAGACAATGCTTGGTTCTCCTTGAATTAATGGATACATGTAATCCCATAATTCTTTTGTAATGTCGTTTCCTTCTTCATTGATCCATTCTCTTGGAACTTTCTTTTCTTTATTGGCTACTTCAGAAACTGGAATACTATCAAAAATCACTTCATATGGTTCATTTGCAATACGCTTTAACACCGCCATAACTCCTGTCTCTCCATCTAACGCACACTGACAAGCCTTCATACCAAGCATCTTACTTTCTTCAATGTCCGTAGCGCTGGCAATATGAGCACCACAACGTTGCATTAAATTCAATTCAACGGAACGCACTTTACATCCTAATCGTTCTCTTACAATCGTTTCTAGTACGCTTCCCGCTCCTGAAATAATCGCATGTCCAAAAGCATCCTTTGCCCCTGCTTGTACATGTTCGGATAAATACATACCGTTTTTGTCTTTAATTCCTTCACTGATAGCCACTACGATATCTGGGTGATCTTCCATTTTCTTTTTCACGTCTTCAATAAATTGATCCACACTAAAATCTGGCTCACATAAATAGATAAGGTCTGGTCCTTTTCCTCCTGCCACTCTTGCAAGAGCAGAAGCAGCCGTTAACCATCCTGCATTTCTTCCCATGACTTCCACAATTGTCACTGCCTTTGTATCATAGACATGGCAATCTCTTTCTAGTTCCGCAAATGTAGTTGCAATATATTTTGCAGCAGAACCAAACCCAGGGCAATGATCAATTCCTACTAAATCATTGTCAATTGTTTTTGGAGCTCCAACGATTTTAATATCGGTAATTCCATTTTTTTCACAATAAGCGGATAATTTATCTACCGTATCCATAGAATCATTTCCACCTGTATAAATGAAATATTTGATATCGTATTTACGGAAAATATGAATAATTTTTTCAAACTGTTCTTTCTCTTTTTCTAAGTCTCCTAACTTAAAGCGACAAGAACCAAGAGCTGCAGATGGTGTCTGGCAAAGACATCTTAAATCTTCCGCAGATTTTAATTTCTCATTTAAATCTACAAACTTCTCATGAAATACTCCTTGAATTCCATTGATTGCACCATACACTTTATCTACTTTACCGCTCAAAAAAGCACATGTCATTACGCCTGCAATTGTAGCATTAATTGCAGATGTAGGACCACCAGACTGTGCGACTAATAAATTATTCATTTTCTATCTCCTTTTTATCTTTCCATTGTTTCTTACTATTTTCTTTTGGCTATTACGAATCGTTATTCTCTTACGTGTTGATATTCTGTCATTAATTGTTTTAGTTGCTCTAATGTTTCCACTTGATTGACTAAATTCCGCAACTTAGAAGAAGCTGGATATCCTACCGTATACCAAGCTACGTGTTTTCTCATTTCACGAATTCCAATATACTCTCCTTTAAATTGTACCATCATTTCTCCATGTCGCAATATCATAGCGACTACGTCGGATAATTGTGGTTTTGGCAACAATTCTTTCGTATCCATATAGTGGACAATTCGTTTAAAAAGCCATGGATTTCCTTTTGCTCCTCTTGCGATCATAATTCCATCGCATCCTGTCTCTTCATAGAGATGCATAGCATCTTCTGGTTCAAAGACATCACCATTTCCAATGACTGGTATCTTAACTGCCTCTTTTACTTTTCGTATCATTTCCCAATCAGCAGTTCCTGAATAATACTGTTCTCTTGTTCTACCATGCACCGCAATGGCAGCGGCACCATTTGCCTCTGCTATTTGTGCCATCTCGACGGCATTTTGTGTCTCTTCTGTAAATCCTTTTCGTATCTTCACCGTAAGTGGCAAAGAAATGGAGGAAGAAACCGACTTAATAATTTTTCCAGCTAACTCTGGATTTTTCATAAGAGCCGAGCCCTCTCCATTATTTACAATTTTCGGAACCGGGCAACCCATATTAATATCCACCGCATCAAAACAACCTTTTTCTTCTAACTTCTTTGCCATCTCTCCCATAAGTTCTGGCTCAGAACCAAAGATTTGAACCGATACTGGGCGTTCTTTTTCATCGGTTGCTAATAAAGGCTCTGTATTTTTATTTCCATAGTAAAGTGCTTTTGCACTCACCATCTCTGTATAAAACATCTCACACCCTTGCTCTTTACAAAGCAAGCGAAATGGTAAGTCTGTCACACCTGCCATAGGCGCTAAAATAAGACCATGAGGAATCTCAATCTTACCAATTTTTAAACTCATTTTCTACTCCTATCTAATTTTCCTCCATCTTTTGTCCGAGGAAAAACACTTTATAATAAAGCTCTAATTCTTCCCAAAGCTCTTGCTTTGTTCTTTGCAATTCTTTAATCTTTAATCCGCTTCCAATTTCATCAAATGCAAAATCGTCATTTGGCTGTACAACAAAATCAAGATTTCCCTCTTCATCAAATTCCATCGTAAAAACACAGCTAATTTGAGAAGTGAAAATAACACAAGTAATCTTTAATTCATCTTGAATCTGTTGTGGTAACGCTGAAAATTGAGGATTAAAATAATATTTCTGCTCATAGGTACTAGCCCCACAAAGAACGACTTTTTCTCTTTCCATTCTCTTTTCCTTTCTTATACTCTTTCTTTTGATACTCTTTTTCTATTTCTTCAATACGCTTTTCGCGCTTGTAATTGCTCTTTTTTGATTCACTAGCAAAAAACCACTATCCATCATAACAGATAATTTTCATTCTCGCAACGAAAAAGCAAAATCCGTCCCAATGGTAAATCATTAGAAACAACGAAAATTAATGTCTATAATAAAAAAAGCAAGAAAAAACGGTATCTTTTTTATCCATTCTTTCTTGCTTTCTCCTATAGCATCATTGCTTCTTATAACTTTTTTATTTTTTATCGGGCAATTTTTGCCAAACTTTTATGTATCACGATTCTTATTCTTCCCCTAATGTCGCCACCATTACCGCTTTAATCGTATGCATACGGTTTTCTGCTTCTTCAAAAATAATATCTGCATTATCTTCAAATACTTCTTCTGTAATCTCATTTCCTTTTACAGCAGGTAGACAATGCATAACAACTGTCGTATCTTTTCCAGTCTTTTGAAGCAATTCTTTATTTACTTGATATGGCTTTAATAAAGCGATTCTCTCTGCTGCCTTATCTTCTTCTCCCATGGAACACCACACATCGGTATAAATAGCATCTGCATCTTTTACCGCTTCTACATCTTCAGATAAGGTAATCGTTCCGCCTGACTGTTTTGCATACTCCTCACAAGTAGTAATGAGATCTTCTTTTGGCCACAAACTCTTTGGCGCAATCAAAGTGAAATGAAGCCCTAATTTGGCACATCCGATCATAAGGGAATTTGCCATATTATTTCTTCCATCACCGGTATATACAAAATGCAATCCTTTTAAATGCCCATAATGTTCTTTTAATGTAAGCATATCCGCTAAAATCTGTGTTGGATGATAATCATCGGTAAGTCCATTCCATACAGGAACCCCGCTATATTTTGCTAATTTTTCCACATTTTCATGCTTGAATCCACGAAATTCAATTCCATCAAACATTCTTCCTAACACACGAGCGGTATCTTCTACCGACTCTTTATGTCCTAACTGAATATCATCTTTTCCAAGATATTCTGGATGTCCTCCTTCATCAATACAGCCGATTGTAAACGCACATCTTGTACGAGTAGATGGCTTTTCAAAAATAAGGGCAATATTTTTTCCTTTTAAACGATTTCCCGTAATCCCTTTTTTCTTATCCGCCTTCAACTGTTCTGCTAAATCAATTAATCCCTCTATTTCTTCTGGTGTAAAATCTTTTAATGTTAAAAAACTTCTTCCTTTTAAATCCATCGTAAGAACCTCCTTTTGGCTCATTATAACAAGTTATCGTAGGAAAGTCAAAAGATTTTTGCATATTTATAAATTTTATACATTAAAATCCCTATTTTTATTCATTATTTACATATTAATTTGCATATATACGGGTAATAATATGTATTTTAACATCAAAATATTCATCATATATTTTTCAAGGATTAAAGTCCATTTCCAACGCTGATGGAACAAGCGTATACCTTCTCAATTGTTGTTTGTTCCAATAAAAGTGAACTACAAGCCTCCATGGTCGCTCCCGTTGTATAAATATCATCTACTAATAAAACGATATGGACTTCCTCTGGAATATTTCCAATAGAAAATGCACTTTTTAAATTTTTATAGCGTTGTTTGTTATCTAGTTCTTTTTGTGGCGTCGTATCCACCGTGCGCACTAATCCTTTGCTAATACAAGGAATTTCTGACAATTCCCCAAGTTTTCTTCCAAGAATTTCGGCTTGATTATATCCTCTTTGTCTTCGCTTTTTCTTATGAACAGGAACGGGAATAATCCCATCGATTTGAAAACTCTTCCACAATGCTCCATATCGTTTTACAAGCTCTTTTGCATACCAATCCGCATACTCTCTTTTATTGGCATATTTAAAGGCATAGATGGATTTTTTTACTTTGCTCTCATATCGAAGAAGTCCATAGTTTCGAATAAAACTTCTTTTATGTAGTTGACAATCCCTACAGTATTCCTTTGCCTCTTCTTCTATTGAAAAAGGCTTGCCACACTTCATACAAAATGGCTCTTCTAGATATGGCACTTCTTTTTCACAATCACTACAGATCAAGCGCCCATATCCAGCAATCCTTTGACAGAACGGACACTGTCTTGGATAAAGTAAATCCAATGGGATATCATAGACTTTTTTCTTTTTTTGTTCCCCCATATTTCCCCCTAATTTCCGATTGTTTCACAGTCCTCTTCCATCTTTTTCATTTCTTTTAGCTGATAAGATAAACCACTATACCGCAATTGCTCATTGACATTTTGGATCATAAAGTCTACTGTACTTGGATTTCCAACCATCGTTACACATTGCTTAGCACGAGTAACTGCTGTATATAGTAGATTTCGATTAAACAATACCCTTGGGCCTGTCATCAGCGGAATGACAACGGCTGGATATTCACTTCCTTGGGATTTATGAATCGTTACTGCATAGGCAAGTTCTAATTCATCTAACATAGAAAAACTATATTTTACCACTTTTACATCATCAAAGACCACGATAATTTCTTCTGCAAAAGAATTGATTTCTCGGATAATTCCAACGTCTCCATTGAACACACCAACGCCAGTATCGAGAACAAATCCTTTGCCATTTTTCACTTCCCATTCCAACTTATAATTATTTTTAATCTGCATGACTTTATCCCCCTCTCGGAAGACCCCAAAATGCACTTCTCTTTCTCTTTTCTCTTCAGATGGAGGATTTAAATAAAGCTGTAAAATCTGATTTAACTTCTCAACACCTAACTCCCCTTTTCTCATAGGAGTCAAGACTTGAATATCATATGGAGTAGCATCCACATAGTTTGGCAATTTGTCCCGCACAAGATAAATGACAACACCAAGTATTTCTTGGATTGACATTCGTTTTAAGAAAAAGAAATCACGACTTTTATTATCCAATTGAATAAGCTGTCCATGATTAATTCTATGGGCATTGACAACGATATCGCTCTTTTCTGCTTGTCGAAAGATTTTATTTAATTCCACGACAGAAAAACATTTAGAAGCGATTAAGTCTTTTAATACGTTTCCAGGGCCTACCGATGGAAGCTGATTTCCATCTCCTACGAGCACAAGCCTTGTTCCTGGTACAATTGCCAACAACAGTGCATGCATTAAACTTAAATCTACCATAGACATTTCATCGATAATAATAACATCCGTCTCTAATGGATTTTGTTCATTTTTTTCAAATTTAAACCGAGAACCGCCTTCTAAATCTCCATTGAGCTCCAACAAACGGTGAATCGTCTTTGCCTCACAGCCTGTCGCCTCTGCCATTCTCTTTGCAGCCCTTCCTGTTGGGGCTGCCAACATAATATCAAGCCCTTCTCCTTCAAAATATTGAATAATCGCATTAATGGTCGTCGTCTTTCCTGTACCAGGTCCTCCTGTTACAATAAGAACCCCATTTTTTGCTCCTGTTCGGATAGCGTCTTTTTGAAGTTCGTCATATACGATATTTTGACTTTGTTCCATTCGAAGAAGACTTTGTTCTAACTCTTCATCGGTAACTTCATATTTTACATCCAGATCTAACATTCTCTTTGCTGTATTCAACTCGGTATAATACATAGGATTTGTATAGACCATATCACGCTCTTCCATATTTTTAATAATCAGTTTTCGCTCCAATACAAGTTCCATCAATTTCGGTTCTAACAATTCTGCTCCGACTCCAAGCAATTCTGCTCCTCGAATTAAAAGGCGCTCTCTTGGAAAAGACACATGACCGCTATACCCTGCCTGTTGCATTGTATATAAAATGCCCGATTTAATTCGAAAATCAGATTCCGTTCCAATTCCCACTTTCGCCGCAATTTCATCTGCGATTTTAAATCCAATTCCTGAGATATCATCGGCCATTTTATAAGGGTTTGTCTTAATCACATCATAAAGTCGATCCCCATATTCGTTAAAGATTTTCACCGCATAATTGGTTGCAATGCCATATTGGGATAAAAAAATCATGGCTTGTCTCATCGCTTGCTTCTCATGAAACTGTGCAGCAATTTCTTGTGCCATTCGTTCCGAAATCCCTTTGATCTCAATGAGTCGCTCTGGCTCTTCTTCTATCACACGAAACGTATCCATCTTAAACTTTTTCACAACTCGTTTTGCAAGGACAGGACCCATTCCCTTAATCGCGCCAGAACCTAAATATCGCTCCATATCTTTCATACCTTCTGGAGCTCTTACTTCATATTTTTCCACTTTAAACTGCGGTCCATGGACAGGATGATCGACGTATCCGCCTTCTAACCTTAAATATTCTCCTTCATTAATATAATTAAAATTTCCAACACAAGTTTCCTCATCTGCCACTGTTTCTAATGTCAAAACCGTGTATCCATTTTCTTCATTTCGAAATCGGATATGTCCAACATATCCCTCCAATATTTCCATTCGAATCCCCTTTCTTTTTTCTTATTCTATTTCTCTTATTGTATATTTCCATGTTTTTTACTGATTTTACATCACTTAGGAGTCCTGTTTCCTTTTACTGATTTTTGGGCTTATTCTCTATATCGTACTCCTATTTCCTATGGAAAGTCAATGACAGAATGGTACAACAACGTGTGCTTTCATGTTCTTCGCCACTTCAAGTTCCTTCTATCTAGGAAATGCAGCCCCCTATAAGAACAAAGTGTGCGTTGCACACTCTTCGCGACTTTCGGTTACTCCTAGCAACGTACACTTTGCCGCGCGCGAGCAATTTGCGAAGCAAAATTATCTTTTTTGCTCGCTGCGCATTATTCGCACGTAGTGCTTTTTTATTCTATAGGATGACTCGCTTGCGAGGAATTTCCTATAGAACAAAAAAGGGACCATTGCATAACATAAGCAATCGTCCCTTTTTCCTGTCTTTATTTATTATTTATCACTTAAGTATTCTACATACTGACCTGTACCAATGGCTACTGCTGTCAATGGTTCGTCTGCTGTCATTGTATTGATACCTGTTTTTTCTTCAATTAATTCTTCTAAACCGTGAAGTAATGCACCACCACCTGTTAATACAATACCTCTATCAGAAATATCGGCAGCTAATTCTGGTGGAGTTTTTTCAAGAACACTGTGTACCGCTTCTACGATCTGAGTCGCAGCTTCACGAAGCGCTTCTTCTGTTTCTTCTGATGTAACAGTGATTGTCTTTGGAAGACCTGTTACAAGATTACGTCCACGCACATCCATAGAAGAAACTTCTGGGCGTTTGTATACCGTACCAATTGTAATTTTAATATCTTCCGCTGTTCTTTCACCGATTAATAAATTATGCTTTTTACGCATATAACGAATAATTGCTTCATCAAAATCATCACCTGCAATTTTGATAGAAGTGCTTACAACTGTTCCGCCAAGAGAAATAACTGCAATATCAGAAGTACCACCACCGATATCAACGATCATATTTCCAACTGGTTTTGCAATTTCAATTCCTGCACCAATAGCTGCTGCGATTGGTTCTTCGATAATAACAACATCTCTTGCACCTGCTTCTCTTGTTGCATCATCAACCGCTTTTTTCTCAACTTCTGTCGCTCCACTTGGGACACAAACAGCAACTCTTGGTCGTTTGGAGAAGAAAGATTTTCCAACTGCTTTTTGGATAAAGTATTTGATCATTTTTTCTGTTACTGTATAATCAGAAATAACACCTTGTCTTAATGGACGAACTGCCACGATGTTTCCCGGTGTTCTACCAAGCATTAAACGTGCTTCTTCTCCGATTGCTTTAATTTTATTTGTTTTTCTATCAAATGCCACTACGGATGGCTCTTTTAAAACAACACCTTTGCCTTTTACATATACTAAGACACTTGCTGTTCCCAAATCGATTCCAATATCTGTACTTGCCATTTTTGTCCCCTTTCGTTCATCTGCTCTCTTTTTAACTTTATTGTTTCCATAGTTTTATAATTTATCAGATTTCCCACCGAATGTTTCAAAATCGTTTCCTATATAATTATATACATTCTAACGTAATTTGCAATGAGAAGTTTTCATTTTTCTACAATTTTCCTACTTTTCTAGCAAATAGTCAATAACTCACCACTTAGCTTTGCTTGAAGTGGGAGCTTGTAACTCTAGTACACGAAGTGCCAACGATACTATGTATCTCCTTCCTCAAACCTAGGTTACGATAGGCAAATTGACAATTGCCCAAACATTGGAGTTTACTCCAACATCTCTTT
>DVIZ01000195.1 GCA_018710905.1 Candidatus Scybalomonas excrementigallinarum | reverse complement strand
CCCCAGTTGATTTTTTTGTTTAAAACATATAGAAAATATTTTTATTATTAACACAGCCAGTACACAACAAACCATAATCCCCATTAAAATTCCATACTGTTGTATCAAATATATTATAATATAGCTTGTATTAAAGTCTGGAAGAATACCTATTATTTTTTCTTTACCTCCTCCAATTATGGAACTATTGGCTAAATAAGAGCTTAACAACTTCGTGATATAACTTTTTCACCACCACTAAATAAAATATTAGAAAGTCTTTCCATATAATAATCGGACAATAATCTCAACTTATAGATAACTACTATCCCTAAACAAGGTATGCATAAAACAATCCCCCAAAGCCATGCTATTACTTTTTTCTTTGAAACAGCGAACCATTTCTTACAAACCGCAATCGTCAATATAGCTGTCATAGAAATGGTAAATATTACAGTTAAAGAAAAACTAGGAAGTGCTCTCGTAATAAAAATTGGTATCAGCATCCACGCTATTGATTTTATAATGCCATTATAACCAGTTCCGTAATACTGGTATATAATTGCCCCATATAATGGAATATATAATAACATCACTGAAAATAGAGAAATATGAAATCCAGCGAAATTCATATTAAAAATAGTTCCATTCACTTTCTCTCCATAAAATAAAATCCAAAGATAAAATCCGTTTAACATAAAGGCCAAAATCTTAGAATAACGAGCTATCATACTATAATCTATGTAGTAGACTAGAAACATCATACCTAAACCAATCATCGTATGTAATGTAAATCTAGAACTTTCAATTACATTACTGCCAATTAAAAAGTGAATTCCTATCCCTATAATACTCATAATTGTTATTATTCCAATAAGCTCCCATGCCATCTGAGGCCTATGAATTTTATCTAATAAAATCCCTGTTTCAATAGGACTCCCCATATCGCAAATTGCTTCTTTTTCTGCCTCTTCTTTCGACATTCCACTTTTTATATTCTCTAAAATCTGCTCTTCAATATGCCCTTTCATCTCTTCCGCAATATATGGCCTCGCTTTTTTGCATCGGATTTGCTCTAGCAATAAATTTAAATACTCTTCCATTCCTATCCCTCCATCGCTAAAATATTAGACACTGCTGTTGAATATTCTCTCCAATCTTGTTCTTTTTGTTCCAATAACTTTTTTCCTTGCTTCGTGATGCTATAATATTTTCTAACTTTTCCCATATATTCTTTTTCGTATACAGTAAGCATCCCTTTATCCTCTAATCCATGCAACATTGGATACAACGTCCCTGCTTTTAATTCAAAAACATTTTCCGACCTCTTCCTCAAAGTATCGATCATTTCATATCCATACATATCTTTTTCTGATAAAAGTTTTAATACTAGCATTGTTATACTTCCTGACATTAATGAGCGTTCTATTGCCATTTCTATTCCCCCTTATATAGATTATCGATATATCGAATATCTATATAATATATCGATAATCTATATATGTCAATCTTAATTTATAGATATTTACAAACATAAAATAAAATGTTTGAACAAACAATATGAGCCAGCTCCCTTATCATTTCGGGCTCTGGCTCATACTACTTATATAAAATCTTTCATCAATGACAAAACTTATCGCTAAATTCAAATATAGCATATCCTATCTTTTACTTTTTCTATCTCCCCTTCTTAATGTATTTTCCTCATTTTTATAAATAGAGTCAGAAGCCATCCTTCAACTCCTATTTTTTCTTGGCTACAAATAAAAATCTATGAATTGTTCCCTCTATCACGCCTTCTTTTTCTAACATCTCTTGTGCACCAAATAGATTTTCTAAACTATTTTTCACCGTAAAATTAGGAAACTCCCACTCTATAATATGTGCAAACCAGACAAGTGCCCCTACATCCCAAAACTTAATAGGTCGAAAAGCCTCTTGTGCCTCAATGATGGAAAATCCATTTTTTTCAAATTTTTTAACCGCAATATTTAAATATTGTTCTGGAAATGGTATTTCTGGCACATCTTGTAATAATAGTTTTACTAATTCTCTATCATTTTCTGCACCCACTTGTTCTGTAATAAAAACACCACCTGATTTTAATACACGAGAAATTTCCTCTGGATTGTAATCTCCATGACGATTAATAACTATATGGAACTTTTCATCTTCAAATGGTAAAATATCGTTTCCATCCGCTTCTTTAAAATCAATTCCTAACGGGATGAGAGTCTCTTTGCAAAACTCAACATTTGGTGCATATGCTTCAATCGCACTTGTTTTCTTCGGTGGATGTTCTAATGATAGAAGAAATTCCCCTCCACCAGTATCCATATCTAGCAAACAAAATTCTTCTCTTAGATATTTTTTTATGATATCTTTATAATCCCATGGTAAATCATTCTCTTCTTCATATCTATCATGTATATGAGAAAAATCCCATCCTTTTATATGTGCTGTCTTCTCTTCTTCTAACCATTTTTTTAATAATTGTTTTTTATCCATTTTAACTACTCCTATTTGTATTTTATTTTTTATACAATACGGTGCAGTTAACTGATAACATAAATACTCGATGCAATCTGCTATCAGATTTACTACTGCACCGAGTTGTTACCTCGAACAAATGCTATCATAGCTTCACCACCTTTCAAATATTGCCTAAGCCTTCTACCTAAATTTAATTGTCTTTTCTTAAAAGATTAATAATAGCAAGCACTACTATCGATGGTGTGACCATTAAGAAAAATTGCATAATAAATTGACTCCTACTATTATAATCGCCATCTCCCAATAGCCACAATCCAATTGCAGAAGAGATAAACGCTAAAGTAATTACCAGTATCCCATGTATTATTTTTGCTTTTCTACTCATAGTATTACCCCCA
>DVIZ01000016.1 GCA_018710905.1 Candidatus Scybalomonas excrementigallinarum | reverse complement strand
CATATTCTTGTTGTGGAAGAAGATGGGTATGTAGTTGGAAGTAAAAATGATAAAGTCAAAAAAGAGAAACATAAAAAGAAAGTAAAAGTAAAATCTTCAAAAGACTCAGAATATGAATGGAATATACAGGCAGTCCAAGCAGATGGTGTATCAGAAACAAGTACACAGAAAGTAAAAGTGGCGATTTTGGATTCTGGAATTGACTATACAGGGGATATTGATGTAAAGATGAGAAAAAACTTTATTCCAGGTCAAGATACCGTATATGCGATTTACGAAGATTCTGTTGGACATGGAACGAATGTAGCTGGGATCATAGCAGCAAAAGATAATGATATTGGAATTACGGGACTTAACCCAAACGTAGAATTATATTCTGCAAGAATTTTGGATGATAATTTACAAGCACCAATTAGTCGTGTCGTGGATGCGATTTATTGGGCGATCGATAATAAAGTGAATATTATTAATATTAGCTTTGGAACTATGACAGATTCAGAAGCATTACATCAAGCGATAAAAGATGCCTATGATCAAGGAATATTAATCATAGCAGCAGCAGGAAATCATGGAGAAGTAGAATATCCAGCTGCCTATGAGGAAGTAATCGCAGTTGGCTCAGTGGACACGAACGGGGATCGAAGTGATGGTAGTGCAATTGGAGAAGAATTAGAACTTGTAGCACCGGGAGAACAGATCCTTTCCACAGGTTCTTTTGGAGGAGTATCTGTCGGGGATGGAACGAGCTTAGCAGCACCTCATGTAACAGGAATCGCTTCTATTTTATGGCAAAAAGATCTGAGCTGTTCAAGCGATTTTATTCGAACGTTATTAGCAACCAGTGCCAATCAATATGGTGAGAGAGAAGAATATGGATACGGATTAGTTGATTTAAAATACGCATTAAAACAATACAAAAAGCTGAAAAAAATCTATGATAAAAATCAACCGATTGTATTAAAAGAGGAAGAAACAGAAGAGACAATGCTAGCAAATGAATCAGAAATAGTTGTATTTCAAGATGTGGATTATGTAAAAGGAAGTTGGAAAAAAGAGAAACATGAGGAAGTGGTAGGAAGTGAAAGTGCAGAATCAGGAAAACCAATGTCAGAAGAAGCGATTCGTATTGTTAAAAAAGGTGCAGTAGCAAATGATAGATATTTAACCCCTTGGACATCATTGCCACAGTGGCATGGGTTTACGAGTAAAAAAATCGATGGTGTGCGGCATTATCTTAATAACTATATAGAATCTTACTTGTATATTACTGAGGCGGCTACAGGCTTTAACTATAATAATCAGACAAGTGCTACGGATGAATATACTCCACCAACAAAAAGTTATTATTACTCTACAATTGCATCACCAGAAGAATATAATGATATTTCTAGTATCATTCAATCTGATGGAATCAAAAATCCATATACAGAAAAAAAATATTCTTGGAGTCAGTTATTAGGGGAAGAAGTAACCGATAGAAAAAAATCTCTATTTGTTTATGGCTTGGCATTGCACACAGTAACGGATATGTTCGCTCATAGTGCTGTGGAATTAAATGGAGATTATATTCCTCATAAAGACGAAAAAGGAGCAGATGATACAACGTATAGAGAAAATCGTTGGCAATGTGCACAATCAATGGCGCAAATTTTAATTTCTCATATTAAGAGATTTCGTCCAGCCGAATTGGAAGACTTTGCAGCGATTGTATCAGGGAAGAAAAATAATGAAACTTTAAATCTAGAGCATTTATATGATAGATCAGGTGGAGAAAATGCCTTTAAAATAAAAGCATATAGTGTAAAAGCATATCAAAGTGATCCGCAAATTTATAGTGACTATAAAGCTGATTTTGATGCAGTAACAATTGATATACCGAAAGATGGGAGTGATGAGGAATGAAACGATATCGAAAATTCATGTCTCATATAATGATGTTATTTCTCATTGTAAGCTCTTGCAACCTTTCCGTTGCAATTGAAGAACAGGAAGTAAAGGCAGCAAAAGGCGATCAAATCATCGATGGTGTATTTGTTGTCAATGGAACGAGATTAGAAGATTATATAGGAGAAGAAGAACATGTGATAGTTCCAGATGGAATTACTTGTATTACTCAGGGAACTTTTACTGGGTGTCAAGTAAAGACAATTACATTGCCTGATTCTGTTGTAGAAATAGAAGCGAGTAGTTTTGCTTCCTGTCCATTATTAGAAAAAGTAACTTTTTCTAATAATGTAAAAAAAATTGGATGGATGGCATTTTGGAATTCTGAAAAGCTAAAAGAAATTTCTTTTATGGAAGGGGTGGAAGAAATAGGAAGTTCAGCTTTTGCAGAAACATTGTGGTTAGAAGAACAGAGAAAGAAAGATCCTTTCGTAGTGGTAAATACGATGCTTGTGGATGGTAAAACGTGCAAAGGGGATGTAGAGATTCCAAACACAGTAACGGAAATTGTAGGAGATGCTTTTAGTAATAATGGTGATCTAATTTCAATTACAATACCAGATAGTGTAAAGAAAATTGGTTCGGCATTTGATGATTGTCGCCATTTAAAAACGGTAAAAATGGGAAATGGGGTAGAAGAAATAGATTCCCAAGCCTTTCGGTTTTGTACACGAATGGAAAATATTCGATTGTCCAATTCTTTAAAAGTAATACCAGACTTATTATTGGAAAATTGTGGAAAATTGGAAGAGATTACTATTCCAGAATCAGCGAAGGAAATTAGTTTATATGCATTTCGCAATTGTAAGAAGTTAAAGGCGATTACCCTTCCAAATTCTTTTGAAATTCCAGATCCTTCCTTAGATGAATTTCGCTTAGGTTATTCAGATAATTTAACCATTTATGGATACAATGTTAAAAATAGTGAGATTCTTCAAAAGATTGCAAAAGAAAATGGGATTCCATGTAAAGAGTTGGCGTTAACGACAAAGGCAAAAACATTGAAACCAAAACAGAGTTATCGATTAAAATTAAATAGTGGAGCAAAGTGTACATGGAAATCTTCCAAACCATCCGTAGCTTCTGTCAATTATTATGGATTAGTAAAAGCGAAGAAAAAAGGGACAACAACAATTACAGCTACCATTTATGGACAAAAGTATACATGTAAGATTACTGTAAAATAAGCACAGTTTCTGACTCGTTGCTTTCGGGTAAATGAAAAAAGTGAAAGCTGTTGTAGAAAGAATTTTGTAATTCACTACAACAGCTTTTCTTATTATAAAAAATTGTGCCATTTTTTGTTATTCTAAAACCAGTCTTCTTCAATCACTTGTAATTCTAAATAGTCAAAGTCGATGGATTCAATAAAACTATCCGATGTAAAACGGCATTTCGCACTGCGAATAAAGTCCTGTTTATTAATATCAAGCCAGATCGGTTTTGATAGATCGAATTGCTCACAGATTTGATCCAAAGAATCGTATACTTTTGCAGTACGACTCATAGAAGGATCGTAACATTCAATTACCGTATCTTGTATCATTTTTGTATTTTTCCAAAGCTTACCCCAAATTCTCATAAAAATCTCCTTTATCTTCCATGGTTTTGTGTTCGTCTTATTAAGTCCTTTTATTATAATAAGAGCAGGATTGTATTTCAATAGTTTTCGTTTTTTTACAAAGTCTTTGTATATTGTACAAATAAAATTTCTTTGCTACAATGAAAGAGAAAAACGTCAGTTTTTGGAAAATTTTGTGCTTGTGTCGTGTGATAAAAAATATTTGATGTGCTTTAGTTTTTAGACTGAGTGAATGCATGATATAACTGGGACAATACGAGGAGGATATAAGATGGGTGAAGAAAATGTATTTAACGAAGATGTAGGTTATTTAAAAGCTGCGTATGAAGATTTATTGACGTTAGATAGAATGAAAAAATCAGTGGAGAAGTTACAAGAGGAAGAGAGAGTCAATAAACGTTCCATTGCCGCTATGGAAAAATCCATTCATGATGAAATTGATAAGACAATCAAAGAGAGAGTGGAAGAAATTCATCGAATCTATAATAAAGAAATAGAAGTTCACAAGGAAAAAATAAAAAAAATCCAGCAACAGCGAGAGAAAAAGAAAAATAAAAAGATGAACGAAAGAGTGGCAGAAGAGACAGCGGATATTCGTGAGGAAAATCGAAGATTGGTTACAGAAATTCAAACGGTTTTCCGAAAAAATCATGTTCCGAGTTTTTGTAATTCTAAAATTTATTATTCTCTTTTTATGACAAGAGGAATTATCGAAATACTGGAATTATTTTTAACGTTTGTTGTTTGTTTTTTTTGTGTTCCAGCAGTCATCTGTTTCATTGGAAAGGAAACTTTTTTAGCAAACAGTAAAATGCCATATTTCTTCTATCTTTTAATTTTTACGATTTGTATGTTTTTATTTTTTGTTATCTATGTTGTTATTTTAAATACGACAAAAGTAAAACATCGGGACACATTACAAGAAGGACGAAAAGTAAAGGATAAAATAAAAGCCAATCATAAAAAGATAAAAGCGATTACAAATGCAGTGACAAAAGATAAAGATGAGAGCCAATATGGTCTTCATGAATATGATGAGCAGATAGCAGAGTTAAACAAGCTATTAGATGATATTGCAAAACAAAAACAAGAGGCATTAACCGATTTTGAAAATAGTAAGAAAAAGATTGTTATTGAAGAAATTAAAAAAAGAAGAAATGATGCTCTTATGATTTTGAAAAATAAGCAAAAAGAGATCGAAGAGCAGAGAAGTTTAGGAGAACAAGCGATCAAAGAACAAAATCTGATTATCAATAAAAAATATGAAGTATATCTTGGAAAGGATTATATGTCAATTCCTATTTTGGATGATTTGATTCAGATTATGGAAGCAGGAGATGCGGATACCGTATCAGAAGCGATCGCTTATTATGACGGAGAATTAGAATAAATGAATGAGAAAAAAGGGTTCCTTTTCCCATAAGACATGGGGAGAGAGAATCCTTTTTTCGCGTTACACTATTATAATACTTTAGGAAGCGTAGACATCTTTTCTAGTGCGAAACAAATTCCTTTTGATATGACATTGGAAAGAGTAATAACCGTATGAAGCCTTGTACTTTGTAGAACAAAGAAATTAGAGGAAACTGCTCGGTTTACAATACCAGTAATAGCAATATTTCCAACACAAGGGAGGGATTTATTTGTGCTTTCTCCTGGATAGAGACCGCCTGTTTCTAAGGTAATATAGCCGATATGTTCTTTTGTACCAAGACAGGCATCGATCGCAATAATAAAGGGATCTTCATAAGTATTATAAATATATTCTAAAATAGAATCTAAATTAACGGCATGAACTGGTTCTACTAAAGAACCTAAAATAAGGGCATTTGTTCTTTGGGAAACGAGATAACTTCCCAATAAAGGTCCGAGACAATCACCAGTAGCACGGTCTGTTCCAATACATAAAATGACAATTGGTTGTGAAAGTTTTCTATGAGTATTAATTAACGATAAAAGATCTTGTCCAAATAATAGTGGTGTTTGGATATCGTTTGCATCGTAGTATTTCATAATTATATTCATTCCTTTCGCTTCGCTCAGGCACAAAACGTTATGAAAATGTTTTCCTGAGCTTATTTTTTCTTTATAATTCTTCTTGTAGGGATCTCGGTATACTACAAATCACGAGGAGGTGAGT
>DVIZ01000194.1 GCA_018710905.1 Candidatus Scybalomonas excrementigallinarum | reverse complement strand
CACTAACGAAGAGTCTCTTGATATACCCATTGACTTGCGCTACGGTATATATCTTCTCCATGACTCACTCCTATGCAAGTTTTGCTAACAATCCATTGACAAATTTAGCTGATTTCTCAGTTCCATAGACTTTTGCAAGTTCCACAGCTTCATTGATCGCAACACCTGTTGGAATCTCTTCGTCCTTTTGGATTTCATAGACAGCTACTCTTAAAATTGCAAGCTCCACTTTTCCAATACGTCCAATTTTCCAGCCTTCGCTGATTCCTTCGATAACAGAATCTACTTCTTCTAATTGGGCCATAATCGCTTCTGCTCGAACTCCAATTTCTTTCATTTCCTTTTCAATTTTTCTCACTGCATCTTCATATGGAGCGATATCCATCTCGATAGAATGAGATTCTTTCCACTTATTGGCAAGGGAAATGCTCAATTGATCAAGGTATAATTCCTCTTGCTCTTTCCACTCTTCGTTTGGGTAAAAAGATGTACGGAATACAATTTTAAATATATGTTCTCTAACTTCACTTCGTTTCATGTTTTTTATCCTCTTGTTATTGATTCTTTTTTCTTTTCTTCTTTGAGTATTTTCATAGTATAAGCACAAAATATGCCGTCTATTGTTATTCAACGATGAAAAGCATAACTGTTCTAGAAACTTTTCATGTAAACAAGACGGCACTCTTGTACTTTGTCTCCATAAAGGCAATTTATGATTGCAAACTCTGCCCATATATGCCTATGTTTGATTGAATACGCTTATTCGTTTTCTAAAGAAACACCAGCAATACGAATATTTACTTCATCTACGGTAAGACCTGTCATTGTTTCAATAGCAGATTTTACTCTTTCTTGCACAGTAGCAGATACTGCTGGAATACTATAACCAAACTCTAATTCTAATGCGAGATCCACACTAACACTTTCTGGAGTAACGGCAACTTTAACACCTTTTGAAAGATTTTTCATTCCTAACTTGCTTACAAGTTCATTTGTAATATTGCCCGCCATTTTAGAAACACCTTCTACTTCTGTTGCTGCAAGCCCTGCAATAATCGCAACAACTTCATCTGCAATTTGAACTTCTCCAATCTTGCCCTCTTCATGTATCTTATATTGAATTACTTTATCTTGTTCTTTACTCATAAAACGGACCTCCTTTATCTCAAGCTTTTTCTTAAGCTGTTTTATATGAGCCCAGCTTATCACCATAGTTTCATTATACCCAAACTTAGTTTAATTTGCAATTTTATTTTTGATTTTTCATGGTAGAGATTACGATCTGATCCATATCCATTCCTGTTTTTCTCATTACAATATCTTCAATTTGTGCTTTTTCTACTTCACTTAACGTTTCCTTCGCAATCAATACATCGGTATTGTCGTTGCTAATACTCACTACGGAATTGGAAAATCCCTTTGCTCCTAACAGCTGTTCTACTTGTGTTTCCATTTCCATATTTTCTGTTAATTTGAGCACTTTTTGTTCCGCTTGTTCTTTGCTCTTTGCATCGATTTTATCATTTTCAATCATATTCATCAACATTTCTTTACTTTTTGCTCTCGTCTGCTCTCTAGCAAGTTTTGCCTTTGTAATAAAATCAGCTGCCTGTGCTTCTGTTAAAACTGCATCTCCAATTCCTAAGTCTTCGGTTTGCACTTCATCAAGAACAGGGGCGGAAACTTCTGCATCATCCATATTTCCAACCGCTCCTTCCTTAGAAGCTACGTCTGCTATTTCATCTGCATCAGAAATGTCCATCGTATCCACGGCTTCTGTACTTTCTAATGCCTCTGTCCCTTCTTCTCCTACCGTTTCCATATTAGAAACTTCCAAATCCTGTGGTGCTACCGACATTTCTCTTCCAGAGAAATTTAAATACCCAGCTACTGCAATCATAATAGAAAGAGCAGTAATAATCAATTGATTTTTTTTCACGATATTCTTCATAAAGAAACCTCCTGTTTACACTTTTACATTGTTTTCATTTTCATTACTTTAATCTTATGTACAGGTAGTGAAAATAATACTTCACAAGCATCGGTTATTTCTTGAATTACTTGTTCACTTCCTCCTCCTTCTGCCACAACGACGACTCCTGCAATTTCCGGCTCTAATTGTTTAATCACATAAGGCACACTATTTCCTTCCCGATCCGTTACAAGAACGGTTTCCTCTTTTTGGCTCACACTAGTCTGTTCTCTTTCTCCGCCTGTGCTATCTTTTTCCTTTGTCGTCTCTTCTTCATAGGGAGTATCTTTATTGACAACGATCTCTTCTGTTCCTTTTAGTGTAATCATTACCTTTGTCTTCCCAACCCCCTCCACCTGTAATAAGGCATCGGACAGTTGTTTTTCTAATTGTTCTTTATATTTTTTTTGTTGTGTTTTAATTGCCGTTAAATCACTCTGATCCGTTACTGCTACTTGTTCTTTCTTTTCACTTGTTTTCGGCTCTGTTTCTAGTAGACTTGTCATAACTAATACAACGCCAGCTAATAAAAGAAGTAAAATTTTCGTTATGCCTATCTCTTTTATTTTCTCCATTATTTTTTGTTTTAAATCTTCTTGTTTCATTGGACTACCTCCACCGCAATACTTTCATCTTGATCACAAATCGTCTGCACCAGCTCCTTAATCTCTTTTTCCTCCTTTTGTTCCATCTCTGTTTGTTTTTCTTGCTCCTCTTCTCCTTCTTTTGAATCTGCTGTAATAGGTGCAATCGTAATCGTTGGAACAACTTCCTCCTCTTCCCCTTTTTGCAATGTAACAAGCACTGCTTTTACCTTTCCTTCTTCTTTCGCATCAGTTTTTACCGATACGTTTGCTACCGCATACCCTTGTTCTTCTAATACTTTTTCAATCTGTTTATTTAACGTTGCTTCATATCTTTCATAAAGAATCTCTTTTGCCTCTTGTTCGATTCCATCGTATTGTAAAGAAATATCATAAGAATCATAAAAGTTTTTAAAATTTTGTTCGACTCCTGTCATTCGAATCAGTGGGAATAACAGTAAAATCAAAAATAAAAATCCAGTATAGAGCTTCATATATTTTCCATAGTTTTTATTAGGCAAAATCTTTGATATAATTGTTACAAAAATTCCAAAAACCACGATTTTTTCTACATAAGAATAAATAACTTCTAACACAATCCTTCCCTTTCCCTTCTTTTTCCATCACTGACTATAGTAGACAACATTGGTAGAAGCAATGGCCAATACTAAACTAAGCATAAACAAGGCAGATACGACCCAGATTACTTTCAATAACATTTTTATTCCATTTGCTGCGTCGGATATGCAATTTACAATTCGTTTATCCCCAATGGGCTGTAATGCGGAAGAAACAAACTGATATCCAACGGAAAACACACATAACTTAATCACAGGCAAACTAATATAAACTAAAATACATAAAAGTCCTGCTACTCCAATGCTATTTTTTATAATGACACCTGCTCCAAGCATTGTGCTTAAAACAGTGGAAATGGCCTGTCCTGCTCCTGGAATCAAAGATACGCCCCTTTGAACAACCGTTCCTTTCACGGAATCAATGGCAGGCAATAATAGACTTTGCAATACTTGTACACCCACAATTCCTGTAAACAGACTTTTTAATCCCCAATCAATCCCTTTTTGTATCATTCCTGCAAGTTTTGAAAAATGTTTTTCTTGATTTAAATGATCCACCATTTGCAACATAAAGTAGAGATTCGCAAATGGTAAAATTATTGTTAAAATAAAATAATCCGCTAAAAGAACTCCTAACATCAACAGTCCATAAATACCCGAAGAACTTGTGAATCCCGAAACCGTTGTAACTGACATACAAAATGCGGGAACTAATACTTTCATAAAATTTAATAAACTTGCCACCACATTTTTTGTTATGACAACAGCAATTCCATAAGAAGATGCTAAAATCGTAAAAACAACTAAGTAAGTAACAAAAAAACCTGCTTCTCCAATACCATCACTGGAAAAAGCATTGGAGAAATTTGTGAAAACGGCAGAAAAAATAGAAACAGCAACAAGCTGGATCAATAACTTCTTATTGCCAATAAATTCTTGCAAAATAGTATTCATAATTCCATCGCCTATTTTATTAACTGCTTCTACCACCTCTCCTTTCATAAGCAATTTCACAACCTCTTGAAAAGAAAAACTATCCATCCCTTGTTCTTTTAACGCTTCTTCAATTCCACTAAAATTATAATCATTAATAGAAAGATCCGAAGAAACCTCCGCCCCATATACACTTTGACATGGGAAAAAGCTCCATATGAGAACGAAAAATAAAATCCATCGCTTTCCTTTTACTACCATAATTTCTCCTTGTCTTTATGTATGCAAAAAACTTTTTAATGTATCAAGCAATGCGGTCATCACCGGCATACTCACAATTAAAATCGTCAACTTTCCTGCCATTTCAATCTGCCCTGCAATAGAGCTATATCCTGCATCTTTACAAATATTGGATGCAAACTCACATAAATAAGCAATCCCTATAATCTTCATTAAAATCTTAAGATAAAGGGAATCTAGCATAAGATAGCCATAAATGGTTTTAATATATGCAATTAAAAGTTCCAATTGGGAAAGAGCAATTCCCATTAAAACTAGCCCTGCTGCTATCATCAAATATAGACTGTATTCTTGATGAATGGTTTTAAATTTTAATGCTAAAATAACAGCTAAAACCCCAACCATGGCAACTTTTACAACTTCCATCGTTTCACCTACTTCCTATCTCCTCGTCTTATTCACCATCCTCTTCTCCCTTTCTACAATCGAAATAACCCTTTCATGCTTTCAAACAACTGGTATACATAGGGAATCACCCACGACAAAACGATAATAAGTCCTGCTAAACTCACTAAAAATGCGTGTTCCTCTCTACCCGAATGTTTTAGCACTTGTCCAAAGACCGATACCATAATTCCCATAGCTGCAATTTTAAAAATCAAATTGACCGTCATTTTCTCCCTCCTTTTCTTTTTCCATATCTCTACGCCAAAACAATAATAAGAAAAAATCCACCGACAACGCCAAGCGTCTGATATAATTTTTGTCCCATCTTTTTTTGTTCTCTTGCATCTTCTAATTGTTCTTCTAACTGTGCCAAAAAATAGTCGATAGCAGCCACTTGTTTTTTTCGATCGACACCGCTGAAATTTCTTCCAAAACTTAAAATCACTTCCAAATCTTCCACAGTGAAATACATTTTTTTATAGGAACTTCTCCACATATTCTCCCATATAATAGAAAAATCTTCTCCGTGCTTTTGTTGCAACTGTTCTGCTAATTGTGCAAATACTTCTCCAAATTCTCCTCTCATCTTGTTGGATAGTCGAGTAAAAATCAAAGGCAAAGAGGCTTGTTGAAATTCAATCTCTCTTTGAATCAGCAAAAAACATTGCTTCCATTGATAGAGCGACTTTAATCGTTCCGAAAATATCATACTCTTTTGAAAGCCCAATAAAACCGATGCCACTGCTATTAACAAAATCCCACTCCACTTGATCATTTCCGCTCCTTACTTTCCCATATTTCTTGTCCATCCCCATCATAAACCTTCTCGATTGTCCCAACTCCATTTCTCCGACTTAAAATAACATATCGTTCAAACATCTTTTCTTCTTTTACCTTTTGAAATGCTTTTTTCTTTAGTAGTTCCTCCATGGAAGCACTATGGGCCGTCGCCAAAAGAGAACATCCACAATTCATTCCATAAATCATCGTATTCATTTCCTCTTCCGATCCGATCTCATCAACCGCGATAATTTCTGGTGCCATCGTTCGAATTAACATCATCATTCCTTCTACTTTTGGGCATTGGGATAAGACATCAGTCTGAATTCCTAAATCATGTTGTGCCATACCACAAGAGAAATCGGAAATCTCTCCTCTTTCATCCACCACACCAACTGTTTTCCCATGAAAATAATGGGGTTTCTTTTCTCTTTCATAGCTTCCTCCATTAGAAAGATTCCGAATACAATCTCTTAGTATCGTTGTCTTCCCACATAAAGGTGGTGATACAATTAAGGTAGAAAGAAAACGTTCCCCCTTGAATAAAAAAGGAAGAATTCTATCACTACACCCTTTTATTTCATGGGCAAATCGAATATTTAAGGAGGAAACAGGATAAATCGTCTTTACCTCTCCATTTTCTACAACTGCCTTTCCACAGACACCAATTCGACATCCACCACCAACGGTAAAAAAACCTTGCTTGATCTCCTCTTCATAGGCGTAAAGGCTATAATCGCTTAAATAAGAAAGGGTTTCTTGCATTTGTTCTTCAGTAACGTAAAAAAATACATCTCTTCGTTTCTCTTCTAACTCCCATACTCGATACCCATGGCCTTGCTCTGTTAAAAAGAATTCTTCTCCATCATAGCGAATCATCAATGGTTGTCCGATTCTCAAACGAATTTCTTGTAATTTCTCACCTTTTAAAAACCATGATTGCAATGGTTTTCTCAACGATACTGCCAGATATTCATAGAGCGAATTATTTTGTCCCAATTTTATTCTCCTCCTTTTCCTAAAAATTCTTAAAAATCGCTGTGAAATATTTCTTTTTCAATATATGAAGGAATCATAAAAATATGCTATACTACTAGTAGAATGTTTAGAAAGGAAGTTGTATATGAATTTTAAAGAACGCTTTTTAGCAGGAGAAATCGAATTTGATGAAATTGACTCTTATATTTCAAAATGGAATTTTAGCGATGATACAAGAACTTTAGCACAATATCTTGGACTCAACGAAGAAGAAGAAGATGTATTTATCAGTGTTAGTGATGAAGCATTAGAAGAATTGTTACTAAAACAAAGAAAACAACGTTAAAAACAATGGCAGCTCTTTTTCCTATTTCATACGATAGGACTCCTATGCCAAAAGGTTATTTTAACGATCGATAAAATAACGTTACACAATTGAAAAAGGCTAGCGAATTCAGGAGATCTTATTATCTTCTCGATTCGCTGGCCTTTTTACCTTCTATTTGGATTTCTAAAAACCGCTTCCTCTATTTTTTATTTTGTAATTCGAATTAAAATCTCCGCAAAAAGAGCAGATGTAAAAAAGGTACCAAACATGACTAAAAGTGTTACAACGACACCTCTCCATCCAATTTTTTTAAATTCTGCCCAACTCTTTCCAATGGAGATTCCTGTGTAAGCAAGAACTGGCGTACAAATGGCCATTAATTCTACTTTATTGGTTGCCTCTACAATAAAGTCACTAGTTGGACTCATTGGTAGCGCAAGTAAAATACCAATAATGGAAATATAACACATAGCTGGCATATTGATTGGAATGATTTTTGCTAATATAAGCCCCACAACACTAATTGCAACTAAAATTAACATTCCCGGAATTGACTCTATAATATTATGCTCATATCCAATGAGATTTCCAACGACAATAATGGTACCTGTAATTAATAATACTAATGTCCATTCTAGCACTTGATCCAATATAATTCTCTTTTCCATGTTTCTCTCCCTATTTCTCTTTTTTTCTTCTTCCAAGTTTTGGTTCCAAAACTTCATAGAGCTTTTCTGTCAATGGTAATCCAAGGAAAATCGAAATATAAAGCCCACCAATACTTGAAATCAAGTTACTAATGCTCGCATATGCGGTCAATGTAGTTGCCGCTTCTTTTTTTAATTCTAATAATGGGGCTAACGCTGCTGTCATCATACCAGCACTTCCACAACCAGTGGCCATAGCATAGGCTTCTACTGAGATTGGAGTCGCACTTGCTAAAAAACTCGCAGCTGCTCCCATAAAAATAGTACCAAATACGGTTCCGACAACATATACCATCATAACACCACGAAATTCTGGCGTGTCAGAACCATATTTTTCTGAAATTAACGCCACGTTTGGCTCTCTTCCGATGGAATGTGTCATACCAATACATTCTCGTTTAAAGCCTAATAAAAGAGCCACTGGTAGAGCAAATAAAATCGTTCCTAAATTTCCTAGATTTTGTAGGATTAATGCTGGCCCCGCCGTAATAATTTCCTTAATGGCAACCCCACTCGTAATACTAATCTTTCCTATTAAAAGAGTAATACCAATGGAAATTAAACTGCTGGCTGTTTCTGACTGTCTTTCTTTTAACCATTTTAAAGGCTTCATTAAATAGACAATCAGACAAAGAATCATAGCATAAATCATAGGCAACAAAATAATATTTCCTGGTCCCAATGGGATTTTTGCCGCCCCAATCCATTCACTTACGATTGTAGCTAAAAATGCAGTAATATAAACACGATAATCCATAAAAAGTTTTTGACTATTTTTCACCTGTTTCATTGTCGTTTACCCTTCCCCATATAAAATTGTGCGATCATTTTTCTGTAAAAATTTTAAATATTCTTCTTTTGTCATCTTTGGTTTAAAATCTTTTAAAATCGCATTGGCACCTTTCGCCCCATCGTATAATAAATCAATGATCGTCATAGCCATTGCCTTGGCAGGAATGATACAAGCGAGTTCTTCGTCTACCACTTCAAATTCTTTCGTGTGAAGCCCTCCTTTAATTCCTCCAATCATTGGATGAATGGCTGGCATTAAATGAGAAATATCTCCAAAATCGAAAGAGCCTGTAAAGTCTCCTCCATCAACGATCTTTCCTTCTAGTCCTAACGCCTCTAAGTTTTTCTTCATCACTTCATCAAATTCTGGCTGTTTTAAAATTGGACAATATCCTGGAATTTCCGTAATTTCCACTTTCGCTCCTACCGCCATTGCCCCAGCTTGAATCGCTCGATTCACACGTTCATTCACTTCTTCTAATCCTTTTATCGTTCTTGTACGAACATAAGATTCCATATGAACATCGGCTGGAACTACATTGACGATATCGCCGCCCTTTGTAATAATCGGATGGAATCGAACTCGTTCGCTTTCCTTAAAGGTACTTCTAAGAGCATTGACATTATTAATTGCCAGCATAGCTGCATCTAATGCATTAATTCCATCATAAGGAGCAGAGCCTGCATGGGCTTCTTTTCCAATAAAATGAATTTTCTTTCCAACAAATCCATTGCTCTCTGGTCCAATCAGTGCCTGTGCTTCCCCTAAGTCTTGGGAATGGAACATCATAGCCATGTCCACATGATCCAGATATCCTTTCTTTACTAGCTCTTGTTTTCCGCCAAAATAGGTTAATTTTCCTTCTTTTTTTAGCTGATCGCGGTACTCTAATTCAATAAACTCTTCCGCTGGAGTGGCAATTATATCGATTAATCCATCTAACTCATTGATAACCCCACTCTTAACCAGACCTGTGGCTGCACCGAGCATTCCTGTAATCTGTAAAAAATGCCCACAAGTATGGCTCGCTCCGATCTCATTTGCATCCTTATGCTCTTTACAACTGATCCCATCAAGCTCTCCCATAATGGCAATACAAGGTCCTTTTGTCTTTCCTTCTATTTGGGCACGGCAGCCAGTAACTGCAATATTTTTCTCAACAGATAGCCCTAATTCTTGTTCTAAATAAGTAGCAACCGTATCGGTAGTCTTTACCTCTTTGTAGCCAAATTCTGGATTGCAATAAATTTGATCTCTTACAGCAAATAACTTTTCTTTATTTTCATCGATCGCCTTTATCACGGCTTCTTTCATCTCTAATTTTGTCATAAAATTTCTTTCCTCCTCCAATTTTTACTTTATTTTTAGATGATATCCCTATATTTCCTACCTTAAATGATACCTTCCTTCAAATTTTATGTCAATTCTTTTTTGTATTTTTATGCATAATGTCTATCATTTTTGTATTTTTCTTCTATTTTTTTGACTGAGTTCGATTCCGATACCAAATCTTTTGCTCTGCTAGTCCATCAAAAAAACAATTGTTTTCTTTCAATTCCCATTATAAATATATCTTTATTTGACTTTTTAATTTTTCTATATTATTATCAAGAAAATACTATTTTCAATCTTTTTTAACATTTTAGAACAAAGTGTGTGAGCAGTTTGCAAAGCATACAGTGAGAAATACGCTTTGCGAGGAATTTCCTATAGAATAAAAAATTATGAATTATTAGGAACAAAAAACAAGATCCAGTTATAAGGGGGGAGTATTATGAAAAACTATTTAAGAAGATACGGAATTTATTATATCGTTATTTTATTATTGAGTATGTGTCTTTATTTTGTTACATTGGCTTATACGAACCGTGGTGTCATCATTGTATTGCTCGGTCTTTTAGCCTTATTGATGATAGGGATTCTTCCTGCCAGCACTATTTATCGAATGTTAAAAGAAGATCATACAGATAATTGGAAAAAAGAACAAGAGAAAATGAATTCCATTATCCGTGATGCTATGAATCCTAACTGTGAACAGGACACGAAGTCAAAAGATATTTTAGAATTAATGCTTTTTAATATGAGGGATTTAAGAGAATTTTATGAAATCAGCCGTCGTCAAGCAAAGAATGCATTTTTCCTCTCTGTGATCATGTGCATTGTTGGTGCGATTTTACTTCTAGTTTCCATCGCCTCTCTTTTGTTTCTTCGCAAATATACAGAAACTTTAACAATCGGAATGTTAGGTGGAACTATCGTAGAAGTAATCGCTGGAACTTCTCTTTTTGTCTATAAGAAAGCATTGAATCAATTTAATCATTATTATCGTTCTCTTCATGAAAATGAACGCTTTTTATCGATTTTAAATCTTGTTATGAAACTTTCACCTGAAAAGCAAGACGAAATGTACATTAAAATTATTGAATCTCAGTTACAATATATTAATGAGGAAAATTGGTTGAATATTGATCGAACTTAGTTCGATAGAATAAAGAAGAAAAAAGATCTACAAAACCCACGAAAACACTCTATTTTCGTGGGTAAACATTTAGTGAAATTCGTTTTGGAATTATACTCTTGAAAGGTATTCTCCTGTACGAGTATCAATTTTGATTGTATCTCCTTCATTTACAAATAAAGGAACGTATACTGTTGCACCTGTTTCAACGGTACATGGTTTTGTAGCTCCAGTTGCTGTATCACCTTTTACACCTGGTTCACATTCTGTAATTAATAATTCTACGAATAATGGTGGTTCAACTGTAAAGATTTCACCAGCATGAGCAACTGTTTTAACCATTTCATTTTCTTTAACAAATTTTAATGCATCGCCGATTGCGTCTGCATTTAAAGCGATCTGATCAAAAGTTTCTACGTCCATAAAGTGGAATAAATCTCCGTCAGAATATAAATACTGCATATCTTTTCTTTCGATATGAGCCTGAGGACATTTTTCAGTTGGACGGAAAGTTTTTTCTACTACACCACCACTTTTAATGTTTCTTAATTTTGTACGAACAAACGCAGCACCTTTACCTGGTTTTACGTGTTGGAATTCGATAATCTGATAAATGTTTCCTTCATATTCGATGGTAACACCATTTCTAAATTCACCTGCTGATATCATAAAGATATTCCTCCTTAAATAATCACTATTAGCTTATTATATTTTATACTAAAACCTCTGATTTTTCAACCATTTTTTTGGACATGCCTAAAATTTTTATTTTTTTCGCTCTGGAGCGAACACTTTTTCTTTCACAAGTTCTACTGGCATTGGTACTCCCATCCAAAGTTCAAACGATTTTGCCCCTTGATATAACAGCATATCAAGGCCATTATATGCGACTGCTCCTGCCTCTTTTGCAAACTTCATAAACTTTGTCTCTCTTGGGTTGTAAACAACATCTGCTACGACTAAATCTTTATGAAAATAACTAGAATCTGGCAAAATACAAGTATCTTCATGAGGAGCCATTCCGAGAGAAGTTCCATTGATTAAAAACTGGCTTTCCTTTATTTCTCTTCTTAGTCTTTCCTCATCTTCTAACGTTAATACCTTCACATTACAATTGGTAATTTGATTTAACTCTTCTGCTACTTGTTCCATCATGGAAAAAGATTCGCCTTTTCGATTAAAAACCGTAATTTCTTTTACGCCATCTAATGCCCCTTGTGTTACAATGGAAACAGAAGCTCCACCCGCTCCCATAATCGTAACTTTCTTTCCAAGCATTTCATGGCCATTGGCACGCATCGCCCAAAGAACCCCTGTTCCATCCGTCGTATCTCCTGTTAAAACACCATGATCATTGATAATCGTATTGACTGCCCCTGAAATGCGAGCGGATTCTGATAGATGATCGCAATATTCCAATGCCTTCTTTTTTAAAGGCATTGTCAAATTACAACCTCGAAATCCAAATAATTTCAAACCTTCTAATGCTTGTCCTACTTCTTCTTCCTTAATATCAAAAGCTAAGTATGTATAATCAAGCCCTAATGTTTGTAGAGCTAAATTATGCATCGCTGGAGATAAACTGTGCTGAATTGGTGTTCCAAGTACCGCCAATAAACCTGTCTTTCCCGTAATATTGATTCCCATTTTCAATCCTTCTTTCTTATTTTCAACGGTTTTTCTGCTTTTATGCAGATTCGATTCCTTCTATCCAATTTCTTTTTTGAATTCTATTTCTTTCGTTTCTGATGTTTTTTGTATTCTTTTAAAACGATTTTCTCCAAATGACGTTTTAGCACAATCTGAATCTCCTCCTTTGGATGGATTGGCTGTACCAGAATACTTTTCATCCCCGCTCTTTTTGCACCAAATACATCCGTAAACACTTGATCTCCTACAAAAAGTGTATTGCTCGTATTCGTTCCCATCTTTTCCATCGCTTTTTGATACCCTGTAATAGAAGGCTTATTGGCTTTAAAAAGATAATGTTTTACACCAACGGCTTCTCCAAAACTTTTTACTCTTGGCTCTTTATTATTGGACATTAAACAAACTTCATATCCGATTTTTTGAAGACGCAAAAACAATTGTTTTGCCCGTTCATCCGCTGGCGCTCCATGAGGAACGAGAGTGTTATCGATATCGAATAACACCCCTCGATATCCTTCCTCATAATATTGCTCAAATGGAATCTCATAAGTGGAACTTACATATTCATCTGGAAAAAATTTTTGAAACATAGACGACTCTCCTTATTCTTCTAATCCAAAGACTTCTTTTATTGTATCCTCCACTCGATAACAACGATATCGACTGACTTCTTTTACTCTATCCACTCCATTTTCCATAGCATAACTATGAGAAACACTCTCTAGCATAGCAATATCATTTGCCTGATCACCAAATGCCATACATTCTTCTTTTGTAATCTGAAGATGTTCCATTAATGCACAAATCCCTGTCCCTTTATTGGCATTTGGTAATAACATATCAAGCCAAGCTAACCCAGAAGATGCTGGAAACACTCGACCGTTACACACTTTTTGAAAATGTTCTTCTATCTCTTTTGTAATTCCTTCTTTTCGATAAATGGAAAGCTTAATACAAGGTTCTTTGATTTCTAATAAATCTTTTACTACATGAACGTTGTTTTTTACAATATCTTTTAAATAATGAAAGAAGTCGTCGTTGCCTTCTTCAATATAACAAGCATCTTTCGTTGAATACATGGCATCACAACCTTCATATTGTTGGATTTCTTTAATTAACTCCTCTTTCAAAGAATCTTCCATAGATACACAATCTAGCACTTGATCTTGATACATAACAAGAGCTCCATTTTCACAAATATACCCAATATCATCTGCCACTTCATGAAACAAATGTCTAAGACTTGCATATTGTCTTCCACTAGCCGCTACAAAAAGAATTCCTTTTTCTTTTAATTTGCGTATTAACGGAAAAATTTCTGGTTCTAATACTTTAGAACCATTTTGTAATAACGTTCCATCTAAATCACTTGCTACTAATTTTATCATAATTTCAATCTCTTTCTCTTACTCTGATATTTTTCTTGAACTTTTTCCATTTGCTATTTGACTGATTGCCTTAGCCTAAACGATGAAAAATACGCTTTGCAAACTTCTCACGTTGGCAGGCAGTCGCCATATGTGAGCATACATGCTCTCCATACTTGTTGTCTTCGCGTAAATGAAAAGAATGTTATAAAATCTTATCAATTTTACAACATTCTTTTTCTTATGACTTATTATATAAAATTCATCGTATAAAATCAAGCTATGTACTTGATTATCTTCTCATATAGATTTTCATCTTCTTTTAAAAAGCACGGCTCGTTAATTGGATAAATTTCATCTCCAATACAACCAATTCGTCCTTTCGGATTGGAAACTGGCGACTCAGAAATTCCTTTTCGAAGCATTTCAACCTTTGGATAAGCAGCATTTTTACATCCCTCAATGAGAACATAGTCAAAGTCTGAAAACTGCTCGATAAAACTTTCTAGACTTCTCTTTTCCCTTTGTACACAAAGCCATTGTCCTTTCGAAAAAACGACACTTGCACTAGCACCTGCTTTATAATGCAAAAAATTATCTTCGTTATAGGATTGCAAATCAAATTCATGTCCATCGTGCTTAACAACCGCCACTTCATATCCAAGTTGACTTAAATATGTAGTAAGGCCCCGTACAAACGTAGTCTTTCCTGTATTTTTCAATCCACATATTTGTAAAATATAAGGCCTTTTTTTCTCGCTCATCTTCTATCCTCAAACTCATTTCTCTTCCTTCTGATACAAATACTCGCTTTTTATAAAAGCCAAACATTAATTTCTGCTGATTCACTAAGCGGCTCTTCACTGGCAGGAATTTCTGCTAACGCATTACAGCCTGCCATACTTTTTAAAGCATAAGAAGCGTGTAAGCCTTTTGGAATTTCAACTTCCTTTCCATTCCATTTTGCTCTTATAAAACGGCTTTTATCCGCAGTCTTTTTAAATCCATTTTTTATCGTTCCTCTTACGGTCTCAACGAGCAATCTTTGATCCTTTGTTAAGCAATATAGGACTCTTCTTGCAAGCACTTCAAATGTTACGCTAGATGCAAACGGATTTCCCGATAACGAAATAATTGGACATTCATTTAGCATAGAAAAAATGGCAGGTGTCCCTGGTTTCAAAGCCACTTTCCAAAATACTTTTTTTGCATTAGCAAAGGTTAAAGCATCGTGAAAAATATCTTTTTCTCCAACAGAAACTCCTCCTGTTGTAATAATAATATCATGGCACCTACTCATTTCTTCCAATGTAGTCGCCACTTCTTTTGGATCATCTGGTAAAAACTTGATCGTCTTTGCCCCATAACCTAATGTTAAAAGTCTTTGCTTTATCATCATGGCATTGCTATCATAAATCTTTCCTTCTGGCAATGGCTTTCCTGGTTCCCATACTTCGTTTCCACTCACTAAGACTGCTATTCTTGGCTTTTTATAAATTTGTATTTTTGTTCTTCCGATGCTAGATAAAAGAGCCAATGTAATATAGTCAAGAACCGTACCTTTTTCTAGTAGTAGTTCCCCTTGCCCGAAATCTTCGCCTTTTAAGCAAATATTGATTCTCTTTGGCCAAATGTTAACCGTAACTTTATTTTCCTCAACAACACAATGTTCTTGTTGAACGACAACTGCCCCGTTATCTGGAATCTTTGCCCCTGTCATAATTTTAAAACATTGTTTTTGTTCGATTAATTGGGTTGCATTATCTCCCGCATATAAAGCGCCTTGAATCGGAAACGGTTCTACACAGCCAATATCCTCTTTGCGAAAGACAAAGCCATCCATTGCACTTTTTGAAAATGGTGGCTGTGGAAACGGTGCATAAATATCTTCTGCTAACCGATGTCCTAGGCCAAATTCCACTGGACAAAGACAAGTCTCCTCTTTTTGTTTAATTTCTTCTTCAAATAATGTGAATGCTTCTTTTAATGTTACAAATGTTTTCATGTAAGTCCCCCATTGTTTTTTATTAACTGTTGATACTCTTCCTCAAAATTAATATTTGTAAAACACTGAAAATCAATATCGATTTGATCTTGTGTTAAAATTTTTGAATTTTCCTTATGAAAGAGTGATTTTAAACGATAATCTTTTTCTTTTATTTTTGCAGTCATTTCCTTCATCATTTCTCGTGTGTAAATTGCCCCTAATGTAAACCTTCTCTTATTTCCTTGAACGATAACACCTTTTGGTGGTTCAAAATAACTACATAACACTTGATAGACTTCCTTTGTCATAAATGGCATATCACACCCAATGACAAAAAACGCTTCATGGGAAGTCTGTGTAAAAGCCTGTAAAATTCCTTCCATAGGCCCTCTATTTTCATTTTTGTCTATAATTAAGTTTACCCCTGAGATCTCAGGGGTATAAGAAGGACGGGTAGAAATATAACATTGTTCTTCTTGAAATTCATGTAGAATTTTTTCTAAAAATGTCTGTTCTCGAATGAGCAGTTCCGCCTTATTGCGATATCCCATTCGACTTCCCTGTCCTCCTGCTAATATTAATACTGGAATCTTCATCTTTACGCCTTCTTCATTAACATATAAATTCGTAACAATACATAAAAGATAATTCCCGTTGTAAGATAAGTCTGAATTCCTGCTAATTCTTTTAAGAAAGCTCCTAACTCCAGTCCTTGCGCAGTTAAATACGCGGATACTTTTGTCGTTGCTACAATCCCAATTGCCATTGGGAACGTAAGCCCTGCATACGTTGGTTTAAATTCAAACTCAAAAAACTTTGGTAGCTTATAAATAATAAAAATCAAAGCACACAATACCGCAACATATAAATATCCTAATAAAATCTTATTTGGATTTTCACTAACACTTAAATAAGTCACGACACAAAGGGAACTCGGTGCTAGTAAAATTGCTTGTGTATGATAAAAAGAATCTTTTATTGGAATAAATCGTAATCGATAGATCATAAATGGTATCAAAATCGTAAAAATACAAATTCCATAATAAACAATGCATTTTAGCAACTGCGGTTCATTCATACTTCCACCGACAACTGCGGATACCATAATTCCATTGTATGTTACAAAATAACTTGGTACAAAGGTATCCATATTGACACCTTTTAAAATATTTCGATAAGTAAAAATAATAATATGCACAGCATGAATTACAATGCCTAACAACCAAAAGACTTTTCCAAATGTGGGAAACCATTCATAAAAATAACTTCCTATAATCATCATTAACATTGTAAAACCTGCATATAAACTACATAATACGGTCTGAGAATACTCCTCCTTAAATATTTTCCACTGCGTGATAATTCGAATGAAAAATAAAATCCAAATCACAGTGGCTGCTACCATAGTAATATGGCGAATCCAAGTATATCCTAGCCCTAAGTATACGTTGGATAGGGTACAAGCTCCTACCATAGCTGGCATAAGCGGTACTGGCAATTTCTTTATTTTATTCATTGATTTTCTCCTATGATCCTAATCTTAATCGTATTAAGTGATTTCTAACCCTTATCTTTTCAATTTTTTTATTTCAATATTTCTCTTTTTACCCTTTTTTATTTCCTATTCTTTATAAGTGAATTCAAAATTTTCTTTGATATGAAAGAAGTCAGAATAATCAATATCAAAAATTGGTTTTTTCACTTTTGAAACATCGATCTTTGCTCGAATTAATTGTGTTAAAATTCCTGCATAAGAAAGATCTCCTTGTAATAAAGCACCGTAAATAATACCGTCTTTATGAATGATCTTCTTATAATTTCCTTCGTCATCCTGTTTTACTTCAACCGTATATGTGTCATCATAATCATAAGTCTTTCCTAATGATAATGTTGGGATTCCTAAGAAATTCATTGTGGATTTGCTAGCAAAGAAATCATCGAATGTCCGTTCAATTCCACTCATATTATAAGCGGCAATAATTCCCTCTTTTACTGCCACAGGCCAAATTGGACTTCTTCCGCTGACATCACCAGCTCCATACACATTGTCTTTATTTGTTTTTCCATGTTCGTCATAAAGAAGCCCAAAACGATCGCAAGCAATCCCACTGTCCTTTAAAAACTCCACGTTAGAACGAACACCGGCACAACAAATGAGCAAATCACATGGTAGCTTCGTACCGTCTTGCAACATGACACTGACAATTTTATCATCCACTACTTCTAAAGAAGCAATGCCTGTACCATAATATTGCTTCACTCCTTCTTTACGAAAGGCATCTTCATATGTCTTCGCGGCTACTTCATCAAGCTGAATCGGCAACATACGAGGTCCCATTTCTACAAGCATCACGTCTTTTTTATGAGGCAACAGCCCTGCAATCACATCGATTCCTACAAGACCTCCACCCATAACAACGATATGCTCTACGTTTGGAAGGTATTCTTCGATAGCCACTACATCTTCAAAGTTACGAAAACCTACGACATTGCTGGCTTCCCTAAGACCTTCAATTGGAGGGAAAAAGGAATGAGAACCGCTTCCAATCATAAGTTTATCATAATAGATAATACTCTCATCTTCTAACGTAATCTCTTGTTTTTCACTATCAATGTGAACAACTGCTTTTCCTTTTCTCCAATCAATTCGATTTTTTTCTATAAAATCTAAATCAACAAAACATAATTGTTCTAAATTACGGATCCCTTTTAAATGATGGTATAAAATACATCTTGAGTAGATATTTTCGTCTTTTGAAATTAAAATAATTTCATCGTTCGGATTTAATTCTCTTAACGTACTAGCTGCATTCATACCCGCTGCACTAGCTCCAATGACTACATATCGCATGATGATTCCACCTCCTCAAATGTAATCGCTTGCATTGGACAGTTTTCTACACACATAGGCGCTGCACTTTTATCTTCACTTCTATGAACACACATATCGCATTTCATAATTTCTTTTTTTGTTAAGGCATCGCTCTTTAACACTCCATATGGACATGCCATAATGCACATATAACAACTTGCACATTTTGTTTTATCATATTCCACATAGCCTGTTTCTTTATTTTTGTGCATAGCACCTGTCATACAAGTATAAACACATTCTGGTAAATCACAATGGCGACAAAAAATAGGTGCATTTTTATTTTTAGAATCTACAGTGACCCGATTTCTTGCCTCACTTGATTCGTGGGCTACACGACAAGCAGTCACACAAGTAAGACAACCGATACATTTACTGCGATCAATTTTAATACGCTTCATCGTCATATCCGCCTTTCTTCACAATTATTCTATTGTTTCTTTGGTTTTATATTTACCGCTGCGACCTTATAAGAAGGTTCTTTTGAATATGCATCATATACAGAAGGTGTTAATAAATTACACTCGATATAATGCATCGGAGCAAACAATTCATTTTCTCTTACACCATCATGAAAATGAACTTCAAAATCTGCACTTTGCCCATTGCTAGAAGAAATTTCAACAATATCGTTTTCAGCAATTCCTTTTTCCTTTGCAAGACTTGGATGCATGAGAACATAAGCCATTTTTGGTGCTGCATCAGCAACAATTGGGATCTCTCTTGTTCTCGTCTGCGTATGCCATTGCCCAACGGTTCCTCTTCCTGAATTTAAGACATATGGATATTCTTTTGTCAATTGAATTGGATTTTCTCTTATTTCTTCAAATACAAAATTTGCCCTTTTATCCGCTGTGAAAAAGTTACCATCTTCATACAATCGTCTCTGATCGTCTGTTAAGACTTCCCCTTTCCTAAATGGCCATTGAATTCCATGACTATTTTCTAAGTCTTCATATTCAATTCCTGTGATATCATCTGGCATATTTTTTGTACAAGCTCTCATAAAATTGAAAGCATCCTTTGGAGTTTTCCAATTTTCTTCAATATCTTTTAGTCCAAGAGCACTTGCCACACCATAGAAAATCTCATAGTCTGTGCGTTCCTCTTCTTCTTTTTTAAGAGAAGGACGAAGTGCAGATAGACGGCGCTCCATATTGATAACCGTTCCTTCTTTTTTTGTACCTGCTACTGCTGGCAAATAGATATGACATTGTTTTGACGTATCCGTATCTCCATAAATATCTTGTACAATCAAAAGCTCTAATTTTTCCATTGCTTCTCTGAATGTATCATTATTCACCCAAGAATGACGTGGATTTGTACAAACAACCCATAATGCCTTAATTTTTCCTGCATTAATGTTTTCAATAATTTGATTATATGGAATCGTTGGTCGATCAATAATCAGACTTTCTTCCACTCCAAGTGCCTTTGCAACTTGAGCTCTTCTTTCTGGATTATTAAAATCTCCACCGCCAAAAAGCCCTGTTGTATTACTAAAGACACGAGAACCCATAGCATTGCTTTGACCAGTAATCGAATTGGCTCCTGTTCCAGGCTTTCCGATATTTCCTGTCATCAATGCCAGATTAATAATAGCTTGAGCACTACGGACAGCTTCATATCCTTGATTAATTCCCATTGTCCACCAAAAAGAAACTCGTTCTCCCTTCTGGATGAGATCGACTAATTCTTTGATCTCTTCTTCTTTTAATCCACAAATTGGAGCTACTTTCTCAATTGGATATTGGGATACAAATTGTTTAAATTCCTCAAAATGATTTGTATGCTTATCAATAAAATCATGATCTAAAGCATCAAGGCGAATTAATTCATTGGCAACTCCATAAAGTAGTGCTAAATCTGATTTATGACGAATACTATACCAATGATCCGCATTTTTTGCAGTTTCTGATCTTCTTGGATCGATAACAATTACTTTTTTATTTTTATTCTTTTTCACACGGCTCCATAAAATGGGATGTGCAACAACTGGATTTGCTCCAATAAAAATAATCGTGTCAGAAAGTTCTAAATCGTTTAATGTAAATCCTGGCGCATCAAATCCAAAGCTCTGTTTATGAGCTACTGCTGATGTAGCCATACAAAGACGTGTATTTCCATCTACATTTGCCTTTAAATGGTTTCTCATCATATGACCAAAAATCCCAAATTCTTCTAATGTCATCTGACCTGTGCTAAGTCCAGCAACACTATCTTCTCCATACTTTGTACGGATTTCCATTAAACGCGTAGCAACTTCTTTATATCCTTCTTGCCAAGATACATATTCCAATGTGCCATCCGCTTTTTTTACTCTTGGTAATGGACTTGGTTTATACATACTGTGTTGTTTATCAAGCGATACTCCTTTGATACAACTAAATCCATCGTTGACTGGATAGCCTTTTGTAGGTACTACTTTTACAATACGATTGTCCTCTACATAAAAATCTAAATTACAATCGATTGCGCAATAATTACATGATGATTGTATTTTCTTCATTCTTTTTCTCCTAATAGTTTTCGTATCGATTTGTATTTACTTATATTGTTTCTATATCCCAATATACGTTTTCCATCGTAACAAAAAATTCCTACCCTCTTTTATTTCTTATAAAGAAAAATACTTTTCAAATTATACTACCTATTTCTTATTTTCTTGAATTGCATTGTTATATTCATGTAATAACTGTGCAATTTCTTTTGGATTTTTTCCTTCTAACTTATGGAATAACTGTACACGCTCTTCCTTATAAGGAGATGGTTTACTATGATTTTTCTTAAACGCTTCCCTCATATTGCTTTTTTGTACAACAAAGCGTTCATGAATTTCTTGCCAATACTTCCACCCTTTTTCTGTATTGATCATTAATAGACTAATTCCTTTATTATCATAAAGTTTTGGATAAAGATTTTGAATTCCCCAAAAATCGCCCACTGTTAAATCTCCACTTCGGTAAGAACCTACAAATTGGCAATGCGAACAGCTTGGTCTTCCTAAATAATCATTTAAAAAGGCTTTAAAATAATCATTGAATTTTGCGTATTCTACAATCTCTTTTCCATTTGCAAATGTGATGACAACACTACAGGTTGACATATGCCATCCTTTTTGCTTATCACGGAACACAAAATTTGTAACTTTACTTCCATGTTCTTCTTCTAACGCTTTAATATAACCGCCAAAGATACGTGGTGCTGGTCCTGCATGGCATAAGATCTCTTGAATCAATAAGTTATCATAATCCTTTCTTAAATAACTTCTTAAAGCCGCACATTCACAAGGTAATCCTGTATACAAAACATATCTCCCTTGCTGTAACAACTCTTTTACTTTTGGAAAGTTTTGTGAAAACTGACTTTTTACATATTTTGAATTACGAAAAGCTTTCGCTTCTTCTAGTGTCTCTGCAATCTTTGATACTACTTGCATATTTTCATCATAGGTAACACCTACAACAACACCGTTTCGCTCTTCAATAAACTGTTTGCAAAGTTCTGGGAAAACAGCACCAGAAGAACTTCCTCCCATACGAACATCTAACTTACGGTTCATAACGGCTCTTACTTTTGGAAAACCTTCTTCTATGCAATTGCTCTCTTTCAAACGGATGCAAGCTCTTTCACAGGCACCACAGTTAATGCAAGTCTCTTCATTGGTAACGGGATATGGGAATCCATCCTTATCCTCTACCATTGTAATCGCCTTTGTTGGACAGACTTTTTCACAGGCATAACAGCCGTAACATTCTTTCTTTAAAATGTTCGTTGGGCAAAGCACTTTTTCTTCATTGGTTGTAATACGAAAAGCCTCTTCTATTTCATACAATGGCTTTCTTCTCCATCTTCTTAAACGTGTATTCATCGTCTTTGCTTGAATATCCCAAGCAAAATTTTCTTCTGTAATGGAAGCATTCTTTCTTATTATATGGCTTTCTAACTTTAGCCCTTCTAAAATTCCTGCTGTTAGATCTTTTTCTCCATGTTCCACATAGACAAACGGAATATAATGAGTGATCGCGACAATCGCTCCTAACGCTGTATTTGTGATCACTTTTTTTGCCCCTTTTAACGCCTCTAAATACGCTTTGAAAGATTTTGTCGTACAATCTTTATTTTGCACCGTATGGACAGTTCCATTCATCTGCTTTGTAAAGGCTTCTACCCGAATGTCTAATGTTCCATCAAAATCTAATACAAGATCAAACTGTTTTGAAGGACTCACATCAAACATTTCAAAGTCTTTTTCTTGAAGCCAAAAGAGAGGATCTCTTCTTATTACATATTTTTGATTTGTTGTAAGGAAAGACAGATCTAAAATTCCATTTTCTGTCTTATCTTTTCTAAGGGCAATGTAACTATCGGCTGTTCCATCTACCGCTTTCAATTCCTCAAGAGAAGCACAACGTTTTTCTATTGTTCCATACGTATCCAAAAAGTCGTTTAAAACTTCTTGCTCTTCTTTTGCATTTCCTCGGAATAGTTGTCCTAATTTTTGGAACAAAGACGCATCTACTTTTTGTTCCTTTCCTTCTTCTCCTTTTTCCATAGACCAAACAGCTGTATGAAGCCCGTACTTTTCTAAAACATGACAAACCGTCCATGTACGAACTTGCTCTTCTAATTGATTATTTCTATAATCGGTAATCAACGTTACTTTCATATAAAATCTCCTATTATTCTTCTTTTTTCGTTATTTTTTAATTCATTTCAACTAATTTTAGGATAAATGCTGTCTCTATGACTATCATAACAAGTCGCACCTATAAAGTCAAACGGATCCTGAGATTCCCATTTACCCCTAAAAATATTCAAATTCATGGACGTATTTGCCATTTCTATTTATCATAATCCTCTATTTTGTTTAAAAGAAAATCACAAAAGAATTTGTCATTTATTCTGCTTGAAATTTATGAAATTGTCTTGCTGGCGCTCCACAAACAATACAACGATCAAGAGCGGACTCTTCTGTCATAATAAAACCGCACACAGGGCATACATAAATTGTGTCATGCTCAAACTGCTCCATTTTCATTGACTCTTCTAATAGTTCTGCATGAACTCTCTCAGCAGAGGATGCATTCTCATATGCCTGCCTTGTTAACGGTGCATGATTTTCTCTTGCGTATTGTTGCATCATTTTATACAATTGCTCATACTCAAACTGTTCCACAGGAATAAAATCTTTAATGGTTGCTGTAAAAGCTGGTGGCTGATCAAGAACCGCATAAAAGTTTCTCGCATGACGATATTCGGAATCTGCTAATGCCTCAAATAAATTGGCAATCTTATTCATTCCCCTTTTTCTTGCTCGATCCGCAAAAGTAAGATAACGAAGATGTGCCATCATCTCCCCTTTTACAGCCTCTTCTAATTTTTCCTTTAAAATAGCGTCTTCTTGTTCTCTTTGATAACAAGTTTCATTAATATCTTCAAATTGATACTTTAATGTTCCTTCTTCCATATAAAAATACACGATGTGATGGTTTACATCAGATGCTTTGATTTCTTCTGAAACATCTTCAATCATGGCACCACCACCACCTGTACAAATAAGAGGAATTCCATCTACTTCATCAACAAAACAAGAATGAACATGTCCACATAACAAATATTTTACTTTTTCTTTAAAAGGCATATATGCCTCTTTTAAACGAGCAAATTCCTCTTCTGATACGCAGTTTTCAATAAAATGATTTGGTACAGGAATGTGGAACGATAACACGACATTTTTCACTTCTTCCATTGCCAAAACTTGTTTGATTAATTCTAATCCCTCTTCTTCAAAGGTACGCATGGCATTGTCAATGGCAATCACAGCAAACTCCTTTGCTATAATCGCATAATTGTGACGTCCAAAATGCTTTTCATAATCCCCTGTATCATGATTTCCCCTTAAAACATAAACAGGATTATGGGCGATTAACTCTGTGATTTCTTGAATTTCATTATAATATTTTTTGCTTCCATCTGGAACCATATCCCCTACGATTAATGTAAAATCACTCTTTGCACTTTTTTCTAAAGCCCCTGCATAAATTTTCATATTATAAGTGCCTAATCCTTCACATCCTGGATCTCCAATTACAGAAAACGTTTGAATATCTTGTTGCCAAATCATTGGCTCTATCACTTTTTGAATTTTTTTATCTTTTGACATAGTCCAATCTCCTTCCTTCTTAACTAAAATTTCTTTCTTCTTTGAATATACGAAATGAGAATAAGACTTGTCAAACAGATTTTTCTTTTTTTGCAGTTTCTTTATTTGGAACAATATAATCCATTAACTGTTCTTTTGTGCCATAAAATACATTTTTATCGATATATTTTTCTTTCCCTTCATATCCATCCAGTATTCCTGTATCGGAATATTGCCAAAAAGCCCACTGCCTTTTTATATCTATAGGAGGATAATAAACATTTCGTATCCACAAAGGATATTCCTCAAATTCCCCCTCAATATATCGATGATATACTTTATAGGTCGTATAGATCATCGGTTTGATTCCATACTCTTCTTCTAAAATCTGCAACAGTTGTTTCAATTGCTTTCTCACCGTTTTCTGATTTGGCGGATTCTTCTCTTTCTTGCCATAATATTCAATATCAATAACAGGAATCAAACTTCCCGAAAGATCTTTTACTGTCTTTATAAAAAGCCTTGCTTGCGTTTTTGCAGGACTATCAAAACTAAAAAAATGATATGCGCCTACTAAAATTCCAGCTTCTTTTGCTTGCTTCCAATTTTCATCAAATTTCCTATCGACGTGGCTACTTCCTTCGGTTGCCTTAATAAAGGCAAATGCAATTCCTTGTTCTTTTATTGTTTCCCAGTGAATTTCTCCTTGGTAATGCGATACATCAATGCCTTGTAGTTTATCATTCGAAATCAAGAAAGACTTAAACGATAACTTCTTTGATAACACAAGAGATAAAAATAGTAAAAAACATATGGCTATCGCTATTTGTAATAAAAATATAAGGGAACGTTTTTTCTTGCTTTTATCAATCGCAATCCATTTTTTCTTTGTTATCATTTGTTTCTTGAATCCTTTCTATTTTCATACCCTTCTCTTGTCAATCCATATTCTACACTCCCTTGCCATCGTCCCAATTGATCTTGCCATGACTTTTCTGTAACACTAAGACAACGAAATCCTAATTTTTCATAAACGTGTCTTGCTCGTTTATTTTTGGGATTCGTATTCAACACAATTTCTTTCACAAAAAATTCCTTTTGTAAGGCTTCCTTCCAAAACAGATATTGTATTAACATGGATAAAAATTTAGTACCATATCCCTGTTCTTGATAGTCCGCATCACAAATCTTAATTCCAATTTCTACTTTTCCTTCTTGCTCCTTTTGAAATCGAAATGATAGTTCCCCTACTTTAATACCATCGATTTCTAAAATACATAACTCAGATACTTTCTCCTTATTTCGTTCTATTTCATCAATCGTATCTTGTAAGGATTGTCCTAGTCCATTTGGAAATCCAGCATGTTCCATTACTTTTCCATCGTTCCACCATTGATTTAAAATCATCGCATCTTTGATTGTTGCACTTCTTATCACACACGAACCTTCTTTTAAAATCATAATGCCACTCCCTCCACAAAATAAAAATACTCTTTCATCATATCATAAATCGTCGTGAAATTCATTCCCTTGCCAAAGGAAAACATAACCTTACTAAAAACTAATATTTCCTCCCTATGTTATCTGCTTGAAATCTAATACAAACAACAGGTTTTTTCAAAAAAAAGGCAATCCAAGCCCTCTATCAAACGAGGGCTATGAATTGCCAATACAATTAATTTTTATGGCTCTCTATAAGTAGCCAAATATCAATGATTTTTTATGTGTATAATATGGATGTCCAAACAATCATTTACCGTTGATATCGTTCATGAGACATAATAAATGATTGTAATTCATCTTCTGTTGGAAGAATTGCGTTGTCTTCTTTGGACGTTACCATAAGTGCACCGATTGCATTTCCTTTTACAAGTGCATTTTCATAAGATTCTCCATCTAATAAGCCACTTAACACACCTGTAGCAAATCCATCACCAGCACCAACTGTATCAACTACCTGTTTCACTTTAAATCCTGGAACTATCTTTTCTTCTGTAAGTGTTTTTAAGTATGCACCACTCGCTCCATTTTTTATGATAACAGCCTTCGCGCCATTGTTTAAATAGAAATCTGCAATTTCTTCTTTTGTCTGTTTTCCTGTTAATATATTACCTTCTTTAATTCCAGGTAATATTACATCACATTTACTTGCGATATCATTTAAGACTTTTGCCATATGCTCTTTACTCTTCCATAATTGAACACGAATATTTGGATCAAAAGTAATTAACATATTATGTTCTCTAGCCTTATTAATAGCTGCATATACTGCATCTAATGTCTCTTCAGAAAGTGCCGCAGTGATACCAGTAATATGAAGAATTTTAGCTCCATTAAAATCTATAGCTTCAATTTACTTGCTGCAGAATTTTTTCTAAAATAATGAACCTCAGGATCTCCATCTTTTACTTTTGTCTTAAAATAAAATCCTGTAGAGTACTCAGAATCCCTTAAAATATTATCAGAGCATATTCCTTCTTTATTTATTACATCTTCAATATAATTACCAAATACATCGTTTCCTAATCTTGTTATATAAGATACCTTGTGACCTAATCTTGAAAGCCCGATACTAACATTTAGTTCTGCTCCAGCAATTCCTTTTGAAAAATTCTTAATCTCTGTAAAATCACCTTCATTTTCAGCAATGAATACAATCATAGCTTCTCCAATGGTAATTAATTCTTTACTCATTGCATTTTCTCCTAAATCCATATCTTATAGTAAGCATTCCACTTTATTTAACTGCTCATTTAAGTCAAGTAATTGTTCTTTTGTAACTTCTACATGACTAGCACCAAGAAGACTTGTGAGTCTAAGAACAGTAAAACTTCCCATCATGTCTACTATTTTATTTAAACTACTATTTTCTTTATCTTCTTCTTTTTCTTCTCCTACGGTGTCTGCACCCATCATACTAGATACTAAAGGAGTTAAAAATTCAGTCAAGACTTTACCAGCTTCTTCGGATTCCATAATGTCAGATATCTTATTATTAAGAGAGTAGAATCCTTCTGGAGCCGTAATATCAAACCAGTTTAAGATTGCTCCTTTTTCTCTTAAACGATATTCTTCGTTAAATACTTCTACTTTTCGGATAAAACTATGATCTTTACAATCACCAGCGATGGCTTCTAAAGTAGTTTCTCCTGTATTTGGTACTTCAAAATAGAAGAAATGTTCCGGTGAAGATTGTTTTCCAAGACTTACACCATTTGCAAATAATTCCACTTCCGGTTGATTTGAATAAACAGTAACTTTTGTAGTTTCTTCTACTCTATCAACATATCTCTTACCACAGATGTGTACAAATGGTTCGTCTGATAACCACGCTTTGTAAGCATAGAATGCGTCTTTTTTATATTTGCGGTCAAAAGTAACTAAACCTTTATGGTTTTGTCCATTTTCCCCACCTTCATTACGTGAATCTGCTCCAAAATCAAACATATTCCATACATGTGTTGCCCATAAGTATTTTCTTGAGAAGAATTGTTTAATTAATTCTTCATGATAGTATGCTTGATATTCTTCTGTATAATCACCTTGTTCCGGATTTGATGTATGCCAGTTTAATGCTTCACATCCATATTCACTACATCCGATTGGAATATTTGGATATTTTGCATGGAATTCATCAAACCAAGGACCATTCATAGAAGTATCTCCGCCATACCATCCAAAATAATGGTTATAGGATACGACATCAGGAATTTGTACATATGGGTCATCCATACTGCACATAGATACACAAGCGATTGTTGTAAGTCTTGTTTTATCCATCTCATGTACTAAATCATTTAAAATAACATGATTTTCTCTTAAGTCTTCTGTAGATTCTCCTGACATTGTGATTTCATTTGATAATCCCCATACAACGATAGATGGATGGTTATAGTTTTGAATGATTAATTCTTTCATTTGTGAGATTGTGTTTTCTCTCCCATTTGGCATATGGGTAGAAATATAAGGGATTTCTGCCCATATAATCATACCTCTTTCATCACATAAATCATAAAAATATTGGTCATGTTGATAGTGAGCAAGACGTATTGTAGTCGCTCCCATTTCACAGATCATATCCATATCTTCTTCATGATGTTCTGGAAGTAATGCATTCCCGATTCCCCATCTATCTTGATGACGAGATACCCCTCTAAGAGGATATTCTTCACCATTTAATAGGAATCCTAATTCAGGATCGATTTTAAACGTACGGCATCCAAATCTAGTGATAACAGTATCTAAAACTTCTGTGTCTTCTTTTAAATATACTTCAGCAGTATATAAATATGGATCTTTTTTACCATGCCATAAGTGAACATTTTCAATCTCAAATGTAACTTCTGTTTCTGATGTAGCTGTTTCTTTCTCAGCAATGATATTGCCTTGTGCATCTTTTACTACATAAATTAAACTTTGGTTTTCTTTCGCATTTGTTACAAATACTTCTACTGCAACCTTAGCATCTGAACCTACGACTTCTGGAGTTACTTTAATACCAGGTCCACCATAATATTCTAAATCGAAATGTGAGTTATTTACTGCGATAATATTTACATCACGGTAAATTCCTCCATAAAAAGTAAAATCTGCATTTTGTGGATATATTCTATCATTTTGCGCATTATCTACTTCAACAACAAATAAGTTTTTATCCTCTAATACATCTGTAATATTTACTCTCCATGTAGAGTAACCACCATCATGATGTGCTAATTTTTTTCCATTCACATATACAGTAGCAGAAGAATTTGCCCCTTTGAATTCTAAATAGTACTGATCTGCCTTTGGTAAATCTATTTTTTCTAATTCTTTTGCGTAATAAGCAGTTCCTCTGTAAAGATCATTTCCACCATCTTGTCCATCGATATCATTCCAAGTATGAGGTAATGTTACCCAATACCATTTTTCTGGCATCACACTTGGTACCTCTACTGCTTCTTTTGAAAACGCCCATTTCGTATTAAAATTATATACTGTTCTCATCGTATTCTCCTCCTAAGTCTAAATTTGTAAAACTCGCATATCACTTAAAATTATACCCATTTTATTTTATGCTATCGATATTTTATTTCTAGGACTCATCACCTTTTACCTTATTTTGATAAAACTTTTCCTAGGCGATAGATTCATTATATCAAAAAAGATTCTTTTATTTATTCAGAAATCCGTCTATAATATTCACATATCCGTTTTATGATTGATTTCAAATGATATTATATCATACAGAGATTCGTTACTGATAAGGAGGCTCTTTATGCAATTCGATATTTTAGATTTTACAAAGAAATTACTTTCTAAATGTATTCCAGTAAAAGTAAGACAGTTTAAAAAATGTCAACTTGATTCGATTACTTTTGAGGAAGATTCCGATTTTTCCTCTATGGTAAGCTATCACCTTCTCAACTGCATGAAACAATATGCTAAGCAGTGCAAAACTTCTACAATTACCAGTATTATTACGCCATTAAATACTCAATATTATATATTGTGTTTATCCGAAGATTTGGATGAACATCTTATGATAGGACCTTTTCTAGAAAATCCTATCACAGATGATCTCGTTTATCCTATTATTAATAATCTAAAACTTAACTTAGATTATGCCGCCAAACTTAAACTTTATTACCAATCAGTTCCATGTATTGATGCAACATCCGTATTTGAAATTTTATATACGATCAATGAATATGTCACAAAAAATAAAATTCCTCCTCGTTTAAATACACTTGATTTAAGTATTCTACCAAAGCAGGATTCGAGTTATGATTTATTAATGGAAGATATGAATCGCACTTCCATGTACAAAATACTAGAAGAACGTTATACTGTTGAAGATAAGTTGCTATCTTATATTACAAAGGGTGATATTATACTTGCAGAATCACATTTTGAAAAATATAGATTAAAACATTCAGAAATTATTCGTACGAAAGATTCTGTCAGAAATACAAAAAATATTTTACTAAGTGCAAATACACTATTTCGTAAGGCAGCTCATGTTGGTGGCGTACATCCGATCTACTTAGACGAGTTATCTGGTAAATGGGCAATAAGAATCGAACATGCTTTATCTCTAGAAGTTCTTAATGCTATTCCACTTCAAATGGTACGTTCCTATTGCCGTCTTACAAAAGAATATTCTCTTTCCCAATATTCCCCAATCGTAAAACAAGCACTTACCTTTATTCACTTAAATCTTTCCTCTAGTCTTACCGTAAAAAAAGTTGCTTATGAGATTGGGTTATCCCCTGATTATCTAACTCGTTTATTTAAGAAAGAATTGGGAATGAATATGATTACCTATATTAATAAAAAACGAATTTATACTTCCCTTAAATTATTAAAGAATACAGAGCTATCGATTGAGGAAATTGGAGATTTAATTGGTTTAAATAATACTTCTTATTTTTATACACTGTTTAAAAAAGAAATTGGAATTTCACCAAAACAATATAGAAACAATCTCATATCTAACTAAAGCTCTCTATTTAAATAAAGGTTGTATTTCCTCTAAAATTTGATATAATATAGTTAAAAAAGGAATCAGCCAGAATGAATCTGGTTGTCCAAAAATGATCATTTATTGATTAAAAAATAATCACTACTTGGCGGCGGTGATTATTTTTTTTATTTTTTTTGAACTAAAAATCACAGTTACAATCAAACGAGCAACGTTAATTGCTATCATTATGATCTCATATGTACTCATAGTTCCCCCCCCTTTCGGGGGACAACCATAATCACTTATAGTGATTCCTATTTCGTACAATGGAGAACAGATGCAATTCCTTGTTCATATATTTATACACAGTTGGTAGACTAACGTGAAATCCTTTCCTATTCATAATGTGATTTCATTTGTAACATACCTCACTTCCTACTAAGATTATATCCTATTAGATTGAAGTGTTACAACTATATTATATCACAACAGTATCCTATTTCAGCGTATGCTATTATACTATGAATTCTAATTATAAAATTGATATACTGAAAGTTGTCTCTACACAATTTCACATCATTTTAAACTATTCTTTAGAACCATCTTTTTGATTCAACACATTTCTTGTAATCCAAGTAATGATTGATTTCCTTATTATTCTACGATACTTCGTATATTTTTCTGAGAAATGTTCAAATACTGGATTCAAATATGGATTCATACTAATATCAAATTCGAAAAATGAAAATTCTCCAGAATGAAATAATTTTGAACGCATTTCATACATTTCATCAATATCACTTTTATTAGCAAATTGACAATATTCTTTCACAAACTCTGAATAATTTAATCCTTCTGCCTTTGCTAAGCTTTCAACACTTGCTACTAAAAGTGCAATCTGTAAGGACGCTCCATTTACCTCCATGAATTTACTCATATTATATAACCTAGCACTATTTCTAAAATATCTCTTCTTTTTGTTTTCTAAGTTATCTATCTCTCTGAAATATTCTCTGATACATTTAGGAATTAATATTTTCTGTCCAGGTACAAACAAATCTTCCATTATCTCCTTTGAATATTTTGGTTGAGATCTAGGAACTTTTTCTAATCTATGTTTCTCAAATACTTCCTCTACATTTTTAGTATTTCCATAGGGTACTATCCAACTTACATTATTGTTATTTGACAATTCCATTGAAATGTATCCACTGTCAAAGTTTTCTCCTTTTTTTACATCATCCACTGTGGTTAATCCATTCATATTATTTTTGATAACCAAATTTAATTCTTTATCTATAAACGAAGTTCGAAATCGTTCATGTGATATAATTCTCTGATAAGACTGGTTACGAGATAACCTTACAAAATTCCGATATATGGATTGTGGTTCATAAAAGCTAACATCTAATAATACTGACAAGTAACTAGTAAAATCAGCTACTATATTATACGCTATTGCTCTTGCCTCTTGAATATTTATGGTCTTTATTTTTACATCAAATGCTACAATGTGTTCTGTAAGAGGTTCTCCTCTTTCTATAATATTAATAGTATGAAAAATCAAATTACAATTTTTTAAATTAAATGAATAAGTACCTTCTATAGGATATGAATTATACATTAGTTTGTAAATTCTTACTGTTTTAGGATTATAATTTTCAGCTCGTATTTCTTGGATAGATTTATATATATCAAGATTCTCATAATAGTATAATTTGGTGTCCATTGTGTAATCATTCAAATCATTTTCTTGTTTATATACACCTAATTTCACCTCATAAATAGTCATTTCATCATATTCCAATACTAAATTCATCTTAACTTGACTATTACGCATATCATCCCAAAAATCTGCTGTCGCAATAAAATGTCCATTCTCTTTCTTATCAGTATTAACAATCTCACATTTCTTATTTAAAATATGTTTTACTAAATCGACTATATTTATCCCCTTACAATCAATATTATCTTTTACTATATGATAATTAATAATTTTCTCCATATCAATTCTATTCATAATAACATTCCTTTTTTCTATCTTTGTTTTAATTATATTCTCATAAAAAATTTATTAAAAACCGAAATTATCAACACATTTTCAAACAACTTTTTTAAGGATATTTTTTTCAAACTCTCTTGGACTTAAATAATTCAGTGAAGAATGGATTCTATGGTGATTAAACCAGTTTATATATTCTACCAATTCAATTTCTAACTGCTCTAAGGAAAAGAAAGTTCTTTGGTTGATAAAATCTGTTTTGATTATTCTATAGGTTGCTTCAACAACTGCATTATCATAAGACACCCTTTCATACTAAGAGAACATTCGATTTCAAAAGCTTTCAATGTTTCATCGATTTGTTTATTTTTAAATTTATTTCTACGATCGGTATGAAATAGCTGTATCTGCCTAAGATTGATTTTCACCTTTGAAAATGCTTGTATAACTAAGTTCGAATCTTTATTTTTACCAACACTATAAGTGATAATTTCTCGGTTAAAAAGGTCAACAAGAACACATATATAATTCCAGTGTTTCCCGACTCTTACATATGTTAAATCACTTACAACAACACGATGTTTTGGTTGTTCTTGAAACTTTCGATTCTAATACGTTTCTGCCTTATCTTCATTACATTTTGGAATATGTAGTTTATATTGAGCAATCGTATAATTCGATACAAGTCCTTCTTGTTTCATACTTCGTCCAATGCGGCGACGAGATACGATTTTTCCTTCCTTTGCTGATTCTACTTTTATTTTTCGAGTTCCATAATTGTTACGACTTAAGCGAAAAATTTCTCGAACAGATCTCACAAGCTCTTGATCTTCTCGTTTTTATTTACACTCATAATAATAGGTGAAGCTTGAAATTTATAGGACAGCACACATTGCTGATACCTAGTATTTGTGGGCATTTGCCTTTATCACTTTTACTTTCGTCCTAGTATCAGCACTGCCTGCTTTAAAATATCGTTCTCCATCTCTGACTATTTATTTTTTTACGTAATTGGATTTATACTTCTTTTACGGTTCGATCGTTTTTATCATATTCATATTGATAAATGGCTCCTAGACAATCTTTTACATTGACAATACGATCTTTTAAGTCATAATCATAAGTGAGTTCAAAGGAATCGGTTTCTTTCCCTTTTGGGATAACTTTTATGATATTTCTTATAGAATTTTATTCAAAAAACAATCTTATAATATAATATAATATATTTTTTACTCTTCTATAAAAAATATATTTATTTCTTGAAATGACTCAATACATTCATCAATATCTTCAAACCAATCCATTAAAATTTTTTTTATCTCATTATTTAAAAATATTTTTCCTGTATTATTTAATCTTTTAAAGTAAATTTTTTTTAATAATTCTATCTGTTCTAAACTCATTTCATAATAATTTTTCCAATAATCTATTGCTTTGTCTTCATCGTATAAAATAGGCTTGAGCATATTATCTGCTAAATCAAATATCTCATCTTGTGATAGATTTGCCCAAATTTTATCTTTATCTCCCCAAAAAATTAGAGAAACAACTGGAATAATTTCTCCATTGATTTCTTCCAAAACATACTGTAATGCTTCTCTATGAGCCAAATCTACATATTTTTTCGCTGCTCCATGCAATAAATCACATATAATATTTTTATTATAATTTTGATAATTTATATTTTTTTTGATAACACAAACAAAATAATTATCAGAAAAACTAATTGTCC
>DVIZ01000193.1 GCA_018710905.1 Candidatus Scybalomonas excrementigallinarum | reverse complement strand
TAGAGCACCAAAGGGAATTTACTTTCAAATAAGATCTTGAAGGAAGAAGAATAATAAGCTATGATTGATAAGATAAGTTGATGGAAATAAAAGAAAGGAGCAACATTGCTATATTTTATTTAAGTATAGTGTGTAGTAGGAGTCATGAAATTTTCAGTAGGTGTTGAGTATGCATTGCACTGTTTATTATATATGGTGGAAATGGAAGAAACAGTTGGAATAAAAGAGTTGGCGAAATTTCAAGGAATTTCTGAGACTTATTTATCAAAAGTATATGGAAAGTTATCCAAAAATAAAATCGTAGCATCGGTACCAGGGGTAAAAGGTGGATATGTGTTAGCAAAAAGAGCGGAAGAAATCACTTTTTTAGATGTTGTAGAGGCGATTGAAGGAAAAGAACCTTTTTTTCAATGTGCCGAAATCAGGCAGAATAATATTTTATTGGATCAAGATCATGTACCAGAAGAATATAAGAAATGTCCTTGTTTGATCCATGTTGTTATGTTAGAAGCCGAAAACGAAATGAAGAAATATTTGCATAGTAAAAATTTAAAATGGCTTTATGAGGAAGTATATCATAAGAAACTTCCGAAAGGGGAAAAGGAGAAAATGCTTCATTGGTTTCAAGAAAATCGATAAAGGAAGGAACAATCGCATAAAAAAGAAAGAGTGGACAGAACAACGATACTTTCGTATAATTGTTCATGATATATGATAAAATCTCAAGGAATCGAGGGATTGTAAAATGGAACAAATGGAAAGACCAGATAGCTATGAAGCCTTTGCCTATGTCTATGATAATTTTATGGATAACATTCCATATGAAGAATGGGCAGACTATTTAATCGGGCTTTTAAAAGAATATGGAGTTCAAGAAGGCATTGTAGCAGATTTAGGCTGTGGAACAGGAAATATGACAGAATTACTTTCCGATGCTGGATATGATATGATTGGAATCGATAATTCCATTGATATGCTAGAAATTGCAAGAGAAAAATCAATGGACTCCGAAAAGCAAATCTTATATTTATTACAGGATATGAGAGAGTTTGAGCTTTATGGAACGGTTCATGCTATTGTGAGCATTTGTGATAGTATGAATTATGTAACAGAAAAAGAAGATCTTGTAAAAGTATTAAAACTTGCTAATAATTATTTAGAGCCAAGAGGGTATTTTATTTTTGATATGAATACAGAATATAAGTATCGAACACAATTAGCCGATAAAACCATTGCAGAAGATCGAGAAGAGATGAGTTTTATTTGGGATAATTATTATGATGAAGATTCAAAAATAAATGAATATCGTCTTAGTATTTTTGTACAAGAAGAGGATGACCTATATCGTAAGTACGAAGAGGTTCATTATCAAAGAGCTTACTCCTTAGACGAAGTAAAAGAAGCCATTGAAGAAGCGGGAATGGAATTTGTGACCGCTTATGATGCTTTTACAAAAGAAGAGCCAAAGGAAACGAGCGAGAGAATTTATATTGTTGCAAGGGAGAAATTCCAAGAAGGCAAACAATATGAATACTATGAAGAAGAAAAAGAGTAAGAAAGTGAGGAATCATTTTATGTCAGATTATATTATTCGTGGAACAGCTGGAGATAATCAAATTCGTTTTTTTGCCAGCTATACAAAAGATTTAGTAGAAACTGCAAGACAACATCATAATACAAGTCCTGTGGCAACAGCGGCATTAGGAAGACTTTTAACCGCTGGTGCTATGATGGGAAGTATGTGTAAAAACGATACAGACGTATTAACACTTCAAATTAAATGTAGTGGCCCAATTGGTGGTTTAACCGTAACTGCCGATTCAAAAGCAAACGTAAAAGGATGTGTCAACAATCCAGATATTATGCTTCCGCCAAACAGCAAAGGAAAATTAGATGTTGGTCGTGCCTTAGATCTTGGTGTATTAAGCGTAATCAAAGATATTGGATTAAAAGAACCATATGTGGGACAAACACAGCTTGTATCAGGAGAGATTGCGGAAGATTTAACTTATTATTTTGCAACATCCGAACAAGTGCCTTCTTCTGTAGCCCTTGGTGTGTTAATGAATAAAGAAAATACCGTTCGCCAAGCAGGCGGATTTATTATTCAGCTTATGCCATTTGCTGATGAAGAATTGATTTCAAAATTAGAAAAGAAATTGGCTGAGTTTACATCCGTAACTGCTTATTTAGAAGAAGGAAAAATGCCAGAAGAGATGATGGAAGAACTTCTTGGAGAATTTGGAATTAAAATTATGGATAAAATTCCAACACAGTTTTATTGTGATTGTAGCAAAGAAAAAGTTGGAAAAGCAGTGATCAGTATTGGACAAAAAGATATTCAAGAAATGATCGACGATGGAGAACCAATTGAAGTTAATTGCCATTTCTGCAATACCAATTATAAATTTGAAGTTGATGAATTAAAAGAAATGTTAAAATACGCAAGAAAATAGCAGGAGGATATTCAACGAAAGAATAAGAATTTCATAAAAAAAGTCCTTTTTCAGTAAAAGAGATTTTATAATCATCTTTTGGAAAAGGACTTTTTTCTGTTATAGAATTCCTCACAAAGCGAGTCATCCTATAACAGAAAAAAGCACTACGTGCGAACGATGCGCAGCTCGCAAAGAAGATAATTTTGCTTTGCAAACTGCTCGCGCGCGGCAAAGTGTGTATTGCTAGAAGTAACTTAAAGTCATGAAGAGTGTGCAATGCACACTTTGATCTATTATTCGGTTGGAGTTTCGGAATCCACTGGACGATGTGGATTGATATTTAAAGAAACATATTCACGAGCGGTTGTTGGATCCGTATCGAATGCGTGTTCAAAAGCCTCTTCATCAGGATCGACTTCTTCTGCCATAAGATCAGAGGTTTCTTGATAAGAACGAAGTTTTGAACAAAGAGGGCAATCTTCTTTGGAATCCAAAAATCTTTGGACAATCGTGCAAGAAAGAATTTTGTCGCGGAATAAAAAGAGAACACCTCCAACGGATGCAAGCACGGCAAAAATACGCATAAAAGTTTTTACAAGACTATTTTTTTTCATAAAACTTCTCCTTTATTAAAGAGCGTAATACAGTTTATTACTCTGTAACGCCAAATGAAAGATTTTTGTTGCTATCTATTATAGCACAAATTTAAAATAATATATAGACTTGTATTATGAGTTTTCTTAATATCAGAGACATACCTTGTGGTCTTGGTGGAAATGTGATAAGATGACAAGAAAGAATCATTACTATTTCGATGGAACGTGATCTAACAGCTTGTTAGGCACATGATTCATAAATAGATTGCAGTAGAAAGGAATGAGATTGTATGAGAGCATATGAAAGATTATTAAATTATGTAAGAGTATATACAACATCTGACGAGAGTTCTGAAACTTGTCCAAGTACAAGCCGTCAGTTTGATTTAGCGAAAATATTAGAAAAAGAAATGAAAGAGTTAGGTCTTACAAAAGTAGGAATTGATGATAATGGTTATGTCTATGGAAAATTACCAGCGACAAAAGGATATGAAGATCGTTTTGAAATTGGATTTTTAGCCCATATGGATACAAGTCCAGATGCGTCAGGAGAAAACGTAAATCCGATGATTCATGAGAACTATCAAGGAGAAGATATTCCTCTTGGAACAAGTGGAAAAGTTCTTAGAAAAGAAAATTTCCCTCATTTAGAAAAGTTAGTTGGAAGAACTTTAATTACAACCGATGGAACAACTCTTCTTGGAGCCGATGACAAAGCAGGGATTGCTGAAATTTTGACTGCTTGTGAAAGATTAATCCGCGAAGAAATTCCTCATGGTCCCATTCAGATTATGTTCTCTCCAGATGAAGAAATTGGAAGAGGAATGGACAAGGTAGATTTAAAACGTTTTACACCAGCGGTTGCTTATACTATGGATGGTGGACCAGAAGGAGAGATTGAATACGAATGTTTTAATGCAGCTTCGATGATGGTAACGATTCATGGTTTTTCTGTTCACCCTGGTAGCTCTAAAAATACAATGGTGAATGCCGCTTTAGTAGGCTGTGAATTCAACCAGATGCTTCCATCAGCACAAACTCCATCTATGACAGAGGGATACGAAGGATTTTACCATCTTTGTGAAATCAAAGGTGATGTACAAGAAGCGACTTTAGAATATATTATTCGTGATCATAGTGATGAACTATTTGAAGCGAAAAAGCAAACAGCACTTCATATTCAAAAAATTCTCAATGAAAAATATGGAGAAGGTACGGTAGAAGTGGAAATCAAAGATAACTATTATAATATGGCTCGCATGGTAAAACCACATTTCCATTTAGTTGAGAATGCGATTAAAGCGACAGAACAGGCAGGAGTAACTCCAGCGGTTCAACCAATTCGTGGTGGTACAGATGGCGCTCGATTAAGCTATATGGGAATTCCTTGTCCAAACCTTGGAACAGGTGGATATGGATATCATGGAGAATATGAGCACATTACAGCAGAAGGTATGGACTTAGCAGTTCAGATTATGCTTAATGTCATTGATTTATATAAAGAAAAGAAAGCAGAATAATGGATCAGTAAAAAAACGGTGAGAAACAGAAAAATATGTTTCTCATCGTTTTTTTGATCGTTTTCTAATTTCTATTGACATGGGTTGGAAAAAGATGTATATTACTGTATATGAAAAATATATACAGTAATATACAATATCTTTGCTTGAAGGTAACGAATCAAGTAACAAATTTAGAACGTTTAAAACAGATAAAATATTTTTATGATGTTAGAAAAGGAGGGGAAGCGATTGCATTTAATTATTAGCAATAACAGTGAAATTCCCATTTATCAACAAATAAAAGAGCAGATAAAGGATGAGATTTTAAGAGGGGAATTAAGTGATGGAGAGATGTTACCTTCCATCCGGGGTCTTGCTAATGAAATTAATGTCAGTGTATTGACAACGAAGAGAGCCTATGATGAATTAGTGGCAGAAGGATTTATTCATGCCATACAAGGAAAAGGATTTTTTGTAGCTGTAAAAAATTTAGATGTATTGAAAGAAGGAAAGATGAAAGAGATTGAAGAAAAATTGCAAGAGGCAATTGCTCTTTCGGATATGATTGGACTGGAAGGAAAAGAGTTGATGACGATGCTTGAAATTTTATTAGAAGATAAAATTTAGACAAATTTTACTTTGGAAAAGCCGTAGTTAAGAAGTGTTTCATTTTTGGTTATTATTCGCGATGATTTAAGTCGGATGAGGGAGGTTTTTTTATGAATTATGTATTAGAAGTCAATGGATTAAAGAAAGCATATAAGCAAAAACAAGTATTACAAGATGTGACTTTTAATGTGTACGAAGGTTGTATTTCTGGATTTATTGGAGTCAATGGTGTAGGAAAGACAACAACGATTAAAATGTTACTAGGACTTGTAAAACCAGACGCAGGAGACATAAAAATTTTTGGAATGGATTTGAAGCAAAATCAAAGGAAGATTAAAGAACGAATCGGAATTGTGTTTGACAATGGATACTTGTATGATGATTTAACGATTAAAGATATGGCAAAGATTATTTCTTCTGCTTATAAAAGTTGGGATCAAAAAGTGTTTCAAGATTATATGGACCGTTTTTCTTTAAATCAGAAAGAATATATTAAAAATTTATCAAAGGGAATGAGAATGAAGTGTGCGTTAGCTTATGCACTGTCTCACCATGCGGATCTTTTAATTATGGATGAGCCAACAAGCGGTCTCGATCCACAGGTTCGTCGACAAATCTTACAGATAATACAAGAGTTTGTAGAGGAAGAAGGAAAATCTGTTTTTTTCTCCACACATATTACAAATGATTTAGAGCGATGTGTAGATGATGTTATTATGTTGCAGGAAGGAAAAGTGCTTTTTCAAGAAGAGAAAGATCGCTTATTAGAATCACATGCTTTTGTAAAAGGCAATAAAAATTGGTTGGATCAAGAAAATGAGTCTCTATTTATTGAATTAAATCAAAAAGGATTTCATTTTGAAGGCTTGACGAATCAAAAAGAGAAAGTAAAGAAAAGAATGCCACAAGCTTTATTTGAAAAACCAAATATAGAAGAAATTATGATTGCTTATTCTAAAAAATAAAATAAGAAGAAAGCTAAAAATATAGTGTGGTTAAAAATGGAGGGATAACGATGATAAGAGCGCTTATTTATAAAGATTATAAATTATTTACCAATGATCAACTACCAATTATTTTGTTTCAGTATTTGGTTATCCTCGTGCTGATAGGTGTGAATGCAGGAATTTATTCCTACATTGTACTTACAATTGCAGGGGCATGGTCTTTTTTGATAGGAACGATTGAGAAGGAAAAGTTAGGAAATGGAAAAAAGTTACTATATGCCGTTTCTTATACGAAAGAACAGTTGGTTCTTTCTCATTATTTAGGAGTTTTACTACAGTTTTTTATTATAACAGGTTTGTATCTTGTGTTTTCTAGTGTTATGACTTTTTTGAAGGTCTCCTATTTTCCACTCCTTACAAAAGAATTTTTCTTTGGTGCAGCGATTGCTTACTTATATTTTGTTGCAATAACAATGCCACTTTACTATTTGCTTCCTCAAACAGCTGTGCGTTTGATATCCATTGCCTTGATTTTTGTTCCTGCTTATTCTGCTCGATTTTTTATTGTATCTGTTGGAAGAAAAGAAGCGTTAACAATATTAGAACGAATTTGGAGTTCTGGTATTTATGGTATCGCGATCATAGCAGTTCTCTTGCTTATTGTATCTGAGCGATTTGTCGTAGCAATGGAAAAAAGGCAGGAGGGATAACGATGGAGTTTATTTTTATAAAGAGAACTTATATTTTAATTCGAAAAATATTATGGGTTATGATTGCTGTGTTTTTCCTATGTTTTCTTTTGCTCGCTATGTTTTCTAATTTGGTAGGGGCGGCTATTTCAGCAATGGGAAGTTTTTTCTTTGGATATTTTTTAATACATGCAATTTTTGAAAAAGAAGAGAAAAATAACGGATTTCAGCTTTTAATTGCTATGCCTTATGAGAGAAGAACGATTATAAAAAATTTTTATAGTATCGTCATTGGAGGAGCAATCATAGCTTGGGGTATGATCAGTTTGCTCGGATTGCTAATCGCTTCTATTCAAAAAATAAATTGGAGTTTTGTAGGTGGGGGAATTGTATTTGGTATAGAGGGGATTTTTTTCGGAATTTTATTGCCAATTTGTTTTAAATATCATTATCAAAAAGCGGTTTTATGCAGTCAAGTTTTCCTCTTTTCTTTTGCTATGATATTTGTTCTTCTTAGTAAAAGTTCTTGGATTTCATGGGAGCGTATTGCAAGCATCTATTCTGGTTGGTACGATGTTGCTGGTATTTTCATCGGCATCCTTGCGTTTTTTCTTTCTTATCTAGTTTCAAAAGCGATATTTGAAGCGAGAGATTTTTAAAAGCATAGCATAATCTTTGTTTTAAGGTGGTCATGAAAAAGAGAGTGACTGCCTTTACGATAGGAGAAGTATGAGATATAATGAAGAAAGAAAAGATAAATTCTTATTTTTCTAATGAAGATTCCCATACAAAAGGAAAAGGTATTTTTAATGTAAATAGGAGCAGGTGATATTATGGAAGTTATTCAACAGCAACATGAAATTCCCGATTTTTTGACAGAAGATCAAATGGTGGCAATAGCCGATGATTTGATTAAAATTATTTTTTCAGTAAAGGATATTACAAAAGTAGAAGAAAGTACGCCATATGAAGAAGAGCAGGAGTATGCTAGTCGATTACTTTTTTATATTAGCCGTTATGCGGTAAATGGAGTCAATGGGCTTTCTATCAATCATGAAATTAATGCGCGCATGAATCAGACAATTGTAAATGCTATGGTGCTATCTCATTTTATGGATCGACCAAAGGAACAACAAGAAATTGAAAAAATCCATAAATTTGCGGAAATTGTTTTAAATTCTTTTATTGGAATCTTTCAACAAGTGTTTTCTATGGAGGTTTTTGCGGATTCGAAAGGAATGGGAAGAAGAGTATGTGACTCTGTTCTTGTGGAATTGGCAAAGCAATATGAAGTTGAGCCAGAAACTTTTATGGAACTGTTATTATTTCAACAAGAAGGGCATCCAGTAGAAATGGCAGGACAATATTTATGTGGTGTGGATGGATATAAAAAGAGAGTAGAACGTGAAAATAGAGAGCGTTTATTGGAAGAGACGAAAACAGATCCGATGCATGAACGAATTATAATGCCAATAAATAAAGAGGAACTAGTACGATATCGTCTCCGACGGTTCTAACTGGATATAAGATAGAAAAGAAAAATGGTGATTTCCCGTCAATTAGGAAGTCACCATTTTTGGATCAAAAATAAAATAAGTTGTATATAAATAATGTGTGATACAAAAAGTTTTTTCTTTATT
>DVIZ01000192.1 GCA_018710905.1 Candidatus Scybalomonas excrementigallinarum | reverse complement strand
TTCTTCATAAACATAATGAATATCATTTGTTACAACAAGATCAATTCCTGTATCTTTATGCAGTCGCATCATTCCTTGATTTACCACTTGTTGTGCTTCGATTCCATGATCTTGCATTTCTAAAAAGAAATTTCCTTTTCCAAAAATGCTCTCTAAATGTAACGCTGATTTTTTGGCTTCCTCATAAAATCCTTGATTTAATAAAGAAGATACCTCTCCTGCTAAACAAGCACTTAATGCAATAATACCTTCATGATATTTTTCTAGCACTTCATAATCAACACGAGGTTTGTAATAAAATCCTTCTGTAAACCCTCTTGACACAATTTTCATTAAGTTATGATATCCTGTATCATTTTCTGCCAACAGTACAAGGTGATGATATCTTGATTTTCCTGTCTCTTTTTCTAATCGAGACCCTAGTGTTACATAAATTTCACATCCTAAAATGGGTTTAATACCAATTTCTTTTGCTGCACGATAAAAATCAATGACCCCATACATAACTCCATGATCCGTAATCGCTAAAGAATCCATTCCAAGATCTTTTACTCTTTGAACCAATTCTTTAATTTTACTAGAACCATCCAATAAGCTATATTCTGTATGCACATGTAAATGTGTAAAACTCATCTTTTCCTCCTTCTTCCTTGTTTTATTTGCTTTTCCTTACGTTTCTTATTGTATTCTATCATATTATTTTTCCATTATCGTTTTCTACGAAACAATAATTTCTGAATCAATCGAATCAATAAGACAATTAATATAATAAGGAATACGACGATACCTAATGCAATCCATGTAAATTTATTTGGATGACTTAATAGACTTTTTAAACTTCCACTATTATCCACTACTTTTCTATTATGAAGCTCCTTATAATACTCAGGTACACTTCCTACCGTTTCTCCTTCTTTTGGTTCAAACGACTTTAAGTAATCGGCAACACATAACCATGCCTTTAATTCTTTTCCATTGGATTGATATACTAAATGATCTTCAAAATTTTCTATTTTATTTCCATTTTTATCTTTTGGAACGATAGAAAGCAATCCATAGGATTGTTTTTCTACGGCACTTAACATCTGCCCACTATAGAGGTCAGCAACAACACGATATAACTTATCATCTTCTAATGGCTTTTGCTCTCCTGTTTCTTCATCCCATAAGGAAACATCCATTACTTTATTAAAAATAAGACGTTTTGGACTAAAGGTAAAATGAAGTCCTGATGTATAGAGCTGAGCGACTCCCATAATCGGAGAAATAGAAGCGTCAATTTCCGCTGCCGTTTTTAATTCTTTCCCTGTTAAATATACATCCACAAGAGGGTATCCTGAAATTTTATCTTTACCGATTCCAAGAGACATTGTCATAAAGGCATCTTCTACCTTCACCTCTCCTTTTGGAATCGTCTCTCGCACAACTCCCGCTGGCACAATGGCAGCAGCAATCGGGATATAATTTTCTCCTTCTTCTTTTTTAATTGTATTAATATAAGAATCCGCGATAAAATTTCCTAAGTTTTCTTCTTGGTGTCGTTCTCCCATAATACTCATAGGAGTAAACTCGACCGTATTAGTTGCCAATACTTGTCCCATTTGATAACCAAACTGAGCTAAATAATCTTTATTAATTAACTGATGGAACTCTTCTAACTGCTGTTTTGTTTTCTTATCCTCTTTAATATCGGAAGTAATCGGAATTAATTCATATTGTTCTAACTCCCATCTTCCATCTTGTTGCTGGTTTAACTTCATTGTTCCGATACGACTTCCATACGCTCCTGTAGAACCAATAATCGTATTTCCAACCTTTATTGGCTGTTCTAATGTTGTATGGGTATGTCCACTAATAATAACGTCAATATCCGGAACTTGTTTTGCTAAAATTTCATCTTCTGATTTTTCTGGATCCACATCTGTTCCACTGTGGGAAAGACAAACAATAATATCTGCCCCTTCTTCTTTTAAAGCATCCACTGCCGTTTTTGCACTTTCTATTTGATCCGTAAACGTTAATGTGCACATAGTGGAATACTCAATGGATGTTTTTCCAAAAATTCCAAATAAGCCTATTTTTATTCCATTTTTTTCAATGATAGTATAAGGCTTGGCTCCATAGTGATCCATCGCTTCTTTTACGACAAGTTCTTCTTCTCCTGCATCTTCAAAACTAATATTGGATAAGACAAACTGTGGTAACGGATCGTTTGAATTCTTTGCGGAATTTAGCATATTGGCAAGCCCTTGATTCCGATAATCGGTCTCATGATTTCCTAAAGTCGTCGCATCAAATCCAATTTTTCCAAGCATACGAAGTTCGGATGCTTCTGATTCATAAATGGTTTGATATAAAGTTCCCATAGAAAAATCTCCTGCATCCACAACTAAAGTGGCAGGATTTTCTTTCTTTTTTTCTTGGATCACCGTAGCAATCCTAGAAAAACCACCCATTTTTTGTTGTTTTCCATTAAATTCCGTTGTAAAACTGTCTAAGTGGGAATGTAAATCATGTGTAAATACAATCTCTAACTCTTTTTGCGCATCTTCCTTTGTTTTTCCAAACACAGGAAATGCTGTCATCATTACAGTTGCTATAATGAAACATATTGCAACTACATAGTTTCTCTTTTTCATAGTTCCTCCTATTATTTTTTCCCCTTTATCATAAACTTTTCTTTCTTATATAAAAGGGGGCGTTAATGTCTATTAGTATACACGAAAAACGCCCTTAAAAAAAGTGTCATTACAACTAAGTCTTTTTTCTTCCCACAGTTTGTATAGAAAAAATTGCCAAGAAACTTTATACCTCATTCTCTTTCTCTACCATAAAAGGTGAATGAGCATACATAAAGTAACTCCAACAAGAGTTGGTAATAAAAAGCCGATGAAAGTCCAAAACCAACTATTCGTTTCTTTTTTCATCGTTAAAACGGTAGTAGAACACGGATAATGAAATAACATAAAGATGCAAACGCAAATAACTGTTTCTAACGTCCACCCTGCCGCTTGTAATATTACTTTTAATTCCCCTACTTGCCCAAATCCTACTAAATCTCCTGTTGATAAATATAACATCATCATAATCGGAACAATAATTTCATTAGCTGGAAAACCAAAGAAAAAAGCGGTTAAAATAATGCCATCTAATCCTAACTGTCTTCCAATTGGATCTAAAACATGGGCTATTTGCATTGTCAATGGAATTCCTTGTATTTGTATCTGACCAGCTAAAAATAAGAGGATTCCCGCTGGCATGGCTACAACAACCGCTCTTCTTAAAACAAAAAGTGTACGATCCAAAAAAGAACGGATAAGTACTTTTCCAAACTGCGGTCTACGGTATGGCGGCAATTCCAATGTAAAGGCAGAGGGAACGCCTTTTAAAAGAGTTATGGATAACAGATAGGAAATAAAAAAGGTCATAGCAACGCCTAATAAAATAAGCCCTGTTAATATTAGTGCACCAAGAAAACTATTTTCCTTCCCAAGCATCACCATACCGACACCGATCATAGCCACTAATGTCGGGAACTTCCCATTACATGGTACAAGGCAGTTTGTGAGCATGGCAATCAGCCTCTCTCTTTTAGAATCAATAATTCGGCAACCGGTTACGCCAACGGCCGAACATCCAAATCCCATACACATCGTTAGCGCCTGCTTTCCACAAGCATGACATTTTTGAAAAACATGATCGAGATTTAACGCAATTCTCGGTAAAAATCCATAATCTTCCAATAAGGTGAACAATGGAAAAAATATCATCATAGGTGGCAACATAACGGATATGACAAAACTAGTTACTTGGTAAATTCCTTTCATGAAAAATCCAATCAAAAATTCAGGCATATGGATTTTTACTAACCACTCGTTTAAGAAAACTCCAAGATGTTCAAACCCTCGTGCCAATAAACCAGAAGGTGTATTAGCACCTTTCATTGTAATCCAAAAAACCCCAAATAATAACAATAACATAATAGGAATTCCTGTACTTTTTCTTGTCAACAACCGATCGATTGTTTCCTCTTTCTTCCACTTCGTGTCTTGTTTTTTGTGTATTACTTGACATGCAATACTTTCTGCCCTTTGAATCGTTGTTTGTTCTATTTCTAAATTTTTCTCTTGTGACATGGCGGATACCAAAACATCTTTCTCGTCAGAATCATTTGCATACATTTCTACCTTTTCTTTTAATTCCTCTTTCCTTTCTTTCCCTATCTTATCACTTTTTGTACATGCTTTTAATAACTGTTCTATCCCTTCTCCCGTTCTTGCTACACAACCAACGACTGGTACTTGCAATAGATTTTCCAATTTTTCTAAATCAATTTCGATTCCTTTTTTCTTTGCTTCATCCAATAAATTAACGCAAACAACGACCTCTTTCGTCAATTCCATAATTTCAAGTACCAATAAAAGGTTTCGCTTTAAACAACTGGCATCGCATACAACAATGACTTTGTCATACTGCATATTTCGCAAACAGTTTTCAGCCTCTCTTTCTTCCTCCGAGCGAGAATGTAACGAATACGTTCCTGGCAAATCATAAAATTGATAAAGAATCTCTCCCTCTTTTCGAACTCCCTTTGCACTCTCCACTGTTTTTCCTGTCCAGTTGCCTGTATGTTGATGTAACCCTGTTAAATAATTAAATAAGGTACTCTTTCCAACGTTTGGATTTCCCGCCAATAAAATCGTATAGTTTTGCTCTGTCACAGAGGATTTTTCTTCTTCTAATTCTATTAGGATCTCTTCTATATCTTTCTTTCGAATGGCAATCACACAATCACAAATTTCAAACACAATCGGATCTTTTGCAAAAGAAAAAAATAGACACTGAATCGATACACCTTCTTCCATACCTAGTGCTTGAAATCTCTCTTTCATCGAAGGTTCCGCCTGAAACAAAACAACTTTTCCACGTTCACCTTCTTTCATTTCAGACATCTTTACTCTTCTTTGTTCGTCCATACTGCCCTCCCCTTTTTTTCTTGCTATTGTTACAGTATGTCATTTTCGATGATATGTGCTTTTCCTATTTTGTGTTAAGAAATCTTTACGTTAAGTTGTGAAAGTTTCGTTGTGTCATTTTTTATTCAATGGTATTCTTTAATCGAGTAGATCGTTTCCCAATTTATGGTGATTTCTTCTCCCTATCTTATTTCATTTTACAGAATTTAAAACCATCTATTTTTTATCATTACTTAGTAATTTCCAAAATTATATTGACTTTGTCTATTTCTAAAATAATCTTTTAATACCTAAATCTTATTATAAATTTTTTTATTGCTTAATAATAAAATTGAATTATTTTTAGGAGGAACAAAAATGAACTCAAAAAAACATTCACTCTTTTTAAGCGGTATTCTATTTGGAGTGATTCTTACTATCGGAATTTTATTTGCCCTTATTTCTTATGTACCAAATCAAACAGAGGCAAGAACCATTTCCACTGAAATAATTTCCGCTGACTCAACGAACACACAATCAAAAGCAGCAACGAGCACGGAGGAGCAAAACACTTCTATCGCTCAGACAAAAATTTCAAAAAGTTCTGCTACAAAAAGCGCCATAAAATCTTGGTCTTCGGAAACCGTATATGTAGCAGGCGATCGCGTTATTTATAAAAATAATATTTATGAAGCAAAATGGTGGACACAAAATGAAATTCCATCCAAAGAAGATACATGGGGAGTTTGGAAGTATATTAAAAAAGTTTCTTCGTCTTCTACAAATACGAATGGAAACGAAAGTACAAATTCTAACACTTCAAACACCAGCAAAAACACAACGACAAGTGGAAGCACAAATACTTCAACTCAAGATAAGACAACGACTACGACCAAAAAGAAACATCCAAATAATTTTAAAGTCGTAGCTTATTACCCTTCTTGGGTGACAAATGGGTTAAATAAACTTCGCTTTAACACTATCACACATGTCAATTATTCCTTTGCTATCCCTACTTCTGATGGTGGACTCCGCCCTCTTGAAAATCCATCTCTTGCAAAACAGATAATTAAGAAAGCCCATGCTAATAATGCAAAAGTATTAATTGCCATTGGTGGTTGGAGCTATAATGGAACTCCTTTAGAGGCAACCTTTAAATCCGCCACCTCCACAAAGGCGAAGCGTACGAAATTCGTCAACTCTATTTTAAAACTGGTCGATAAATATGGTTTTGATGGAGTGGATATGGACTGGGAACACCCTCGTGTTGATGATAGTTCAAAGAAACAGTATGAAGCTGTTATGGTAACATTATCGAAGAAACTTCATGCCAAAGGAAAACTTCTATCCTCCGCAGTATTAAGTGGTGCCACTCCAGATGGACAAATCTATTACGATGCGGCTGCTCATACAGATAAAGTTTTAAAAGCTGTAGACTGGATCAACGTTATGGCATATGATGGTGGCGATGGTGCTCGTCACTCTAGCTATCAATTTGCTGTAAATTCAGGAAACTACTGGAGAAAAACAAGAAAAATGCCAGCAAAAAAAGTAGTTCTTGGAGTTCCTTTTTACGGTCGTCCTTCTTGGGCAAGCTATGAAACAATTTTACAAACAGATAAAAATGCCTATAAAAAAGATATTGCAACTATCTACGGTATGGAAGCCTATTATAATGGTATGCCAACGATTCGAAAGAAAACAAAGTATGCCATCAATCACTTTGGTGGTGTTATGATTTGGGAAATTACACAGGATACAACCATAAAAAAATATAGTCTTCTAACAGCGATCCAACAAGCCATTAATGCAAGTAAATAACGATGAGAAATAATCGAATCGATACCAATTTCTCACATTCAAAAAGCTCTGTTCCATAAAATTGGTACAGAGCTTTTTTCACCTTCTTTTGTTTCTAGTCATATACTAACATTGACAATAAAATAATGGAGTTAAAAATTATGGAATTTCAATCTTGTTCTCAGAACAATTATGATTCTTGCCTAGAACAATTTCCACTTGCTATGGCCTATGTTCCTTTCCAACGTTTTGGCTGTCCTTATGATCTTCCAAAAGGCTTTCAATGTGGTACCATTTTTCCCGAACTAAATAAGCCATTCTTGGGAGAAGGAGGTTGTAAGTCATGGCGCAAATGAATCAAAAACAACTGATGCAATATATTAATGAAGTTTCTTTTGGAATCGATGAGCTCGCTCTTTTTTTAGATACGCATCCAATGGATCAAAAGGCTCTTGATTATTATGAACATCTTCGTGTACTTAGAAAAAAGGCAGTGGATGCTTATACCAAACATTTCGGTCCTTTGACATACCGTGATGTAGAAACTTGTGACTATTGGACATGGGTACAAACACCATGGCCATGGGAAATGGAGGGATAACTATGTGGACTTATGAAAAACGCTTGCAATACCCTGTTAAAATCAAAAATCCAGATCCTGCTATGGCAAAAATTATTATTACACAGTTTGGTGGACCAGACGGTGAACTAGCAGCCTCTATGCGTTATCTTTCTCAACGTTATTCTATGCCATTTCGAGATATCGCTGGTCTTTTAACGGATATCGGTACCGAAGAACTGGCACATATGGAAATGATTTGTGCCATTGTTCATCAATTGACTCGTAACTTAACACCGGAAGAAATTAAATGTCAAGGATTTGCCGATTATTATGTGGATCATACGGTTGGCCTTTGGCCACAGGCGGCGAGTGGAACTCCTTTTAGTGCGACTGTTTTCCAGTCAAAAGGAGATGCCATAACCGACCTTCATGAAGATTTGGCCGCAGAACAAAAAGCCCGCACAACCTATGATAATATTTTACGATTAATTAAAGATCCGGATATTGTAGATCCAATCCGTTTCTTAAGAGAGCGGGAAATTGTGCATTATCAAAGATTCGGTGAGGGACTTAGAAGAGTTCAAGAACGTCTAGACTCTAAAAACTTCTATGCCTTTAACCCTGAATTTGATTGTTCTTCTTCCTGCAAATAATGAGAAGTATACCTTCCATGTAAACAAAAAAGAAGTCCCAAGTTTTATCTTGAGACTTCTTTTTCCTTTGTCTGAAAAGCTAGAAAAGGGACTCGAACCCTCGACCCACGCATTACGAATGCGTTGCTCTACCAACTGAGCCATTCTAGCCTATATTATAGTTTTTCTATGTAACGAATTTATTATACACCATTTTTATAATATTTTCAATAGGTTATATTAAATATTCTATTCAAAAAAAATTCTGGGAAATAATTCCGCACTCCTTACTCCTTTCTACCGCTTTCTACCCAAATAAAACTCTCTTCTAAATCAATTCTTCTTATCATTCTGAAATACAAATGGACTACTTTTAAAATTTTCTTAATCTTTCTTAATAATTGTTCATTTTTATTGTTTCTATTTTTTAGCTATGTTATAATTTCGATATACAAAATACTTTATAAATATTATATCATTTGCTTAGAATTTATGAACGAAGTGGAAAGGATGATCCTTATGAAAAAGTGGTTATACCAACATAGACACGCTTGTATGTTTTTATATTTTCTTATTTATTTACCATGGTTTGCTTGGCTTGAAAAGACCGTAGGCTATTCTCCCGAATATATCATTCATGTAAAAATTGATGACTATATTCCATTTATCGAATTTTTTATTATTCCTTATATGCTCTGGTTCGCTTTTATTAGCATATGGGTCATATATTTTTTCTTCAAAGATACAAAAGAATTTTATCAACTTACTTGCTTTTTATTTATTGGAATGACGATTTTTTTAATTGTATCCACCTTATTTCCAAACGGACATCAACTTCGTCCTACTGAATTTGCAAGAGACAATATTTTTGTAGATATGGTAAAATATCTCTATCAGATTGATACTCCAACGAATATTGCTCCAAGCATTCATGTGTATAACACACTCTGTGTTTGGTCTGCTGTTCAAAGAAGTAACTATCTAAAGGAACATTTTAGCAACCGACTAAAAAATATAACTTACATGATAACAACAATTTTATCCATATCTATTATTTTATCTACTATGTTTTTAAAACAACATTCTTTCTTAGATGTTATAACCGCATTTATTATGTGGGGTGTTATTTATCGTTTTATTTATCGTCCCGCTTATCATGCGGAAAATAATAAAACGAAACCCTCTATTGAAAACATTTAATCGAGAATAAAAGAAAGCAACTGATTTCCATACAAAGAGGCTATCATATGAAAGAATTCATGTGATAGCCTCTTTTTTGTGGGATAGGAAACATATTTTCCTATTGTATCTAATATTATCTACCGCCTGAAAAAATATAAAAGGATTTATTTAGCTATTAATTAAATCCATAGAATTTTCTCACTATCTGATACGCCATAATCGATACCTTTCGTCCACCTTTTCCTGGTAGATTAGAAGAACGTCCCATAATACTATAACGGAGCTTTCGATATAACTTGCGATCAAGATTTTTTAAATACTTCCAAAGTTCTTGTTTTTTCTTAAAGTTTTCATCCGTTCCTGAACGTATTAATAAAATGGAGGATACCATCATCATAATATCCAAATAATTCATCATATACTTTCTTAATTTTTTATTCTCAATCTTCCACACATTATATGTCTCTAACATAATATGCGTTACTCGGATCTGCTGATCGATTCTACCAATCATAACTTTTTCATTTACGGATTGATCGCCTCTTCCGATAAAATAACGATAGAAATTCACATCCAAATAGTATATGGTCTTTACATAAGGAAGTGGCTGATATACAAAAATATTATCAACATAAAATGTATGTTTTGGAAGTTTTAAACCGCACTCTCTTAATAGCTCTGTTCGATAAATAACAGAGTGCATTAAAATATATTGGGATTTTTTTAAAAATCTCATATCGTCCCATGTAATCACTTCATCTTGTGGAAACATATTGCGATAACTCATTACTTTTTTTCTTCTCGCTCCTTGTTTTTCATAGACGAAGTTACTAAGAAGCATATCGAGGGAAATATTTTCTCTTACCATCTTACGAAGAACTTCTAAAATATCATGATAAGCGGCTTTATTCACCCAGTCATCACTATCAACAACTTTATAATAATATCCTGTGGCATTTAAAAGTCCTGTGTTCACAGCTTCTCCATGTCCACCGTTTTCTTGATGAATGGCTCTTACAATGGTTGGATATTTGCTCGCATATTCATCTGCAATTTGAGCCGTCCCATCTTTTGATCCATCGTCCACAATTAAAATTTCAACTTCCTCTCCTCCTTCTAAAAGAGAGTCAACACAATGTCTCATATAACTTTCTGAGTTATAACAAGGCACTGCAAATGTAATTAATTTCATCTATTTATCCTCCTATTTTGCAATTCCCTCGAGCTTATCCGCAAGTTCTAACGCCTTTTCCACCATAGCATCAATATTATAATATTGATACTCTGCTAGTCTTCCTAATAAATATATATTGTTATATTTCTCTAACATCTTACAATACTTTTCATAATTGGCACGGTTCTCTTCATTGAGAATCGCATAATAAGGAATTTCTCCTTCTTCTCCTGTATAAGTATCTGGATATTCCTTCATAATCGTTGTTCCTTTTTCTTTTTGTCCTGTCATATGTTTAAATTCTGTAATTCTTGTATAGGACTCATTCACTGTATAATTGACAACTCCATGTGTCTGAACATAATCTTCTTCAAAATGTTCAAATGTGAAATGAAGGGTACGATAAGGTAATCTGCCATATTGAAATTCGAACAATTCGTCTACTGGACCAGTATAAATAACTTCTCCTGAAAATGGAACGCCATCCAATAATATTTGATCATTCGTAAAAGCAATTCTCTCTTGAGCCTTTTTCCCAACTTGCACTTCAATGTTTTCATGGTTCAAAATCGCTTCAAACATTTTTGTATAACCATCAAGAGGCATTCCTTGCCATGTATCTTGAAAATAACGATTATCTCTTGAAATTAACACAGGAACACGATTCATAACCGATGGATCGATCTCATCCGGCGTTTGTCCCCATTGTTTCATCGTGTAATGAAGAAATACATTTTCATACACATAATCTGCAACTTTTTGAATTTCTTCATCTTCATTTTCTTTCAATGTTAGAATAGAGACTCTTGCTCCATCGCCATACGCATTTTTTAGCTTTTCTTCTAATTCTTTCCCCTTTTCTTCTCCATATACTTGGTAAAGACTATTTAAGTTAAAAGGAACTGGTAAATAAGTGCCATATACATTTGCTACTACTTCATGAGAGTATGGATACCATTTTGTAAAACGAGAAAGATATTCATAGACTCTCTTTTTATTCGTATGGAAAATATGAGGGCCATACGTATGAATTAAAATACCATTTTCATCGTATTCATCATAACAGTTTCCGGCTATATGTTCTCTTTGTTCTATCACAAGTACTTTTTTATTACATCGCTCTGCTAACTCTCGTGCAATAACGCTCCCTGCCACACCTGCTCCAATTACTATACTATCGTACATTTTCAACCTCCATCGTTTTTTATCTTGTCTATCTTATTATCCTGTTGTTTATTCTACATGAAATATTCTAGAATTTCTATAAAGATTTTCTTAAAGATTTCCTACAAAGTACTAAAAGGGCTATCACTTAAATGTGATAGCCCCAAAAAAGTTCTCTATTAATTTGCACTCACATATTGTTCAATATGGTTTACTGCATCTTCTTCATCTTTTCCTTCCGCGATAACTGTAATTTCCTCTCCTACTGAAAGTCCAAGACTCATCATTCCCATAATGCTTTTTGCATTGATTTTTTTATCTTCTGTCTCAATTAAAATACTACTTTCATATTGACTTGCTACTTGTACTAAAACAGCCACTGGTCTTGCTTCTAATCCTGATGGAATTTTGATTGTCATAGTTTTTGTGATCATAATATCCTCCTTATTGCCTATTACAAACTTCTTGAATTTTGTTGACGTTCTCTCAAATCGTCTGCCATATTACTCAATTTTCTTAATCTATGATTGACACCAGATTTTCCTACTGGTGGATTAAGCATTGTTCCCAATTCTTTTAAAGTTGCCTCGGGCTGACTAAGACGTAATTTTGCAATTTCAGCAAGACCTTCTGATAACTCTGAAAAACCAATTGTTTCTTGAATAAATCGAATATCCTCTAATTGTTTCATTGCAGCAGAAACTGTCTTATTAATATTGGCTGTCTCACAATTCACCCGTCGATTTACGGAATTTCTCATGTCCTTTAATATGCGAACATTTTCTAATTTCATCAAAGAAACATGCGCTTCCATTACGTTTAAAATATCAACAATCATTGCACCTTCTTTTATATATACAACATAATATTTTTTACGTAAAACAATCTTGGCATCTAACTCAAATGTATTAATAATTTCTTGAAGTTGTTTTGCTTTTTCTTCATTGGTGCATACAATTTCAAAATGATAATTTTTTTCTGGATCACTAATAGAACCAGCCGCTAAAAATGCACCTCTTATAAAGGCTCTCTTACAGCAATCTCTTTGTAACACCATATTATCGATCTGAGACAATTCTTCTCGAATCTCTCCATTCTTATCGATTAATTTGGTTGCTCGTAATACTTTTAACGACTGCTCATGATCATCAATTTTCACCATATAAGTATGTGTTTTTTTTAAATACACATTCCGTTTAATCAAAATGCTTGCATTAATCTGAAATGCACTCTTTAATAGTGAATAGTATTTCCTAGCTACCACCGCATTTTCCGTATGAACAAGCAGCTTGTACTCATCAAATTCTGAAATTTGCACTCTGCCACATAGACTGACAATTGCTGCAATTTCTGCAATTTGACAATGCCTCGCTGGACTCATAGCACGAGCCAGTTCTTCTTTCACCTCACTGGAAAAAGACATAATTTCCATTCTCCTTATTATAGTGCTTTTTGTTTTGTATCTTTCTCAATATCACGATGTTCTGTTCGGACACTATAGGGAAGGCTCTTCATTCGTTCTAACAATTCATTCACCATTGTTACCGAACGATGTTTCCCTCCTGTACAACCTATGCTCACAACAAGCTGATTTTTTCCTTCATTAATATAATTCGGAATTAAAAATTCGAGTAAATCTTCTATTTTATCCAAAAATTCGTAGGATTTTTGACTTGTCATCACATATTCTTGAATTGGTTTGTCATTTCCTGTCAAATGTCGAATTTCTTTAATATAATAAGGATTTGGCAAAAATCGTACATCAAATACAAGATCCGAATCCGTAGGGATTCCATACTTGAAACCAAAAGAAAGAATTGTAATAATGAAATTACTATAATTTTGATTTTCTATAAAAATTTTCTCAAGTTCAAGTTTTAATTCCTTTGTTAAAAGACAGCTGGTGTCAATAATATAACTAGCCTTTTCTCTTAAGAAACGAACCTTCTCTCTCTCAAGCAAAATTCCATTTTCAATCCGTGTTCCATGAGCAAGAGGATGGATTCTCCTCGTCTCTTTATATCGTTTAATTAACACTTCGTTAGAGGCGTCGAGAAATAAAATCTCATATTTTCTTCCTCTTGCTTCTAAAGCAGATAACTGATCGGCTAACATAAGAAGAGATTCTCCACTTCTTATATCAATACCAACTGCTACATTATTTACTTTTGTTTCCAAATTGTAAGTAATATCTGCAAAATTGGGTATTAAAGGAACTGGTAAATTATCCACACAAAAATATCCTGCATCTTCTAACACTTTAAGTGCTGTCGTTTTCCCAGCTCCTGACATACCAGATACAATGACAAATCTCATAACCGTATCCCCTTATCTGTCGTTTTCAAATCCTATCATTTTCACTTCTGGATGTAAACGAACTCCAAACTTCTTCTCAACTCGGTTTGCTACTTCTTCAATTAATTGTCGCACATCATGAGATGTGGCATTCCCCGTATTAATTACAAATCCACAGTGTTTCTCTGATACTTGCGCCCCTCCAACTTGAAACCCTCTTAATCCTGTTTCATCAATCAATTGTCCTGCAAAATAACCTTCTGGACGTTTAAAGGTACTTCCTGCACTTGGATACTCTAATGGCTGTTTGTCTCTTCGTCTCTGTGCAAGATCTTCCATTTTTAATAAAATGTCTTCTTTTCGTCCTTTTTCTAATGCAACAACTGCTTCTAAAACAATATAATGATTTCTTCCAACTAAACTTGTGCGATATCCAAGCTCTAGCTCTTCTTTTGAAAGAGTTACAATTTCTCCTTCATCGGTAAGAACTGTTGCCTCTAAAAGAACATCTTTCATTTCTCCGCCATAAGCACCTGCATTCATGCTAACAGCGCCACCAAGTGTTCCTGGAATTCCTGCTGCAAACTCAAATCCTGTTAATTCATTTTTTAACGCTTGTTTTGCGAGGGAAGCTAAAGAAATTCCTGCCTGCGCTCGAATCGTTGTGTCCTCTACTTCAATTGCCTTCATATTATCTGCAATTAAAATAACAACACCACGAATTCCATTATCTGATACTAAAAGGTTACTTCCATTTCCGATAAAATAATAAGGCACCCCTGCTTCTTTTGCATGGCACACAACTTGTTTTACCTGTTCTGCATTTTGTGGAATGACAAACAAATCAGCATCTCCACCAATACGAAATGTTGTGTGTTTTCTCATAGGTTCCTTTTCCATCACCTGCTCTTCCCCTAGAGCAAGTGCTAATGTCTGATATAATGTCTGATTCATATTGACACCTCAATAATTTCTATTTAATTATATCATACAATATTAAAGATTATTTCTCAATGTAAATAATAACTAAAAAACAGAGGGCAAAAAAGCCCTCTGTCATAAGAAAACACTAGATTCTAAAAAAAGTTTTTTCTCTCTTTTTGCTAAATTTATAATATTTTATTTTAAACTATAAAACCTTCTGCTAAATTACATACAAAGCTTTGCCGCTCCATAAATTCCAGCATCATTCCCAAGCTCTGCAAGCACCACTTTTGCAGTACAAGCATGAAATGCATATTCATCAAAATATTTTTGAATCATATCCGTTAAATATGTTCCTGCTTTTGATACTCCACCGCCAATAACAATAACTTCAGGATCCGCAACAACAGCAAAAACAGAAAGAGCACGACCTAAAATACGACAGAATTTTTCAACTTCTAAAACAGCAAATTCATCACCAGCTTTTGCTGCATCTAAGATTTCTTTTGCCATAAAATCTGTCATATCTCTAAGAACAGATGGCATATCCGATTTTTTTAATGCCTCTTTCGCACCTCGAATCAAACCAGTTGCAGAGGAGTATTGTTCTAAACAACCTTTCTTTCCACAGTTACAAGCGACTGTTTCATGTGGATTCACGGTTGCATGGCCAATTTCTCCGCCAGCTCCATGACTTCCTGCTACCACTTTTCCATCGATAATAATTCCACCGCCAACACCTGTTCCAAGTGTTACTAAAATAACGTTTTTATATCCTTTTGCTCCACCATTCCACATTTCACCAAGTGCAGCAACATTGGCATCATTCCCAGCTTTTACTGGAATTCCTAACAATTCAGTCATCGTATCAGCCACAGAAAATGTTCCCCATCCAAGATTTACACAACTTTTTACGACTCCATCTACGGTAACAGGCCCTGGAACACCAACTCCTGCTCCTGTAACATCAGAAAGAGCAATTCCTTTTTCTACTAACTTTTCCTTTACACTCTCTGCTACGTCATTTAAAATATAAGCTCCATTGTCTTCTTTTCTTGTAGCCACTTCCCATTTATCAAGAAGTTGTGCTTCTGTGGTGAATAAACCGATTTTTACTGTTGTTCCTCCGATGTCAATTCCTACTACATACTTCATTTTCATTTCTCCCTCTTTTATTACCATTCGTACAAAAATTTATTTCTCTTCTTTTCCTTTATTAAGGTTTCCTGTTACACGATTATAAAGCTCAATTGCAGCATTATACCCCATCTTCTTCTGACGATGGTTAACAGCTGCTGATTCTACAATAATCGCAAGATTACGCCCTGGGCGAATTGGAATAGAGTGACATACTACTTTATTTCCAAGAATTTCGGTATACTGTTCTTCTAATCCAAGACGATCATACTCTTCTTTTTTATCCCACTCTTCTAACTTAATAACCAAATCGATACTCTGTGTTGGTTTTACGCTTTCAACACCAAATAATGTCTTTACATCAATAATTCCAATCCCACGGAGTTCGATAAAATATCTTGTAATTTCTGGTGAAGTACCAACAAGGGTATCCTCACTAACACGCTTAATTTCCACTACATCATCGGATACAAGACGATGACCTCGTTTAATTAATTCAAGAGCCGCTTCACTTTTACCAATGCCACTCTCTCCCATAATTAAAACACCTTCACCATAAACATCCACCAATACACCATGAATAGAAATTCTTGGCGCTAACTCTACATTTAACCAGCGAATAAGCTCTGCCATAAAGCCAGATGTATGCTGTTCTGTAGTAAGAACTGGCACTTTATGGCGTTTTGCAGCTTCCATTAAACGCTCACAAGGCTCTAAGCCTCGGCAAAAAATAATACATGGAATTCCTGCTCCAAATAGACGATCCAAGCGTTCAATGACAATATCATCTTCCTGAATCTTTTTTAAATAGGTGTACTCTACCATACCGATAATTTGTACACGATCGGAATCAAAATGCTCAAAAAAACCAGAAAGCTGTAACGCTGGACGGTTGATATCCGTTTGTGTAATCATAACATCTTCGGTACTGATTTCAGGAGTTACATTTGTAAGACCCATTTTTTCCACAATTTTGCTTAACGCAACCTGATACATGTTTATTTCTCCTTTACTCCTTAAGTGCTCTATTCTGAGCCATTGGCCACTCACGATGAATAGGCTTTGTCTATTCCCGCTCGATAACGCTCATTCTATCATAAACTTTACTTATGATCTCAACTTGATTTCTTTTTTATTATTTGATTTGCATTTATTATAACGCGTTGTGCTAATATAAATTAAAATGTACACATGTTAAAAAAGGACAGAAAATCCCTATGATCAAAGTTACTGTAAAAAATTAGTAAATCAATT
>DVIZ01000015.1 GCA_018710905.1 Candidatus Scybalomonas excrementigallinarum | reverse complement strand
TAATTTAACCAGTTCTTTAAATCGTTGTTCTACTTTAGGTATCAGAAAAATCTTTCTTCTGTATCTAGGACAAAATACAAAATGATAATTTATCAAAGATACTGTTGTGTTTGTATGTCTATAATTATTTTCCATACTATAAGTATAGCATATAATATGTACAAAATAAATACAAACATACACAAAAATTTAAAATAAATAGTGCTTTCATCCCACCCCTAAAGGAATGGGCTTTTCGCACTTAAATTATGGAAATTTTAGAAAATGTCAAAAAAATCCCTGGTGGACTTATGGTAATCCCTTTGTTGCTTGGAACAATTATTAACACTTTCTTTGGACATAGTATTCTTGGAATGACTGAGACTGGAATTTGGGACTATTTCTCTGGAACTTTCACTGTGAATTTATTCCAAGCAGGCGCCATGCCACTTCTTGCAGCATTTCTATTCTGCAATGGTACGACAATTGATTTTAAAAAGGCTGGACAGCCTGTTTATAAAGGTGTTATTTTAATTATTACAAAAGTTGGAATCGGTATTGCCATCGGATTACTTGTGAATAAATTCATTGGACCTGCTGGTATTTTAGGCTTAACACCTCTTGCAATTATTGGTGCACTCTCTAATTCTAACGGCGGTTTGTATGCGGCTTTAGCTGGTGAATATGGAGATGCTACTGACGTAAGCGCTTGTGCTATTTTAGCCTTAAAAGATGGTCCTTTCTTCACTATGTTAGCTCTTGGAGCTGCTGGTGTGGCTAAAATTCCAATTGAAATTATGATTGGATGTATTATTCCGATTGCTATCGGATGTATTCTTGGAAATATTGATGAAGATATCCGCAAATTCTGTGCCCCTGGCGCTTCCATGCTCATTCCATTCTTCGCTTTTCCACTCGGTGCAAACTTAAATTTAATGGACTTAGTAAAAGCTGGAATCCCTGGAATTCTTCTTGGAATCGTTTGTACCTTTGTCACAGGTCTTGGCGGTTACTTCGTTTATAAATTACTGAAAATGGAACACCCTGAAGTCGGTGCAGCCATTGGTACAACCGCAGGAAACGCCGCTGCAACACCTGCTGCTGTAGCAGCCATTGATTCAACACTTCTTGCAATCTCTGCTACAGCTACTGCACAAATTACAGCTGCAATTATTGTAACGACACTTCTTTGTCCTCTTTTAACAACCTTCTTACATAAACATGAGGAACGCAAAAGGTGTCCAAACCCTAGCATCAATCCAACAACATAAAACGGATACAAAATAAAGGAGATAAAATTATGGATAAACGAAAAATAATTGGTATTACAATGGGCGATCCCGCAAGCATTGGCCCTGAAATCACAATAAAAGCATTTTTACATGACTCTTTGTATGAAAAATGCAATCCTATCGTTATCGGCGATTCTAACGTTTTAGAAGACGCTAAGAAAATTTTGGGAATAACCGATCTAACAATTCATTCCATTTCTAATGTATCAGAAGCAAACTTTCAACCAAATGTTTTAAATGTCCTTGATATGAAATTAGTTGACATGGAACATTTAAAACGTGGAGAAGTGTCTGCTCTTGCTGGTGAAGCTGCTTTTCAATATGTCAATAAAGTCATTGAACTCGCTTTAAATAAAGAAATCGATGCAACCGTCACAAATGCTTTTAATAAAGAGGCAATCAATCTTGCTGGACATCACTATTCTGGACATACAGAGATCTATGCAGATTTCACTTATACGAAAAACTATACGATGATGTTAGCCCATGAAAATTTACGAGTCGTACACGTTTCTACTCATGTTTCCTTAATGGAAGCGTGCAGAAGAGTAAAAAAACAACGAGTTCTTGATTGTATTAAAATTGCATATCAAGCGTGCAAAGATCTTGGAATCGAAAATCCAAAAATCGGTGTTGCTGGTCTCAATCCTCATAGCGGAGAAAATGGTCTATTTGGTCGTGAAGAAATTGACGAAATTATTCCAGCAATTGAAGCTGCAAAAGCCGAAGGCATCTTAGCGGATGGTCCAGTTCCTCCTGATACGCTCTTCTCAAAAGCTCTTGGTGGCTGGTATGACATTGTAGTAGCCATGTATCACGATCAAGGTCATATTCCATTAAAAGTCGTTGGATTTGTCTACAACCAAGAAGACGAGAAATGGGAAGCGGTATCTGGTGTTAATATTACTCTTGGTTTACCAATCATTCGTACAAGTGTAGACCATGGAACGGCTTTTGATCAGGCAGGAAAAGGAACGGCTTCTGAACTTAGTTTAATCAATGCCATTGATTATGCCATTTTATTTGCCAATAATCGCTCATAAGTATTCGTAATTTTTCGTTTATTTTCATAAAGATAAGGCTATCGTAAAATTAAAAATTTTAATTTTGCGATAGCCTATTTTTTTACTTATATTGCACTCTATTAAACTTTTTGTATCCGCACTTATGTACCAACCCCCTCTCTTATTTTTTATTTTAAGTAGATAAGCAACCTAGTGAAAAATAGCAGCTTGTATTGCAGATAGACATCACTTATAATAGACACATATAAAAAGATAAGAATAAAAAATTTCTTTTAACGACTTGGTTAATACATTGCTATTGGAATATGCTGAAAAATATAATAAAAATTAAAAGAAATATATTCAAGGAAAGGAAGTTCATATAGAAAATATGTTGGAAAAAGTGATAGAGCGTACTAACGAATATATTGAAAGTATGCCTAAAATAAAACGAAAGAAATATGGACAATTTTTTACAAGTTTAGAAACAGCAAGATTTATGTCAAATTTATATAATCTTTCTGAAAACAAAGAATATATCACTGTTTTAGATGCTGGAGCTGGCTCTGGTATCTTATCATGTGCATTTCTTGAATGGGTTGAGAAGTTTGATACTGTAAAAGAGATTAAACTCACTTGTTATGAAAATGATGAAAATATATTATCACTCTTAAAAAGTAATCTAGAATATTGTAAGGAAAAATCAACAAAAAAAGTTATTATAAACATAATTACAGATAATTATATTACCAGTCAATACTTAGACTTTAATGATATGATTGGTAGCAATCCAAAAGCAAAAAAGTATGATTTTGTAATTGGCAATCCTCCTTATATGAAAATATCAAAAAATGCTCCAGAAGCGATGGCAATGCCGACAGTCTGTTATGGAACACCAAATCTTTATTTCCTTTTTGCTTCTATGGGACTTTTTAATTTAAAAGAAGATGGAGAGATGGTCTATATTATTCCTCGTTCTTGGACCTCTGGTGCATATTTTAAACGTTTTAGGCAGTATTTTTTAACTTATGGAAAATTGGAACAAATTCATTTGTTTGAGAGCCGCAATAAGGTTTTTGACAAAGAAAAAGTATTACAAGAGACAATTATCATTAAAGTACGAAAAACACAGATAATGCCAAAAACCGTGAAAATCACGTCATCAAATTCCAACAATGATTTTGCAAGGATTACATCAATAACAGTTCCCTATAGTTTAGTTGTGTCTAAGCGTGACTTTTATGTTTATCTTGTGACTAATGAGAAGGACGTAGAAGTATTAAAGAAGTTACAGGGATTTCATAAAACACTTCCTGAGATTGGAGTAAAAATGAAAACGGGATTGACTGTAGATTTTAGAAATCGAGAAATCCTTCGAGATGTAGAAGAGGATGGAGCAATTCCTTTGTTTCATTCGCAACATATTAATCAAGGAAAAGTGCAATTTCCGATTCAAAAAGAGTCTGAATATGTAGTTACAGATCAGAAAGGATTAATGCAGGATAATAAAAACTATTTATTTGTAAAGCGATTTACAACAAAAGAAGAATCTCGCAGGTTACAGTGTGGAATATATTTAGCAAAAGAATTTCCTCAATACAAAAAAATAAGTACACAAAATAAACTCAATTTTATAGATGGATTATTAACAGAAATGTCAGAATGTCTTGTGTATGGTTTATATGTACTATTTAATTCTACATTATATGATCAATATTATCGCATCTTAAATGGATCAACGCAGGTTAATTCAACGGAAATTAATGCAATGCCTGTTCCAGATTTGGAATCCATTCAAGAAATGGGAAGAAGGATAATGAAAAGTAAGGATTATTCAGAAAAAAATTGTAATTTGATATTAGAGGGATATTATGGATAAAATTGAAGAAACAAGACAGTTTTTAAAAATGATCGGTATGCCAAAGGCACAACAGTCAGATATTTGTTGTTATACTTTGTTAGCAATGGCCAAAATTACCCCAAATATGAAGTGGGAAGATGCAACGAATGAATGGTTACGGATTCATGATATTATTCAGTTTGTATATGAGAATTATGGAATAAAATATGCTGAAAATAGTAGAGAAACATTTCGAAAACAGGCATTGCATAGATTTAGAACGGTAGCTTTAGTATAAGATAATGGAAAACCCACAAATAGCCCTAATTACAGATATCGACTTACCGAGGAAACTTTGCGGTTAATTAGCCAGATACAAACCCAAGAATTGGAAAAGTCTATTAGTAGATTTTTAGAATATCATGAAAAACTAATCGATATTTATGCTTCCAAAAAGAAAATGACAATGATGCCAGTTAGAATTAACGGTGCAGATTTTAGTTTTTCTGCTGGAAAACATAATGAATTGCAAAAAGCAATTATAGAAGAGTTTGCACCAAGATTTGCACCAAATGCTGAATGTCTATATGTGGGCGATACAATAAAAAAAGATTTAGTAAAAAATGTTAGAAAACTTGAAACATTGGGTTTTGAAATTACGCTACATGATAAAATGCCAGATGTCGTATTATATCGAGAAGATAAAAATTGGATTTACTTTATCGAATCTGTTACATCGGTAGGCCCAATGGATCCGAAGAGAATCTTAGAGATAGAGGATATGACAAAAGATGTAATAGCTGGAAAAATATTTGTAACAGCTTTCTTAGATTTTAAAACATATAAGAAATTTTCAGAGACATTGGCATGGGAAACAGAAGTTTGGATTGCAGAGATGCCAGAACATATGATTCATTTAAATGGTGATAAATTTTTAGGGCCAAGATAGCTGTCAAAAATAAATGGATGAAAGCAGCATGATCTGTTTTCATCCATTTTCAATTATTTTCTTATACTTTCTCTAATACAGATTTCCAACGAATCGAAAATAAAATAATTAAAGAAATAATAGCTGCCATATAATTGGAAAATAAATTTCCCCAAAATACAGAATACTCTCTTAAAAAAGATTCCGTTAATAAAATAAAAATATAGCGGAATAACCAAATTCTAAGCACTCCAAGTATCAATGGAATCTTCGTTCTTCCAAGTCCAATCATAGCTCCTTGTACTGCAATGCAAATTCCAAATCCTACAACAGAATAGGTGTAGATATGTAACGCATGATTTGCTACCTCTAATACTTCTGGTACACGAGTAAATAAAATCGTTAAGTGGCTAGAAGCTGGTACAATAATGGAAATAATGAAAATAGCTGTAATAGCAGAGGAAATACAGCCTCGATATGCACTTCTCTTTGCTCTCTCAGGAGATCCTGCACCAATATTCATACTCACCATCGTTGTGACCGCAGAACCAAAAGCTGCTGGTAGATTAAAACAAACACTGGAAATATTATTGGCAATTCCCTGTCCATTTAATACGATAGCCCCATATTTTTGTGTTTCATTATTGATTAAAACAAATCCTAAACTTAACATCATCTGTGTCAACATAGAAGGAATTCCGATTTTAACCAACTTTTTAATGACTGCAATATCAAATTGGAAGCCTTTTAACGTCAACTGCATTCTACCTTTTTGAATAAATAGTTCATGGAACATCCAGATACATACAATAAAATTCGCCATCAGTGATGCAAGAACACATCCAACGACTTCTAAATCCAACCAATAAACAAAAATACAGTTTCCAATGATTTTTAAAATAAGCATAATCACCATTCGGATTAATGGTGCTTCTGGACGACCTGTAGAGTTCATAATTCCATTGTAGATACTTTCCATAAAAGAAAATGGCAATACAATGGCATAAAGTGAAATATAAAGACGCACATTTTCAGAAATCTCTGGTGTTACATGCCCACTAATTGGAATCGAAATAAGAGCTAAAATTGGTGCAATACAAATCCCTGCTAAAAAACCAATCACAACCGTCTGTACCGCAATATGTTTCACTCGTTCAAAATTACCGCTTCCAAATGTCTGCCCAATAACTGCCATAGCTGCTACACTAAGGCCTTGTGCAAGTGCTAATACAACCATAATGACTGGTTCTGAAAAAGTAACCGCGCTGGCAACGAATGTTCCAGCTACATTGTTAATAAATAATCCATCCGATAACGGCATTAAAGACTGAACAACACTCATCATTAGCGTTGGTAATGCAAGAAGCCAAAGGGTGCGCCACATATTTCCATTGACAATCATATTCCGCCGTTCTTCTTCATCCATTTTTAATAACTTTAATCTCGGCATTTTATCAGTTTTTCTTTTGCTGATTTTTGAATCTTCTTTCATTTTCATTTCCTCATTCTACTACTCTTTATATTCCCACCTCAATAGAATCTCTTTTCTCCTCCAATTTTCATTCTGACAAGCAAACTTCTTATTTCCCTTTGAAAGCACCATCTCCTATTATCAAATATTATATTATTATTACCCTCAAACACCTTCTATTACATTTTTATTTTTCAAAATCCTCTTGTAAATTATATGGTGTTGACTGATAGACGTAATAATTCAACCAATTCGTATAAAGACAGTTGGAATTGGCTCTCCATATGAGCTCTGGAATAATCGAAGGATCGTCATTTTTATAATAATTTTTTGGCACTTCTGGATTTAAATTTCGATCCACGTCTCTGCGATACTCTTTATCTAACGTCAGGCGATCGTACTCAGAATGTCCTGTTACAAAAATTCGTTTTCCCCCATCTCCAATAATAATATAGCTTCCTGCTTCTTCACTTTTAGCAATCACTTTTAGATGCTCATTTTTTTCTACCGCCTCTTCATCAATCCCCGTATAACGAGAATGTGGTGCATAAAAAACATCATCCATTCCTCTTGCTAATAACACTTTTCTATGGAGCAATGTATGATGGTATACCCCACTTAATTTCTCTTTCAATAGTTGTTTTTGAATCCCATAATGGTAATAAAGCCCTGCTTGAGCCCCCCAACAAATGTGAAATGTACTAAATACATTTGTCTTTGACCATTCCATAATCATTGTTAGCTCTTCCCAATAGTTTACTTCTTCAAACGGCATCTGCTCTACTGGTGCCCCCGTAATAATCATCCCATCAAACTTCTGATCCTTAATCTCAGAAAACGTTTTATAATGTTTATTTAAATGAGAAGCAGGTGTATTCTTTGATATATGCGTTTCCATATGACAAAATGTCACATCAATTTGAAGTGGTGTATTGGAAAGCATACGAAGTAATTGTAATTCGGTATCCTCTTTCGTTGGCATTAAGTTTAAAATAACAATACTAAGAGGGCGAATATCCTGCGTCATGGCACGATGTTCATCCATAACAAATATATTCTCATCTTCTAATATGGCTTTTGCTGGTAAATCCGTCTGCACTTTAATGGGCATTTTATACTCTCTCCTTCCATTTTCAAGCAGTTAGAAAACAAACTCCATTGTCTTATAACTGCACATCGTTTTTTCCTATACAAAAAATGAATTTTATTAGTATATGAAAAAACTTGTATACAAAATATTCTATTTTATAAGTATACTTCTATTTTTCCCTTGTGCCAAGCCTTATCTTTTGCTATACTTCATTTAAGTTTTATAACATCACTTAATTAAAGTAGTAATTATGGGATAAGATAATGAAAAACAATACAAACATAGGAGGATCTATATAATGAGTAACAATTATCATGCTGAAACCAAGTGTATCCACTCTGGTTGGGAACCAAAAAATGGAGAATCCAGACAGATTCCTATTTATCAATCAACTACATTTAAATACGATTCTGCAGATGAAATGGGCAAGTTGTTTGATTTAGAAGCCAATGGATATTTTTATTCTCGTCTTCAAAACCCAACCAATGACGCAGTTGCAACAAGAATCGCCGATTTAGAAGGCGGTGTGGGAGCAATGCTCACGTCTTCTGGTCAAGCAGCCAATTTATTTGCCATTATCAATATTTGTGAAGCTGGTGACCATTTAATCTGTGCTTCTGAAATCTATGGTGGTACATTAAATTTAGTCGGGGTTACTTTAAAGAAATTTGGTATCGAAAGCACCTTTATCAGCGTCGATTCTACCGATGAAGAAATTCACAATGCATTCCGTCCAAATACAAAACTTATTATTGGAGAATCTGTTTCTAACCCAGCTTTAGCCGTTCTTGATATTGAACGCTTTGCAAACGTAGCACATTCTCATGGAGTCCCACTTATTGTAGATAATACATTTGCAACTCCAATTAATTGTCAACCTTTTAAATGGGGTGCTGACATTGTAACTCATTCTACAACGAAATATATGGATGGTCATGCAGCACAAGTAGGTGGCTGTATCGTAGATAGTGGAAACTTTGATTGGGAAGCTCATGCCGATAAATTCCCAGGGCTTACGACTCCTGATGAATCTTATCATGGCATTGTTTACACACAAAAATTTGGTAAATTAGCTTATATTACAAAAGCGACTTCTCAGTTAATGCGTGATCTTGGCTCTACTCCTTCTCCACTTAGCACATTTTTACTTGGCATGAGCTTAGAAAGCCTTCCTCTTCGTGTAGAACGTCACTGTTCTAACGCGTTGGCAATCGCTACATATTTAAAAAATCATGAAAAAATCGCCTCTGTTAATTGTCCTGCATTAGAAGGAGATAAATATTATTCCTTAGCGAAAAAATATATGCCAAATGGTGTTTGTGGCGTTATTTCTGCTGAATTAAAAGGTGGAAGAGAGTCTGCGGTTCGCTTTTTGGATAGCTTAAAACTCGCTTCGATTGCAACTCATGTAGCGGATGCAAAAACTTGCGTTCTTCATCCAGCAAGCCATACGCATCGCCAATTGACAGATGAACAATTAGTAGAAGCAGGCATTTCTACTGGACTCATTCGACTTTCTGTTGGATTAGAACATGTTGAAGATTTAATTGCAGATATTGAGCAAGCATTAAAACAGGCATAAATATTGAAGTAGTTATCCTATAAAAGTATCACTTCTCTTATAGGAACTATTACTTTTATAGAAACAGAAAAAGACATCTAGTTTTTCTCCTAGATGTCTTTTTCTATCAACACTTAATAAATCCTTTTTCTTTTTTAATCCTTATGAGACACTTGGAAATTATTCCGATATTCCGTCGGAGATACTCCACAAAGATTTTTAAATATTTTTAAAAAGTGCTTATCATTTTTTTAGTTTCCTCAAAATCACGCTTAAAACAAACTGTATTGCTTTTTTATTTTTAGTTTTTATTTTTGTCTTTGGAAGCGAAAAGACTCCAATTCCATACCACTCATTGAAAAATAAAGTTTAATATAATGATTCACATCCCAGATGTTTCCAAGAGACATTGTCTGCTCAGTCCAATCTTCTTGGTTTCCTTGAATGACAAATGTTCCCTTTAGTTCATTATCGAAGAATACAGACATAGAAAGCTGTGCCAGTGAATTACTGCTATCTTTGGAACGCATCTTTGCTGAAATCGTATAATCTCCCATTTCCTTTAATGTAATTCCAAACACCTCAGAATTTCCCTGATCGGTTATCACATACTTCATATCTAATGTGGTATCATCATCAATCGAATAATACTTAGAAATTTCACAATCATTTTGTGTAAACTGTTCATTTCCTATGACTTCTACTTTTTCCTGTTCTCTTCCTAAAAATCGATTCATAACCGGAGAACGCATCAAAACTTCACATATGTTTTTCGCACAGCGCTGAAACTCTGCTTTTGTAACACGTCCTTCCTTTAGATCGGACATAGCACGTTTTCCCATCCCTTCGGTTTCGCTATCCCTCACAACCATGTAAAGATCGTTTTGTGCTCGTACCATAACACCAGTGTTATCAACAGAAGCCTCTTCTCCCTCTTCATTGATTTTTGCCCACCAGTCTGTCATGACAATTCCTTCATATCCCCATTCTTTTCTTAGAATCGAAGTATTCAGATCATAGCTTCCCGCTGTCCAAATGCCATTGACCGCTCCATAAGTTGTCATAATAGAATAAGCCCCTGCTTCCTTTACTGCCATTTCAAAACCTTTTAAATAGATCTCGCGAAGTGCTCGTTCCGAAACAATGGAATCGATTTCATGGCGATGGAATTCTTGGTTATTTCCTGCAAAATGTTTTAATGTTCCAGTTACCCCTGCATAACCCATTCCCTTTATTTGAGCAACTGCCATAGCACCTGTTACATAAGGATCTTCTGAAATATATTCAAAATTTCTTCCATTTAAAGGATTTCTATGAATGTTAATTCCTGGTCCTAGCAAAGTATCTATTTGATTTTTACGAAGTTCTAATCCTTCCATTTGATAAAGCTGTTCAATGAGCTCTGTATTAAACGTACATCCGATTGCTGTTCCGTTTGGCAAAGAAAATGCAGTTGTTCCACAAGACATACGAATACCAGATGGACCATCCGCACAGCAAGCAACAGGAATTCCAAAATGTTCTAATGCCTTTGTTGTTCCACCAAAGGCTGACGCTGTTCCCGCTGTCACTTTTGGACTACACATTCCTTCTCCATGAACAATACAAACGAGATCTTCTTCTGTTAATTGAGCAAGGAAAGTTTCCATTGTAATCTTACCATCCAATACATCCACTAATTGATAGCCTTGATCTCCTGTATATGGAATTTCCTTTGGCATATCTTTTTTTCGCTTCTCCATTGGAGGAATGGTTCTTGTTGGAACAGCTTCTTCTCCTTGTTGAAAACAAAGGCTATCTCCTTCTACAGCAATCGGTATGAAACGTTCATATTCCTTTACTGGTGCTAAACATTCTTCTAGCTGTTCCACCAATGTTGTCTCTTCTACAAAAAAGTTACCTGCCAACGTTGCCTGTCTCACATCGCTTCCCACATAAAACTCATAAGAACCTTCTTCTAATACATAAGCGGAGCGATAGCCTGTCTTTCCACCGTCATCATAGGAAGCTAACTCTTTGATTGGCACTATCAGTTCTACTATTTGTTCTTGTTCTGGTTGCAAAACTTCTGTCTTTTTAAAAGCTTTTAACTCTCTGAGTGGTTTTCCAAGTAATCCTTGAGGTGCAGAACTATAAAGTTCTACTACTTCTTTTCCTGCAACGTCTCCTATATTTTTTACAGCTACCTTTACGACAATGTTTCCTTCTTTTTGTTCCAAACTCTCCACTCTTTGTTGGAAGCTCGTATAGGATAATCCGTATCCAAATGGATACTGTACCTTTTCTTTGGCAAACGTTTCAAAGTAACGATATCCTACATAAATATCTTCTTTATAATAATTTTCTACTGGATCTCCAAAGTTCTTCGTAGATGGATAATCGGTAATCTCATAAGCAATCGTATCTGTTAATTTACCACATGGACTCACCGCTCCTGATAGAACATCTAATACACCATTTCCCCCTTCTTGTCCTCCTTGCCATGTGTAAAGAATGGCCGATGGCTGATAGGTTTCTACCCATCTCATATCGATAATGTTACCAACATTTAATAAGACAGCGACTTTATCAAAGCAGTTGCAAACCTTTTCTAACATCTCTTCTTCTAGTTTCGTAAGAAAATAGCTACCTTCTTCTGCTTTTGTATCCTGATCTTCTCCTGCGGTTCTTCCAATGACAACGATAGCCATATCAGACTGTTGGCTGGCTTGTTTTACAATCTCTTCCGTCAATGGCATTTCTTTTTGTGACCAAGGTTCTTGTCCCCATCCTGCTCCTTTATCAAATGGATTTTCTTCTATCCACTTTTGATAAATGCCTTCTAACTCTTCATTCAGCGAAATATCCTTCCATGTCTTTAGAGCGTCTAAAATTCCCACCACATAGTTGGTGTTGACAAGGCCGCCTGAACCTGTACCACTTTTATAATAATGGAATGCAATTCTTCCAAAAACGGATACTTTTGTTCCTTTTTTAATTGGAAGTGTGTCCTTGTCATTTTTTAATAAGACACATCCTTCTGCCGCTGTCTGTCTTGCTAGTTGCATATACTTGTTCATATCAAGCTGATACTTTGCCATGTTTTTTCCTCCCTTTTCCATCTATCTATTATAGATTCAAACGATATGTTAATTATTCTATCCTAAAATAATTTCAACCGTATTTCTCTTATTTTTTGCTAACTTTTCAATTCCTTTTTCTTTAATTATAACTCCTTTTTTTGATTCTCAATTTTCTATTGTTTATGTTTATTATAAGAAAAAGAGAGCATTTCTCCAAGTCCCTGTTTTTTACTATGGTGTCTTTTTTTTACGTTTTCACGCTCTATATCTTTAGACTATAAAAAATGGAAAATATCATTTTGAATAGTCATAATTAAAAAACTATTTTCTAATGATATTTTCCATTTTATTTCACTCTTCTATTTAAGCTGTAACCTGTTCACTCTTGATTCCTTTTTCAGGAAACAGTTTTCCAAACACCAATCGAACAACTGGACCTGCAAAGAAAATCTGCCAGCCAAGCGCCATAGGGAAATTCATTACAGTTGTTTGCACCCATTTTGCCACTACTTGAATATCAAATCCACCTTTGAATAATACGGTAGCAATGAAGCTCATAATTGGACACATAAAGCATACTGTCATAACAGAAATGGCTAAAATAATGACAATAGGTCGATCACTTCTTGGATTTACCATACGGAATGCCATTTTTTGAGCGAGCTTTCCAACGAAAAGCAACTCTAATAAGAATGCTACAATCCCCATCACCCATAATTCTCCTAACGCGATCACAAACACTTGATTTGTCAAGCCTCCCATATCTAGGGAGATATTATAGACTACCATACCATAGACCATAACGATCACCATCATTACTGTAAAGACAATTTCTTGAATTTTTGTTTTCGGCATTTTAATTCCTCCTTCGCCTCTTTGGAAAATGGACGAAATACTATGATAGAAAACGCAAAAAAATCGCAGTAAAAGCCATTTTATAACTTTCACTGCGATCCTATCTTTTTCTCTATCAAATTTGATAAAATCTCGTTACCATTTTCATCTAAATATCATTATTTTGTTTGCGATGAATATTTTATCATAAAATATTTTTTCATGCAAGTTCTTTCAGTATACTCTCAAAAATCTTTTCTAAATACGAAACATTCACCATATAGTTTTTTCCTCTCCCATTTTCCTTTGTACAGTAACGCACGAGCCCAACACCGACAAGATGATTCATTTGATAGGTTACCCCTGCTGGCGTAATTTTTAACCGTTCTGCCATCTCTTTATTGGATAACTTCCCTTCTTTTAACATCTTCAAAATGGAAAAACGATTGTGATCGGAAAGAGCTTTTAACACTTTTTCTTTCTCTTCCTCTCCTAGTCTTTGATTCTCTTTTTTATAGTGTTTCACTTCTTGGACATGGACTCCTGTTACTAATCGTTTCTTTTCCTCGGCATCACTAATAACAATGGAGAAACGAGACATAAAAAGAATATAATGTATAGACTCTGCAAGATATGTCTCATCGATCTCAACTTTATCTTCTAAAACATCTTCATAATATTCCCTCATTTTTTCTTCAATAGAACTTTGGATTTCTTCCGCTTTTTCTTTATTTTTTTTCATTAATTTTTCTTCATAATAAGAAAAGAGAGGATACAGTTCTTGAAATAATGTTTTGAGCTCCGACAAACTTTTCTTCTTATCTTTTATAATAGAAAATAAATTCCACTTTTGTTGCTCTAAAATATGCAGACGATTGATAGCTTGAAATTCTTCTTCCTCTTTTTCTAACTCTAAAATCGAAAAGATCGCATCGTTCCATTCTTTTTGATCCATCTCTTCTAATCGCTGCTCCAATTGCTCTAATGTCTGAAACTCCTTCTTATTCATCTGATAGAGATAAAGTCCAAAAAGCAAGTTATATTCTTTTAAACAATACTTTTCAATTGTTTTTCTTCTTTTTTCCAATTGTGCTCGATACTCTTTTACTATCTCCTCTTCTTCTGGATCGATAAAAGGATAACGGTTCTCTTCGAAATCCTCCACAACCAAAGAAAAAGATAAAAAATAATCTATCATTTCACACTGTTGTTTTGTTGCTATCGTTGCTGCCATTTTCTCTTCTCCTTTAAACCAATTCCTATTTTCGTACTATTCTAATTCTATCATAAAATCTAGCTATTTTGAAATTCTATCTATCTCATATATAAAATAATCAGATACCAAAAAATAATAACATTTTTAAGTAAGTATGCTAAAATAAAAAACAGCGAAAAACAACGAGTTTACTAAAAGAAAAAAGAAATGGCAACTACATTGATTTTTGGACTCTGTTTTTCGATTCCTATCGTCTTACTTGGAATCTGTTTTACTTGTCCTCTTTTACATCTTTTGCAAGTGCCAACAGAAGTGATGGAAATGACTACGATCTACCTTCGTATTATCTTTCTTGGAACTCCATTCACCTACTTTTATAACGCCTTAGCCTCTGCCTTAAAAAGTATAGGAGATTCAAAAACACCACTCAAATTTCTCATGATTTCTTCTCTCTTAAATGGAGTGCTTGATATCATATTCATTGGATTTTTGGGCTTTGGCATCGTGTGTTCTGCTATGACAACCGTAATAGCAGAAGCGATTTCCGCAGTGCTTTCTATTGCTTATATTTATAAAAAAGTTCCAACATTGCGTTTAAATCGAAAGGAATGGTATGTAGATAAAACTCTTTTGAAAAAAACCCTTCAATATGGTTCTATAACCGCCCTACAACAGGCATGCCAGCCCATAGGGAAACTGATGATCCAAGGTTCTATTAATACACTTGGTGTCAATACAATCGCTGCCTATAATGCCGTTACTCGAATGGATGACTTTGTATTTACACCAGAACAAAGCATTGCTCATGGAATTACAACGTTTGTAGCACAAAATAGAGGGGCAAAAAAGGAAAAACGAATTGGTGAAGGATTTCGTCACGGACTTAAACTGGAATTTTTCTATTGGATTTTTATTTGCAGCTTCACCCTTCTTCTTCACAAGCCTATTATAGGACTCTTTGTTTCCAATAAAAATGGAGAAACTATGATAAAAATCGGAAGTCAATACTTGATTACCATGGCTTTTTTTTATTTATTCCCTGCATTTACTAATGGAATCCAAGGTTTTTTCCGTGGAATGGGAAATATGAGGGTGACATTATTATGTACCTTTATCCAAACTTCTCTTCGTGTTATTTTCACATTCCTTCTTGTACCCCGTATGGGAATTTATGGTGTCTGTTTTGCCTGTGCTATTGGTTGGAGTGCTATGCTTTTTTATGAAGTACCATACTATTTTTACTCTATGAGAAAGCGTCAAAACTAACGATTTCAATATGTTGTATATTCATGAAAACGACTCCTTGTAAACGTGAGAAACATATTTCACTAGTTTCTCACGTTCAAAGGCAGTTTTCTTCATTGTCCTAATCTTCACCCCAATCTCATCCTAACTCAATTACTCTATCTATCCGCTTTACAATCTCCTCTGTCATATGATGGGAGATCATAATCACCATACATGGCAATTGCAAGACAAGTTGTTCTAATTCTAACTTCACTTTTGGATCTAAGTTGGCCGTCGACTCATCCAGTATTAAAATTTCCTTCTTCTGGATAAGAGCCCTTGCCAGTGCAATCCGTTGTCTTTGACCTCCAGATAGATTCTTACCATTTTCCACAATCAAATATTCTGGTTCCAATTCATTTAAACGCACATCATTCATCACGTTTCTAATTTCTTCTCTTGTATATGAATTTCCCATGGAAATATTTTCAAACATCGTACCATTGAATAAATACGTAAATTGATTCACATAAGCGATACGGTTTCGCATATCGAGAAGTTTTTTAGACAGCAATTTCGTTCCTGACTTTTGTTTTACTTGAATCTCTCCATCATAGTTGGTTACTTCCCCAATCAATGTTTTTAATAAACTACTCTTTCCACAACCACTAGAACCAATGAGCATATACTTTTTTCCCTTTTCAAAGCAAATTTCCTTCTGAATACAAATATCTTTTTGCTTATAATGGATCGTAAGAGGAGAAATAAAAATAGATTGTATCTCATCTTTCTCCTGTTCCTTTCTTTTATTTTCTTCTTCCTTATCATGTATCAAATTGTTATTCGACAAGGAGGCATTTTTTAGACGATAAGGATGGAACCAAGACTCTTCTTTCCCCTTTTCTCTCTGTAAGCGATTTCTTTTTTCCTCTCCATCAAAGAATTGAAAGGACGCATATTTCTCATAAAAAAACTTCTTACCTGATTTAAAAAATACGCTATCAGACATCATTAACATGACAGAATCAGAAAGAGATGGCATAAGAGTAATAACCGATAAAAAAGCCCCAACTGCCACTTTCTTTTGTAATACAAAATAGGCTAAAACGCCTAATACAACGGCCGTAAAAAAATAGCTCATCCATGATAAAACTCCTGACATAATTCCTGCAAACGTATCAACTTGACAAATTCCTTTACAGTAGTCATAACTTGCTTTTTTCGAACGTTTTTTAAAATAAGAAAAACAATTATTTTCAAATATAGTGGAATAGCCTTGCATTAACTCTCGTACTTGATTTAAAAATACTTCCTTTTGCCTTTGATTATCACCTAATATGAACGACAGCTTTTTTTCAAAGGCTTTTGTTGCCATTGTCATAATAAATACAGCACTGATCGCTACGATTGCCATAACCCAATTAATTTTTACTAATGCGACTAATGTACAAATAGCCATTACTGTTTTCCCTAAAATAGAACACGATTTTGCAAATGTTAAATCCACTATTCTTGGAACATCATTGACATAAAAAGAAGCGTGTTCTCCTGACTCTTTTTCCATAAACTTCTCAAATGGTTCTTGCTCAATTCCTTGATCAATCTTCTCATTCCAGTTCATTTTCAAATAATAACTAGCCACCGCTTGACTTCTAAGGGCAAAAACAATAAAAAGCCCTTGCAGACAAGCCCCTACTATTAATGCAACAACAATTCTTACTAAGGAAGACAAATCTTCCACAACAAAGTAGGAATATGAATAGGAAATCACAACTGACATGATAGATTGAAGAACTATTGCCATATAAGCAATACGAACCGAAGGATATTCCCATAATTTCATTGTAACCGCCTCCCTCTAAACTAAAATTAAGTATTTATTTAAATTTTATTTAAGTATAAACTTAATATACTCAATATTCCATATTTTGTCAAGAAGGAATTCTTCATTCTATTTCTCTTCCTTAATGATCGTTTTCTTCTCAATGAACTCTTCCATTCGGTTCGCGACACTGTCATGCCATTTTTTATTTCTATTCTATCATGCACTATTTTTCTGCTTTGAGTAATTTCCTATAAATTTGAAAAAAGCAGACGTTTTTCACGCCTGCCCATTCATTTCTATTTTTCTATTTTCTATCTCACTCTTTCGTATTTTCTAAAAACTTTTCTACTAACTCTTTTTCTAAACTTAGTTTCTCTACTACAAATTCTAAATCCATACCATTTTCAATCATAATCTTTGCAGCTTCTAATTTTCCTTCTTCTCTTCCTTCTTCTCTTCCTTCTTCCCGAATACCTTCACTTAAATTACACATACTTTCCATACTCCTTTCCATTGCTTCATTGATATGATAATATTTTTTCAAATACTCCATATCTCGTTCAAATAAGGCTTTGATATAGCGGATCACTTTCTCTTTGGATTGTTGTTTTCCAAGATAAATCAGAATCAAACTAAATGGATCATTCCTTGGATCAATGGTTCGCGTCTTTGTATTCATAAAAGAATACTTCACAACTTCTTCCTTCGGAGAATTCGATACAATCCAAACACTATACACTTTCTTCAGTTTATCATAATTTGCATCATCTGAAATATCTTTTAATTGTTCTGAAAAAGCTCTTGCAATATAATAGCTTCCCCTCATTTTCAAATTGTATCCTGGATTTGCTTTTCTTTGAATCTCTACATTTAAAATGAGTTCAATCGCACCATCGTTTGTATGAATAGTCGTTTTTATATCATAGAATATCGTTTTTTCTCCTATATATTTACTTTCGCTTTCTAACCTCTCAATTGGTCCATTGACAGCGACTTCCTCTTTTGAGATATTGACATTTCCAATCATAGTAGCTATTTCTTCATAAGAATAGTCTTTGACTTCTGGTATCACATATTTTGCAATGACACTTAATACTTCTTTATTTCCAAATAAATTTTTGGCTTCTGTATCATAACTAAGATCTAAATCTGAATTAATCAGTCTCCGAACGTGATTCGACAACTCTTGTTTATCCTCCCGTATATCTTCCATAATCGCCACTCACACTTCCTTTCTTATAATTTCATTATATCATAAAAATACTTTTCCTCAATAACATACCTTCTCAAGTGTGCACCCAACACTCTTCGCGACTTTCGGTCACTTTGAGCAACGTACACTTTGCCGCGCGCGAGCAGTTTGTGAAGCAAAAATTTCTTATCTGCGAGCTGTGTATTGTTGCACGTAGTGCTTTTTATTTCATAGAAATTGAATGCTTTCATACATTAATTCAACAAGGTATTTCCTATGAAATAAAAAAAATCCGCAATCTCCTGTTTCCAGTCGATTGCGGATTTTACTCTATACTTGCTAATTTCGCTAAAGTTAGGACTTAAATTATTTAAGTGTAACTTTTGCTCCTTCAGCTTCAAGTTTAGTTTTGATTTCTTCAGCTTCTTCTTTAGATGCAGCTTCTTTTAATACTTTAGGAGCGTTATCTACAGCTTCTTTAGCTTCTTTTAATCCTAAACCTGTTACTTCACGAACAACTTTGATAACTTTAACTTTGTTTGGACCAACTTCTGTTAATTCAACGTCGAATTCAGTTTTTTCTTCGCCAGCTCCAGCACCGTCTCCAGCTGCTGCAACTACAACACCTGCTGCTGCAGATACACCAAATTCTTCTTCACAAGCTTTTACTAATTCATTTAATTCTAATACAGATAAACCTTTGATTACTTCAATAATTTCCTGAGTTGTCATCTTAAAAATCCTCCATTCGATAATTTAAATTCAATAATTCGTTATAAACAGAGCAAAATCTTATGCTTCTGCTTCTTTAGATTCAGCAACTTGCTTGATAACACGAGCAAAGTTTGCGATAGGTGACTGAATACTTCCAAGGAATTTGGAAAGTAATTCTTCTCTTGATGGAATTGTAGCGATAACCTGGATACCAGCTTTATCGTAGTATGTTCCTTCTACAACACCTGATTTTAACTCTAATGCTGGAGCTGTTTTAGCGAATTTAGCTAAAATTCTAGCTGGAGCAGTAGCGTCTGTTGAAGAGATAGCGATAGCTGTAGGTCCTTCTAAATCTGGGCTTAATGCTTCGAAATCAGTTCCCTGAGCAGCTAAACGGATCATTGTGTTTTTGTATACTTTGTATACAACACCTGCTTCTCTTAACTCTTTACGAAGAGCAGTATCCTGTTCTACTGTGATTCCACGGTAGTCAACTAATACAGCAGACTGAGCATCAGCAAGTAATCCTTTTATCTCTTCTACGATAGGTTGTTTTAATTCTACTTTAGCCACGATTGGTGCACCTCCTATATTATTTGTACACCGCCGATCATAAAAAAAGCTCTGTATCCAAAGACACAGAGCATCTATCATTCTTATTATTTTAAGAAAGTGATATTCCCTCGGTAGGCGTTTTGAACCTTATGCTTTACAGCACCTACTGTCTTCGGCAGTATTTATACTAGAACACTTTACCATGCGTGTCCCAAAATGTCAAGAGATTTTTTCGTAAATTTTTATTAGAATTGACACAAATACCCTAATTTCATTTTTATTGTATTTTTCAATTTCTGATATAAATAATATAGCATACTTTTACTATTATATTCTTGTAATCTTTACATCTTTTCTTGGCACTGTTCGTTTATATGTTACCCTTGGATACCCAATTAACATACAGGCCACAAACTGTTCTCCTTCTTCTACTTTTAGTAATTCTGCTATTTTAGGATTGACGGATAACGCTCTTTCTAAAAATCCACTAAAATAAGTTCCAAGACCTAAAGCATTTACCATAAGCTCCATTTTTGATGCTGCTAAAGCTCCATTTATCGTTCGATTCGCTTTTATAACAAGTAACACTGGCGCTTTAAAGAACAATTTATCCTCGCCATCTGGATTTTCTAGAAAATCTTGATACATCTGCTTCCACATATATGCGTATGTAATAAATTGCTTTGGCGTATTTTCATCGGCTAACATTTTATCCGCCATCGCATTTAATGTTTCTAACACCATTTTTCTAACTTCTTGAAGTTTTTCTTTTACAATCACATAAGAAACGTCTTGTATATTGCTCGCCGTTTGTGTGTATTTACCTGCTTCTATTATTTTTTGTATTTTTTCTTCTTCTACATCGTCTTCTTTGAATAACCTAACACTTCTTCTGAACTTCATAAAGTTCATTAAAGTTTCTGGAGCGATATCAAATTTTTCTTTTTCATATTCTATGACTTCATCCATTGCATATTCTTTTTCATCATCACAAGATATTGCTTTCACTGGACAAATTGCAATACAGTGACCACACTTGATACAGGTTTTATTTCTTATATATGACTTTCCATCAACCATTTCTATATCGCTTACAATACAATCTTGTTTACATAAAGTACAACCGATGCATTTATCTGTATTTACTATCATTTCCATTCTCCTTTATCTCTTTTTTATGTTTAATCCTATGGTTTAACACAAGTTTTGCTTTAAGTCAAGTTATGGTAAGATAACAATATAGCAAACATATAAAATTTATTAAGAAAGGAGACTCTAAAATAATCCCCTCATTTAAACTTTAAGGACTATCATTTTAGAAAAAAACAAAAATGAAAATTCGAGAAACTTATACTTGTCCATTGGAACTTACTCACGATATGCTTAAAGGAAAATGGAAACCGATCATACTATGGCGATTACGCTTTGGCCCTACTTCTCTTTCTAAGTTAGAACACGATATTGATGGTATCACCCAAAAAATGCTACTAGAACACCTAAAAGAACTGATCGAGTTCGGCTTTGTTGAGAAAAAAGTATATGAAGGTTATCCATTAAAAGTAGAATATTCTCTAAAAAAACCACAAGGTGAAAAAATACTTTCGGCATTAAAAATTATGCAAGAAATCGGCATTGACTATATGGTAGAACATGGAATGTCTGATGTTTTAAAGGAAAAGGGACTACTATAGAGTATCAGTACCCACAAAAAAGTAAGTAATTTACACCTTTGTTTCCACCTCGTATAATGTAGCTACAAAGAATGGAACATTAGGAGGTTGTTACTATGAAAATTATTAGTCATGGAATTATTGATGGAACGATAGAAGATAAATACGGAAAACATGGAGAACATTTTAATGAAAATGGTGTGCCAACCTATTCTCTCCCATTTGAAATTTTAGATGCTCCAGAAGGAACAAAAAGTTTTGCTTTACTTCTTGAAGATAAAGATGCTTTTCCAATTAGTGGTGGATTTTCTTGGATTCATTGGGTAGCAGCAAATATTACAAAAACAAAAATAGATGAAAACGAAAGCCAAACAACAAATGACTTCGTTCAAGGAGTCAATAGCTGGATCAGTATGCAAGGTGGAAATCAGAGTAAAGAATTATCTTCCTACTATGGAGGAATGGCTCCACCAAACGATCCTCACACTTACGAGCTTCATATCTATGCTTTAGATTGTATGCTGGACTTAGAAAATGGTTTTATGATGCATGAGATGTTCCGTCAAATGGAAGGACACATTTTAGAGCAAGCGACTTTAAAAGGAAACTATCGTCATTAAATCTCAATAATGAAAAGCAAAAGAGAGCTAACTTTACAACAATTAGCTCTCTTCTTCTATTTATCTCTCAATACTATATTTATTCTATACGAAATCCTTTGGTCATGCATACATTTCCATCACAACGATAATACAACTTTAAAATAGAACCATCTGCTTTTGTAGCTTCAACTAACCAAACATCTCCTATTTTTATTGCTGTTGGATAGTTATTGCTAGGTAAGGAATCTCGTATGTAAGATTCGTGTTTAAAATCATCGTAAGCATTTTCAATTCGCCAAAATTTTAACTGTGTAAACCCTTCTACTTTTCCTGTTACATCCGTTGTACCGAAATAAGACGCCTGATATTCTTTCCCCGCAAGTTTTATTGTATCCACTCTCTCTGGTTTAACATCACCTACACTCGATAAACTTTCTGAAAAAACAGACTCTCCATAACGCTCTTTTAATTGATTTCCCATACACGGAATAGAAAGTGTGTAATAATCCATGGATTCTAGATCCGTATGGGCGCCTCCATAAATCCCCATAATATTTTGATTTTTTAGCTTATCAAATTCACGGATAAAATTTTCCGCCATCTTATTTTCACGATATACATTATCATGAAGATTATAATAGTATTTTCCTTGTTCTATTGCCTCTTCTGCTAACGCATACTGTTCTGAACTCTCTTTCCCTTCCTCTTTTAAATATTCTAAAAATCGTTTTCCAGTTGAATCATACTGATGTCCCACATCGGTACCATGGAAAATCGTTTCTGGACATTCCTTTTTTATCTTTTGATAAAATTCCTTATTATAAGATGTACTTCCAGCAGTGCCTATCCAATCTATAAAAAGTTGATCTAATATTGTATCATCTTCTGCCTTCATCCATAGATTTAAAAATTCTGCTGCATAATAAGGATCCTCAATAAATAAATGACGCATCCCTTGATTATGGTAGTAATCATACCATAAGTCAAATTCCTTATCTAAAATTTCTTTTACTCCATGGTATTCTCCATACAAATAAATATCTCCATGTTTTTTTGAACTTGTTTGTTGTTTCACCCTAGAACAACCATTTATCGCTATTAACAAGATACCTACTAGCATAAAGCATAATAAACGAATGTTTTTACTTTTCATTTTTCTTTCCCCCTACGAAACTCTATTATATGTGACTTTTATCTGTTCGAATAACACGCAATAATCGTTCCAAAGAAGCATTTGCAATTAATTCCTCTGGAAAATGAATTTCTTCTAACATGGCTAATGCCTTATCATAATGTCCAATATAATAGGCAAAATGGGCGTCGCTATTCACTGCAATGGAAACTCCAAGTTCTGCACAGCGTTCTGCGATTGTCTTACAAATCATAGAAGGACCCATATCAAAAGAATGATTATTGATTTCAATGATCTTGTTCTCTTCTTTTGCCACTTTTAGCACTTCATCAATTTCGTACTCCATTCCTGCTCGACCACTATGTCCAATAATATCCACATAGGGATTTCTCAATGCATTAATATACATCTTTGTATGCTCTACTTTTGTAGCTGGACGAAACTTTTCCCAAGGATGAACGCTTGCAATTACTAGCTCACAGCTTTGTAAAACTCGTTCTTGTACTGTAATTTCTGGATTTGTGGGGCTTTTCTTATCATAATAAGCAAGATTTCCTTCGTGATCTACGATATCGATCTCGACCCCTTTCAACACTCGAACTCCACAGATTTCCTCTGGTAAGATAACCCGATTGCCAATTTGGAACATTCCTTCTTTCATATCACTTAAAAATAAGGGACCAAAATGATCCGTAATTGCAATGGCCTCTATTCCCTGACTATTAGCATAACGAGCATTTTCCTCAATTGTGCTATAAGCATGATTCGTAAAAATAGAATGTACATGCATATCTGTTTTTATTTGATACATTATTGTTACCTCCTTATTACTTTTTCTTTCTCTTATTATATCTTACTATTGTTTTTAAAAATCTTCTAGGGATTCCCTCTTATTTTACGAAAATATAATAAAAGGGTTCAAAAACAAAGGATGCGTTACCCATTGATCACTTCTTTCCGGTTACTTCTAGCAAAGCACAAAAAATCGCTACCTAAAACGATAGAAAATAAATTTCCTACGTTGAAAGTAACGATTTTTCTCTTAACTCAATCTAATATTGATTCTACTATTATACATCTCTATCTGGATAATAAGCATGAGGAAGATCCCAAGCCTTATGATCCGTATGTAAAAGCTCGTGTGCTAAATGAGACAATGGTTCTCCTAAGTAATCTTTATAAGTAGCCTGAACTTCTGGGCTCTCATGGGAGAAACGAATTGCACACTCTTTATCTAATTTATAAAGGTTTTCTCCACGTTCTCCTGCCAATTCTTCTCCATCATGGATAATCTGTCCGCCACCGCCGACACAACCACCAGGACAAGCCATGACTTCCACAAAGTCATATTGTACTTCTCCTCTTCTTAACGCGCGAATCAGTTTTCTTGCATTGGCAAGACCACTGACTACTGCAGTTTTAACGGTATTTCCTGCTACATCAAAGGAGGCTTCTTTCCAACCGTCTAACCCACGCACTTCATAAAAAGCATCTGGATTTGGCTTCATTCCTGTTGCTAAGTAATAAGAAGTTCTAAGTGCTGCTTCCATTACCCCACCAGTTGCACCAAAAATAACACCTGCACCAGTTCCTGGTCCTAATGGAGAATCAAATTCTTCCTCTGGAAGATGTTCAATATCAATACCAAGAGAACGGATTTGTGCTACCATTTCTCTCGTTGTAAGAACGATATCCACATCTTTTCCTGCTCCAGAATCATTAATGGATGGAATATCACATTCCGCTTTCTTAGCGACACAAGGCATAATAGAAACGCTGAAAATATCATTTGGATCGATTCCCATTTTCTTTGCAAAATACGTTTTAATAATAGCACCTTGCATCTGCTGTGGAGATTTGGCTGATGATAGATCGTCAACCATATCTGGATATTGGGATTTTAAAAATCTTACCCATCCTGGACAACAGGAAGTAAACATTGGATATTTAAAATCTTCTTTATGTTTTAATCGTTCTAAGAATTCGCTTCCCTCTTCCATAATGGTCAAATCTGCACCGTAATTGGTGTCAAATACATAGTCAAATCCCATACGACGAAGTGCTGCTGCTAAACGTTTTGGAGTAGCAATTTCTCTTGATACACCAAAGGCTTCTCCCCAAGAAGTTCGAACGGATGGTGCTACTTGTACAACAGTCACTTTCTTTCCTGTGCTAATTGGAGCATCAAATCCAAACACTTTTCCTTTATCATTTCTTGCAGATAATGCACCTACTGGACAATGGGTAATACACTGTCCACAAAGCACACACTCAGAATCTTTAATTTTTCGATTATAGGATACATCAACGGTTGTTCTAGAACCTGTTTTTGCAATATCCCAAATATGAATACTCTGTACTTTATCACACACTTGTACACAACGCATGCATTTAATACATTTGCTTGCATCTCTTACAAGTGGAAATTTTGTGCTCCATGGAGCATATGTAACTTCTTTTTTATAAGTTTCTGTATTGAGTCCAAGCTGATAAGAAATTTTTTGTAACGTACAATTTCCATTTCTTGTACAAGTTGGACAATTACAATTATGTTGAGATAAAATAAGTTCTACATTAGTTCTTCTAGCATCTCGTACTCTTGCAGAGTTGGTCAACACTTCCATGCCTTCGCTTACGACGTTGTTACAAGAAGTTACCAGTCTTTCTACACCGACTACTTCCACACAACAGACACGACAGGCTCCGATATCATTAATTCCCTTCAAATAACAAAGGCTTGGTACTGGATAATGTGCCTGCTTACACGCCTCCAAAATGGTTGTTCCTTCTGGAACTGTAATCGGTACATTGTTAATTTTTAAATTTACCATTGATCCACTCTACCTCCTTTGAAAATACCATATCCGAAATGATCACAACGTAAACATCTGGAAGACTCTTGTTTTGCTTCCTTACAAGACATTCCATATTCCACCATTTCAAAATCTTTCTTCCGCTCATTGGAATCTCTCTCTGCCATTGTCACACGACCACAAGCAGGACGATCTGCGATTCTTGGTGCTGGTACTTTTACATCTACCTTAATGATATGGTTATATCCTAAATAATTATCGATATTAGCAGCCGCTACTTTTCCATTAGCAATGGCACGAATTACCGTAGAAGGTCCTGTTACACAATCTCCTCCTGCAAATACGCCTGGCATATTTGGAATCTCACTTGCAGAATCCGCACAGATCATATTTCTCGTCACTGGAATTCCTGCTGCGTCAAAGTCCTCAGATACAATATCCTGTCCGATTGCTACAAGGACAATATCACAAGGAATCCGAACTGCACTTAACCCTGAGTCACTTGGACGAGGTCTACCTGCTCGATCCACCAATCCAATAATCTTAGGATCTGCCCAAATAGCAACAACATTTCCGTTTTCATCTGTTTCAATTGATTTTGGAGCATGAAGTTCTAATACATCAGCACCTTCTGCAATGGCACCTTCTACCTCCTCCATAAGAGCTGTCATATCAGACTTTCTTCTACGATATAATACGCTGACTTTTTCAGCGCCAAGGCGAATAGCAGAACGAGTTACATCCATGGCTACGTTTCCACCACCTACAACCACTACTCTCTTCCCTGTAAAATCTGGCATATCCTGATCGCCAATTCTTCTTAACATATCAACAGCTGACATGACACCATTGGCATCTTCCCCTTCAATTCCAAGTTTTTTGTCCGTATGAGCACCAATGGCAATATAAACGGCATCGTATTCTTTTCTCAACTGTTCAAAAGGAATCTGTCCCTCTTTTTTCCCGATGGAAACTTCCTGTTTTACTTCCACCCCTGTGGAAAGAATAGCATTCAAATCTTCATCTAAACGTTCTTTTGGAAGTCGATAGTTTGGAATTCCATAATGAAGCATACCACCTAACTGTTTTCTTTGTTCAAATACCGTTGTCTGATGTCCCATAAGCTGTAAATAATAAGCAGCACTTAAACCACTTGGACCACCACCGATAATGGCAACTTTCTTACCTGTTGATGGGGCACATTCTGGAACTGGAACATCTCCGCAGTGATCAACCGCATAGCGTTTTAATCCACGAATATTGATAGAAGAATCTACCATATTTCTACGGCATCTTGCTTCACAAGGATGTTCGCATACAAGAGCACATGCGGTTGGAAATGGATTATCCTTTCGAATTAGAGCAACCGCATCCGCATAACGCTCTTCATGAATTAATGCGACATATCCTGGCACATCCACTCCTGCTGGACACATAGCAACACATGGAACAGGTTGCTCTAAATGGCAAAGACATCTTCCTGTCTTTACATGCTCCTCATAGTCATCCCGAAAACCTTCTAATCCTTTTAATACCATATTTGCTGCTTCATAGCCAATGGCACAATCCGCAGATTCTGCAATAACACGCGCTGTTCTTTCAATTAAATCAATGGTTTCTAATGTTGCCCTTCCATCTAACACATCTTCCATTAAATTTTCTAACTGTCCAAGCCCAATACGACATGGTACACATTTTCCACACGTTTGTGCATGGCAAAGTTTTAAAAAAGAGGACGAAATATCCACTGGACATAGTCCTGGTGGACTTGCTACAATTCGGTTCTCTAAGTCTTTATATAAACTTTCTACAACCGCTTGTGCTTTACTTTTTGTAAAAACATTGAGTCTGCTCATTCTGCACACTCTCCTTTCGTTTAACTGAATAATCTAATTGTATTTGATTTTGAACATTTTTACAATAATTATTTATATTTTATCAAAGTTTTTTATTCATTTTGCCAATAACTTGTGGTTTAAGGTAATTTTTCCCACAAGATTAAGTGATATATTTTCTCATATTTCACGATATTTTCCATATCCTTTATTTTTTCAGAATATAGCTTGTCTTTTTTTTAACGATATAGACTTATTGGCAAAAATCCAACACTTTTTTAAAGTCTAACATCCCACCAAAAAGATCTAAAGCACTTCCAATGGTAACATCAAGGGTTCCTTTACTTATTACTTTTAATTGTTCCAGATCTTTATAACTTCCGATGCCTCCCGCATAAGTAATCGGTTTTTTATTCCAATTTCCTAACAAAGCAACTAACTCTTTTTCAATTCCGGATGCCTTTCCTTCCACGTCTACCCCATGAATGAGAAATTCATCACAATATTTGGATAACTGTTCTAACACATCTTCTGTTAAAATAATATCAGTAAATGTCTGCCAGCGATCCGTTACAATATAATATTTTCCATCTTTTTTTCGACAGCTTAAATCAAGAACAAGGTGTGTCCTTTCTTCATCGGATGTAATAGCACAAAGTTCTTTTAAATGTTCCCAATGGATAACCCCATTTTGGAAAACATAAGAAGTCACAATCACATGAGACGCCCCTTCTTCTAAAAAGAATTTTGCATTTTTAGAAGAAATTCCCCCTCCAATTTGCAATCCATTTGGATAAGCATGAAGCGCCTTTAGTGCCTGTTTTACATCTTCCTCATAGTACGTTGTCCCTTCTTTATTCAATAAAATAATATGCCCTCCATATAACCCTAACTGTTTATATAGATTGGCATAATAATCCCCATCTTTTTCGGAAACAAAATTTTCTTTTGCCTCATCTCCTTCATCTCTTAGACTCCCTCCAACAATCTGTTTTACCTTTCCATTGTGAATATCAATACATGGTCGAAATCGCATCCCTTTTACCTCCTTATCGCTCTTTTTCTTCTGCAAACATTTGCTTTAGTTCTTCTATTCTTTTGATTTTCAGTTTTCCATAATGAATTTCTAAAATTCCTGCTTTTTTTAACTCTCTTAATTCCCGACTGATAGTCACCCGACTCACTCCCATCAATGCTCCTATTTCTTCTTGTGTATGGGAAATCACTCCTTGCCCTTTCTCATATTCGCTTATTAGAAATTGAAGCAATCGTTTTTTTGCACTTAAAAAAGACATCTCATTGATTTGCATCGACAGCAAACGAACTGTCTGTGATAAAGAACTCATAATGGACCAAGCAAGCATAGGCTTTTCCCCAAAGCACTGTAAAATATTCTCCTTACTAATCACAAGCACTTCGCTCTCTTTTGTGGCAATGGCATTTGTCGTTCTCGGATGTCCTGCAAAAAAAGCTGCTTCTCCAAAGAGCATCTGTTCCTTATAAATGGCTAATGTTTTCTCCGTTCCATTTTCAGAAGACACAAAAATTTTTACTTGTCCTTTTTTCAAATAGTAACACCAATTTGCCTTTTCCTCTTGGCGATAAATGAATTCTTTTTCCCAATATACCCTTGTCACTGCAATCTCTGTCAACCGATTTAACAATTCTTTTGATATCCATTTCTCTTGTAGCATTTCCATTTCTAACTGAATTTCTTGCCTCATTGCTTTTATCACCCCGATTGTTTTGTTTTTTGACTTGTCTTATTATCATTCTTTCGTATTTTTTCTCTTTTTCAAAATTTTTATGGAGATATTTTTCCCTTATGAAATTTTATCTTTCTATTTTTTCATAATTGTATCATAATTTACATTCTTTTCCTATCTTTTTATGCTATGATAACAATAGTTTAATTATGGTTAAAGGAGAGTATTATGTCAAAAGGAACGATTTTTAAATTTCATAATGATTTAGATACCGATCAGATTATTGCTAGTCAATATTTATTGTTACCAACCATCGATGAGATGAAGAGTCATACATTTGAATCGTTAGATCCAGATTTCCCAAAGAAAGTAAAGGAAGGAGATTTTGTCGTAGGTGGTGAAAACTTTGGTTGCGGTTCTTCTCGTGAACAAGCACCAAGTGTTTTAAAAGCTCTTGGAGTAAAAGCCATTATTGCCAAATCTTTTGCCCGTATTTTCTTTCGCAATTCCATCAACATCGGTCTTCCTGTCCTCATCTGTAAAGAACTGCCCGATGAAGTAAGCACTGGCGATGAGATGGAACTTTCTCTTTCCGAAGGAATCATCACTGTCAATGGAAAACAATATACTTGTACAAAATTAGCACCTTATATGCAAAATATTTTAAATCAAGGTGGACTAATCGCATTTTTAAATAAGGAGGAATAATCGATGGGAATGACAATTGCTGAAAAAATTATTGCACAAGCGGCTGGTGTTTCTTCTGTAAAAGCAGGAGATATCCATACCGTTACACTCGATAGAATGATGTCCAATGATGGAACAACTCATTTGACAATCGATATGTTTTATCATCAATTAAAGCATCCAACTATTGCGGATCCAAATAAAGTTGTTTTCATTGTCGATCACAATATCCCTGCAGATAATCCAAAGACTGCCGCCTCACATAAAAAAATGCGAGACTTTGCAAGAGAATATAATATTGATTTTTGGGAAGGAAAAGGCGTTTGCCATCAGATTATGATGGAGCACTATGTGACTCCTGGGGAACTTATCTTTGGTGCCGATAGTCATACTTGTACTTATGGGGCTTTAGGTGCTTTTGGCACAGGCGTTGGCTGTACGGACTTATTGTATGCGCTTGTGACTGGTACTTCTTGGGTGCTTGTTCCAGAGACCATTAAATTCAACCTCGTTGGAGAGCTAAAAGAAGGCGTTTATCCAAGGGATTTAATGCTAACAATTATTGGGGAAATCGGAGCAAATGGTGCCAACTATCAAGTGATGGAGTTTACAGGAGAAGGCGCATCGAATCTTAGTATCAACGATCGCATTGTCCTTTGTAACCTTGCCGTAGAAGCAGGCGCAAAAACCGCTATTTTTGAACCAGATGAGAAAACATTAAACTATTTAGAAGAACATGGTGGTAGAAAACCGAAAGCCATGCTAAAAAGCGATGCCGATGCTCATTACAAAAAAGAATATACCTTTGATTTATCAAAAATCGAGCCAGTCGTTGCCCGTCCCGATTTTGTAGACGATGTAGTACCTGCCAAAGAAACCTTTGGTGTAAAAATCGACGAAGCCTTCGTCGGTTCTTGCAATAACGGAAGAATTGATGAATTGCGCACCGCTGCTTCCATTTTAAAAGGAAAAAAGGTAGCAAAGCACGTTCGTTTTATTATCGCCCCAGCTAGCAACGACGTCTATCTTCAAGCCATGAAAGAAGGACTTATTGATATTTTTATGGAAGCAGGCGCTATGGTCGTCAATAGTAACTGTAGTGTTTGTTGGGGTGGTTGCCAAGGTGTTATTGGCGAAAATGAAGTATTAATTAGCACAGGAACTCGTAACTTTAAAGGGCGTGCAGGCGATCCAAGTTCCAAAGTATACTTAGCCTCTGCTGCAACTGTTGCTGCTTCTGCCATCCAAGGTCAAATTATAACAGCGGATCAATTATAAAATAGTAGTAATCCTAAAAAATGGAGGTTTCCTTTTATGAATACGAATACAGAACACGAAACGATAGAACATAAAATTTGGGTATTAGGCGACGATATTGATACAGATATTATTATTCCAACGGAATATCTAGCCCTCCCAACAATCGATGATATGAAACAATATGCCTTCTCTCCTCTTCGTCCAGAGTTGGCGGGACAAATAAAAGAAGGCGATGTCATCGTAGCAGGAAAAAACTTTGGCTGTGGTTCTTCTAGAGAGCAGGCACCTGAAATTATTAAAGCACTTGGAATTAAAGCTGTTATCGCCAAATCCTTTGCTCGCATTTTCTTTCGGAACTCAATTAACAACGGACTTTTGTTAATTGAAAATGATCAGTTACAAGAAGATATCAAAGAAGGCGATACTTTAGAAATTCGCTTAAATGACGCCATTGTTTGCCATGAGAAATCTTATAAAATCGCCCCTCTTCCAGATAATCTTTTAGAAATTATCGAAGCGGGCGGACTTGTCAATGCTATGCGCAAGAAAAATGGCCTAGATAGTAAAGAATAACAACAATAAAACTACGTCTTGCGAGATTTTCACAGAAATCACATCATTTAGGAGGTTCTTTATGGGACATACAATCATTGAAAAAATCGTACAACAAAACACAGGCCTTTCTTCTGTGTCCGCTGGCGATATTGTCACAGTAAATGTCGATCGTGTTATGATACATGATATTTTTATTCCTTTTGTTGCAGAAAAATTTGAAGAAATGGGATTTCAAAAACTTTGGGATCCAGATAAGATTGTCTTAATTTATGATCATCTTGTTCCTGCTTCTGTAACCGATGACGTCCGTCATTGGAAAATCGGAGATGCTTTTGCTAAAAAATACGGATTAACCCATGTCCATCGTTCCGATGGAATTTGCCACCAATTGATGACAGAAGCTGGTTATGTAAAGCCAGCCAATATTGTATTTGGAACGGATAGCCATACAACAACGTATGGTGCTGTTGGAGCTTTTTCTTCTGGAATCGGTTATACAGAAATGGCAAGTATTCTTGGCACAGGAACTATGTGGATTAAAGTTCCTGAAACCATTAAAGTCACAATTAATGGTAATTTGCGTCCAAATGTTACCTCAAAAGATATTATTTTGCGTTTAATTGGGGATCTAGGAGCGGATGGTGCCACCTATCGCTCATTAGAATTTACAGGAGATACCATTGCATCCATGTCCATCGCAAGTCGTATGACTATTGCTAATATGGCGATTGAAGCGGGTGCAAAATGTGCTTTGTTTACCCCTGATCAAAAGACAGCAGACTACTGTAATATGGAATTAACGGAAAAAGAAAAGCAGTTATACGGAGATTCTGATGCGGTTTATTGCAAAGAAATTACATATCATGCAGAAGATTTCGTGCCTGTCATGGCATGTCCATCTCAAGTAGATAACATTCATAATGTAGCAGAAATAGAAGGAACTCCTATTGATCAAGTATTTATCGGTTCTTGTACCAATGGACGTCTAGAAGATTTAGAAATGGCTGCCTCTGTTTTAAAAGATAAAAAAGTTTCGCCTTTTGTTAAATTAATTATCACACCTGCCAGCCGTAAAATTTATCAAGATGCTCTTAAAAATGGTACTCTATCTATTTTGGCAGAAGCTGGTGCTATTATCACTCACCCTAGCTGTGGACTGTGCTGTGGTAGAGCAGGTGGAATTTTAAGCAATGGGGAACGAGTCGTTGCTACAAACAATCGAAACTTCTTAGGACGTATGGGAACTTCTAAGGTAGAAATTTATTTAGCCTCTCCACTGACTGCGGCTACTTGTGCCTTAACTGGTAAAATTACTGTCCCTTCTTGCCAATAAGCAAACGATGAGAAGCTCTCTATAGGAGTTTCTCACGTTAATAGCGAGCATCAACATTATGAATGTTCGCATAACAAAGTGTGCGCCCAACACTCTTCGCGACTTTCGATTACTCCTAGCAACGTACACTTTGCCGCGCGCGAGCAATTTGCGAAGCAAAATTATCATCTTTGCTCGCTGTGCATCGTTCGCACGTAGTGCTTTTTTATGTTATAGGATGACTCGCCTTGCGAGGAATTTCCTCGTATTATAAAGTAGTAGTTTTTATAGTCCCTCTCCAAGGACTGTATGCTATACTGTTTGGAGATACTGTGGATTGTTTTTATTCTCCTACCACTTGATGGTTTTATAAAGGCTACAACCACAGTC
>DVIZ01000191.1 GCA_018710905.1 Candidatus Scybalomonas excrementigallinarum | reverse complement strand
GATGTATAACCTCCTCCCCTACACTTCAAAAAAGACCATCGGATGATGGTCTTTTTTGTTTGTGTAAAAGGCAATAAGTCAAGCAGAAATGCTCACAGTTTTATTTGATATTGTGTTTTTCCGTGTTTGTGTGAAAGTATCCGTTAAATAAAGAGAAGTTGTATATTGACATTTAATACTATGTATTATATAATATTCATAAAATACTATTTAATACATGGTATTTTATGAATATCATTCAAAAAGTAAGAAATGAATCATAGAATGCCGTGAGTTTTATTCAATAGAGGAGGGAGTACGGATGTTATATTTTATAAAGAATATAAAAAAATTAAGACAATTTATAATTCTTTTGCTTTTATGCTGTTTCTGTATGGCGGTTATAGCGGTCATTACCGCAGAATCTATGGCTCGGTTAACCGAATTTTTTACGATTTCTGGTGTTAAAGGGGCAGGAAAAAGTATCTTTATAACACTCATTTTTTTTCTGTTAAATGGTGTGATCTGTTATGGTTATCGGCTATTATGCGGTTATATGGAAGCGAATGTATATAAGAATGTGCAACAGAAATCATTTTATCAGTTAACACATATTAAAATGGACAGTTCGCTGTTAAGCAATCGAGGAGATCTTTATAGTAGGATTAATCGGGATAGTGCAGAATTGACCGAATTTTTTGCAACAACTTTGCCGACTATTTTAATGCAAAGTATACAGCTTGTTTTGATTGTTGGTTACATACTAATTATAGACTGGCGGATTACCATTGCCTATTTGGTGACATTATCCTTATCTTTAGGAATACAAGGCGGTTTAAGCAAATATTTAAAACATGCTAGTGAGAAAGTAAAAAAAGCAGAAGTGGAATTAAATACAAGGTTAAAAGATACTTTGGAAAATCGTCTTACCATAAAAACGTATGATTCCTATGAATTTATGGAAGGATTGTGTCAGCAAGTAGGAGCTGATTATGTTCGTGCCAATATCAGCTTGAATATTCGATCTATGCCAATTAAAATTATCGGTATTTTATGTGGGATTGCCCCAATTTTATCTCTTTGTTTAGCGGGATTGTTTCTTGTTCCATTGGGATTTGTAAAAATTGGCTCTTTTATGACTGTATATTATTTATGTGATAGGATATTGCCCCAACAGCTTCATTATGTGGATTTATTTGTGAATGGAGTAAAAATAAAGGTGGCTGCACAGCGAATTCGGAAGTTATGGGAAGAGCCTGTGATAGAACAGATAAGTGGACAAGAAGGCAGAATGAAAACGAAAACAGGTTTTTGGAAAGCGGATACTGCTAATAAAGATGAGAAGTTGATAAAGCGTAGTTTGAGGGATTTAGGTTCTTTGAGACAGCAAGAAGATATTGTGTTAGAAAATGTTTCCTATCGTTATCCAGATACAAAAGAGTGGGCGGTACGAGAGCTGTCTCTTCATATTCCAAAAGGAAAAAAGTTGCTTTTATCGGGAAAAGTGGTTGTGGAAAATCGACAGTTATCAAGTTAATCAGTGGTTTGCTTGCACCACAAGAAGGAACGATTCTTGTTCCAGAAAATCGATTGACAGGACAATTTCCGAATTTCTTTTCAGGAACGATAGAAGAAAATATTTGTTGTTTTACAAATGGAAATGAAGAAGAGATAAAAAAGGCTTGTAAAAATGCTGGAGTCTATGGATTTTTGTCTGATTTAAAAGATGGTTTGCATACGGTTTTAAAAGAGAATGGTGCCAATCTAAGTGGCGGTCAAAGACAGAGAATTGCATTGGCTCGTACATTATACAGCAATGCGCCTGTCTTATTATTTGATGAATCGGTCTCTGCCTTAGATGCTGAGAATGCATGGACAGTGATTCAAAATATGATCGAGGAATATAGTGAATCTACAGTCATTATGGTATTACACCAACCAGAATTTTTACCGCTCATGGATGAAATTTATTTATTTGATGAGGGTGAAATATTAGCACATGGTAGCTATGATCAACTGGTGAAAGAGAACCGATTAGGAGGGGAGTTTTTATGAAAAGAGAAAAAGATTACCAAAATTATAGTCGGCTCATTGGATATGCAAAAAAACAGATACCACTTTTTATTATTTGTACGATTTTATGTGGAGCAATGGTTTTCCTTATTTTTTCTTCGGTTGGTGTCTTGCTTAGTAGCGTTGTAGGAGTAGTGAGCGGGGAGTCTTCTCAAACTTCTTCTCATATGTTCGTTTACATTATCGGTGTTTTTGGATTTTCGTTATTGGCTAGTTTTTCTCAGCTAGGATTTGTTCATATCGAACAAAAGACACAGCTGTTCTTATGTCAAACGATGTTGCATCAATATTTAAAAATGGAAGAATCTTTTGCAAGTCAATATTCAGCAACCGAGGTACTCAATCGTTTGACAACGGACGTCCCAAACTGTACCACTTCCATTGGATATTATATGAGCGTTATGGTGTTTCAACCAATGATTTCCGGATTGTTTTCGATTGTCTTACTTTTAGCCATTGATTGGAGGATAACTATTTTATGTGTTTTCTGTACGGTACTCAATTTATTTTGCAGTCGATTCGCTATGAAGCGTACGAGAGAGTTAAAAGTGAAGATGGTAAAAGGAAAAAGTGATACGGCAAATTTTATTCAAGAATGTGCCCAAGGGGAAATAGAGATTCGTACGTTTGGACTGTTTCCGATTTTTGAACGAAAATTACAGAAACAAGTGCAAGAAACGGGGAAAACAATAAAAACATTTAGTCATTTACAAGGAATACGAATCCAACTTTATACGTTTTCAGGGGATTGTTTTACGATTGTTAGTTTACTGACATTAGGAGCAATTTTAGCAGGAATTGGTGTGATACCGTTTTCTAATGTGATGCTCACATTGCCACTTTCGGATCAGATTAGTCAGATGATGACAGCGTTTGGAAATGGTGCTGCAATTATAAAACAGGCATCTCCTCATATGGAGCGTGTATTTGAAATTATGGATCTCCCTGAAGAATCTACATTAGTAGAAAAAGAACAGGATTCTGATCGCTTTGTACAACCGATAAAAGATGGCAACAAAGAAATTTCTTTTCCTCATATTTCCTTTTCCTATGGTCAAAAGAAAGTGTTAGACGACATTAGTTTTTCCATTGAAAAAGGAGAGAAAGTTGCCTTTGTTGGAGAGAGTGGAAGTGGAAAGTCAACGATTATGAAACTGTTATTAGGGTTATATCCAGCACAAAATGGAACGATACAGGCTTGTGGAAAGGAATTTGGTAACTGCTCTATGGAAGAGTGGAGGAAAAATTTCTCTTATCTTTCCCAAAATATCTCTTTGTTTCATCTTACGGTGGCGGAAAATATTGCTCTTTCTCTAGGAAGTGTAGATGAAAAAATTAGGGATGCAGCAAGAAGAGCAAATGCAGAAGAGTTTCTTTTGGAGACAGAAAAAGGATATGATCTGATGCTAGGAGAAAATAATGCAGGATTTTCAGGAGGTCAGCTTCAACGAATTGCTTTGGCACGTTGTCTTTATAAAGACGCTCCAATTATTGTAATGGATGAGCCAACATCTGCTCTCGATCAAGCCTCCGAACAGGCAGTAAAGAAAACAATCGATCAATTGCCAAAAACTTGCACGGTAGTAGCCGTTACCCATCGGTTAGAACTGACACGTAATTTTGATCGCTTATATGTAGTGGTGAATGGTAAAATTGTGGAAAGTGGCACACATCAACAATTGTTAGAACAAGGTGGAAAATATAGACGTCTTTGGCAGTTGCAAAATAGCTAAGAAAGACTCCCTTTTTGATAGATAAGAAATGGATTTATCAGAAAGGGAGTTTTTTATTTCATAGGAAATATCTTGTTACATTAATTTGTAAAAGTGCCATTTCCTATGAAATAAAAAAGTACTACGTGCGAACGATGCGCAGGTTGCAATGGGGAAAATTTTACTTCGTAAACTGCGACCGCGCGGCAAAGTGTACGTTGCTAGAAGTTATCGAAAGTCGCGAGGAGTGTTGGGCGCACACTTTGTTCTGATGTCCATACTGGAGATGATGTGAGGGAATTGTATAAAAATAAGAAGAAGATAGTAAAAATAGAGAAAACTTGATGAGAAAAATACAAAATAGTATAATAAATAATATTGTAAATTTATTTTATTATTTCGTGTTAGAAAAAGTTTCTTTTATAAAATAAGAAGGGAGAATGAGGGGAAATGAATACAAATCAATTAAAGAATATTAGAAAAGAGAAAAAGTTAAGTCAGAAAAATATATATGAGGGACTTTGTTCTCAAACTATGTTTTCTAAGATTGAACAAGGGGAGAAAGAGGCAGATCAGCTATTGTTTTATGCAATTTTAGGTAGATTAGGTATTTCTACAAGTAAGTATACTCTCGTTTTAACAAAAGAAGAGTCTATGTTGTCAGAACAAAGAACAGAAATTGAATTTTGTATTAGAGGGGAACGTTGGAGAGAAGGGGAAGAAAAAATAACACAATATCGGGAAAATGATTTTTCCAATGTAACAGAACAGTTACATGAACAATATCTTTGTTTTATGGAAGCAAAAATTGCATATGGAATGGGAGAATTGGAAAAGGCAAGTGAGAAACTGAAAGAAGGAATTGGAAAAACGAATCAAAAGTTATTGGATTTTATCAATGGAGTTTCATTAGACCGTGACTTTCGTTTGTCTATTTTGGAAATGAGTCAATTTTGTATGTTCTGCCAATTATTGGATAAAATGGGAAAACAAAACGAACATAGAAAAGAACTTTTAATTTGGATTAAAAATTATTTAGAAAAAAAGATAGAGGATACCGAATATAAAATGAAGTTTTATCCGATGGTTTCTTATTTCCTAGCACTCATTGATAGAGAAGAAGATATTCTAAAATGCCTTGTCTGCTGTGAAGAGGCAATTGCATTTTTGAAACAATATAAAAGTCTATTATTTTTAAAAGAGTTGTTAGAACTTTATCAGGATGTTATAAAAGAGGTAGGGATAAAAGGAAAAGAAGAAAATGAGCAATATTTATCAATGTTACAATTTATCGAATATTCGTTAATTACTGAAAAGGTAGAAAAAAAGAGACCTCATTTAGGTGCATATTTTGTCGGGGATATTATAAAAAATACAAGAGAATATGTAGGAAAAACGCAAGAACAATTAAATTATGTGGATAGGAGAGGAAGAGGAAAAGCGGATCCAAGTACACTATCAAAAATTGAAAACGGACATCGAAAACCAAGAAAAGCAACTTGTGAATATTATTTTCATGAATTGGGACTTGGACAATATGATATGAAAATAGCCACAGTGATAGGAGGATTGCGAGTTCAGGAACTTCGATGGCAGATTGATTATATGTTAGGAGAGAGGAGTTTTAATAAAGTAAAGGTCTGTGTCAAACAATTGGAAGAGGAATTGGATTTAAGTTTTCCAATTAATGAACAGTACATAAGATGGGCAAAAGTAGTGGTTGATTATCATGATGGAAAAGTTCCATTGAAGCAATATCGAGAGAAACTAATAGAAATATTAAAGATAACATGGAAAGATTTTGAAATAGAGGATGAAAAGAAATTAACGAGGTTATTGAGTAGAATGGAAATAACAATTTATATTAATATTGCACAAACTTATATTGAGCAAAATCAATATAAAAGAGGAATTTATTTGTATCAAAGCTTAAAAGAATATTTTGAAGAAGTTTATCCAATGTCTGGTTATAGTAGCTATATTTTTTTATGTATGAACTTAGAACAGGCATTAGGGCTCAGTGGAGCATATGATGAAAGTATACTTCAAGCAAGAAGAGGGATTTGCATGGAGTATTTTCATAAAGATAGCCAGTGTTTACATGAACATTTATATAATATAGGTTGGAATTATGGAAATCAGTTGGAAAAAAACCAAAATGAAATAAAAAAGGAAAAATATAAAAAAGCCTGTCAATTTTATTTAGAACAGGCTTTGAAAGGAGCAGTTTTTATGAATGATTTAGAAGTGATACAATTAATTCAGGAAAAAAAGAAACTTTGGTTATCAGTATAAAAAAAGGAAGTTTATTTTGTATATGGTGTTTTGGAATAAAAAATATTCCAAAAACGCCATGTTATTTTATGGATAAAAATAGTATGATATCCAAAAACATTAAAAAACAAAGAGATAGTTATTTAGTGGTAATGGGAGGTTATTATGAGAAAAAAACTAATAGGAATCAGTTTGTTAATAGCAATGGGGTTGTTAACTGCCTGTAGTCAAGGAGAAAATTCTACGGTTACAACAGAGGCGGTGATAGAAAATACAACAGATAGTCAACTAGAAGCAAATACAACAGAACAGATAAAAACAGCCAAATCAGACTTTGGCTCTCAATCAAAAAAAATAAAGAGCCTATCGGATATCGATGAGGACGGAATTATCAATCGAATCTTTGGTTCTGAACAAGTATTTGCAGGAGGAAAGTTAGAAGGGAATCGGTATACGTATTCTTGTAAACGTTTTAAAGGAGTAAGATATCCACTAACATTAGTAGCAAATCAGGATATGACAATCACAATGAATTCCAAGTTTGAACTAAAAAAGGGAGAGGCACAGGCATATTTATTGACTGCGGATAATAAGCTGACGAAAGTATCAGATGGAGAAAATTCTTACTCATTAAAAGAAGGGGAGAATTATTTAGTATTGGCAGCTGTGGATATGAATGGTAGTTATGAAAGCGAGGTCACATCAACAGAGGGATTACAAATACATCAATAGAAAATAGGAACAGGATAGGGTGAAATCTTTCCTTCTATAGTTCTAATACTCAGTGTGTTAGATAATTATAAATGCAATAGGAATGATAGGGAGGGACAATATGAAAGCTAGTACAATAGTTTCAAAGTATTTAGCAATTGTATTTATTGTTTTAGCTTCTTTTACGGAGGTTGGTGTCGGTGTATTTTTAGGAAAAATATTCGATGGCATTAGTTTCAAACAAGAACAAATCTTCGTAGCAAGTATTTTAATATCTATAGCATTAATTATAATGAATTTCTTTTGTTCCATTTTCTCAAGAATGAATCTTTATCTATATTCTGGAAAAAAATGTATGGAATTAAAGGATCATATTTATCAAAAAGAATTATTAAAAGGAAGAGAGGAATCCTATGATATAGCAAATTTTACAACAAAGATAGAAACGATTTATACCGATTATTATTTAAGTAAATGGATGATTTTAGAAAATTGTGTTTGATTTGTTTTGGCTTGTGTTATTTTAATTTCTATTGGTCAAGTCATGGTTACTTTACAGTTGATGAACAATATTTTTCGCCCAATTCTTTCGGTTGCCAATCATAGAACTGCGATTAATGCGACAAAGCCAATTTTAGAAGAGTTGAGAAGCCCGATTTTAGAAGAAAAAGAAGAGACGAAAACACAAGTAGAAGAGGAGAAAATAAAAGATGTAACATTATGCCTTGATGGTGTTGGATATTCTTATGATAATCAGAAAAATGTAATTTCTGATTTTTCTTATGAATTTATGACAAATAAAAAATATTTGATTCAAGGGGAAAGTGGAAAAGGTAAGACAACATTAGCAAAAATTATTTCAGGAGAGTTAGAACCTACGAAAGGTGCGGTCACTATTTCTGATATACCAATTCATAAAATGAGGGAACAGCAACAGTTGGAACTCATTAACTATGTAGAACAGCAAAGTTACATATTTGAAGATACGATCTTTCATAAATTAAATCCTTTCGTTTTTCGTAGGCGGAAACCTACTGCCTTTAGGCGGTGGGAGGAGCCTTGTAAATTCGTAGCCATTAACCTTGGCTCTCAATGTACTTTTGTATAGTGACTGATGATACTTCTCCAATACTACAAGCAAAATATCCATCGGACCAAAATATCTTTTTCTTCCAATATCGCTTAGACAAAACTGCATTATATTTTTGCCAAAGGTAGTGTGTCATTTCTTGTTTTACAGTCTTAACGATATCACAAACTCTATCCGTTGTATCGTAACTTAA
>DVIZ01000190.1 GCA_018710905.1 Candidatus Scybalomonas excrementigallinarum | reverse complement strand
GTATTATTATGAGCCACAATTCTTCCTGGATTAGAATAATCAGAATTACTTGTTAGGAACTCACCTCTTGTTTCTATAATCTTAGCTGCGTTATCAATAACAAATTTACGTAAATCATCACTTGAAACAACAGTATAATTTACATCATTTGAGCCTACATATCCATTAGTTCCGTCTCCCCATCTTGCTGAAAGATTGTTAATTCCAGTAGAAGTTTTAACATCGGTTGCAGTTAAAGTATTACCTTCTAATTTGATTAAATCCTTAACGTAATAAGTATGTTTATCACTAACTTCATCAACACTTTTAGGCTGTGTTGTGTATACGTCAGTGGTTCCTGGCACTAAATCATTTGAATCATATTGAGTTTTATGAGTAACCGTTTTTTCGTCAAAAGTAGCATTATCAGAAATCTTTAATTTATTTGCGTCTCTTGAGTAATATTTAGAACTAGGCTCAAAACTAATAGTTACACTCTTGGTATCAGGAGTAATAAAACCTTTGCCTAACCCTAAATCATAACTAATTTCTTTTCCAGGAATACTACTAATTTTTGCATATGTCTTCCCATCTCTAGTTGTGTAATAAGTTATATCAAGTGGGAACCATTCTTGAGGTGAATACCAGTAAGAAATTGGTTTACCATATTGCTCAGTAGTTCGCGTTGTTGGTTGTTGTTCAGGAACATAGTGAATAGTAGATTCTCGATCAACATAATAGTTAGTTGATCCAATCTGATAATTGTGTCGAGTTACATATTTTTCATTATTCTTTGCTTGGTTATTGGTATATAAATCTCTTAAAGCATAAGGATAATCAGATAAATATACTTTTAATGACAAATTAATATCTTTAAAACCTTTAGTTTTATCATTAAAAGCTATTTTAAAAGTCCTATCTTGAGTCTTCACAATGTTACCAATAACTTGATCGTTGTATATTAAATCTTGATTTTTGAAATTCCGAAAACCATTAAACTCTTTTTTGTTAAATGTAACTGTAATTTCTTTATTGGCAATTGCATCTCCATCTTTCGCATTAATATCCGCATGTAAGAAAGTTGCGTCTTCATCAAAATTATCTTGTTTCTTGTGATCCTCTAAACTTACATTACTTACGGTATAATCTTGATTTTCAACTAATTCTTTACTGTTAGTAGTTGGAGTCGCAGCCAAGCTACGTACCACACGTTTTGGAGTAGTTGGAGCTGAGATTGTATCAGTAGTTGTTGTAGACTTGTTTTCAACGTTGCTACCAACTTGATTGTCAACGTTTGCTTTATCGCTAGTTACAACATCTGGCTTAGGTTGAGTTTGTGCTGTCGTATTTGTTGTGCTTGCTTGTGCGTTAGAAGTTGTGCTAACGCTTGTATCAGTAGAACTTGCTGTTGTAGGAACTGTTGTTTTAGCAGTATTATCGACTGTCGCATTAGTTTGCGTCGAGCTTGAAGAACTGGCTGTTTCTGGATTAGTTGTGGCAGCATCTGTTGCTGTACTTGGCAAAGTATCAGCTTTAGCTGTAGTTGCTCCCATATACAATGTTGTTGAAATTAGAACTGAAGCAACCCCTACGCTTAGTTTGCGTATACCGTAATGTGGAGTTCTAGCAGCAGTTTGTTCCATCTTATTTTTTAAGTTATTCTTGGAAACCATTAAAACTGTCATTCCTTTCTGTTATTTAAGAAATATAAAAATGCAATTCTTTTTAGAGATAAAAAAATAGGTTAACCTATTAACCTATTATCCTATTTTTCTTCTATATTTGCTAGCCCTAAGTTTAGCAGATACTTGTAAGTATACCAATAATTATACTTTTTCTTTAAGTTACTTACTCTTGCTTTAAAAGTAAGTTCGTTAATTTCATCAGCACGATGAATCAAAGGTCTATTCAAAATAATCTTTTTAATTTGTGGATTAATTTTAATCATCTTTGAATCAGGGTTAACGGCAGAAAATACACCTAAAAAGTATGTTGCTTTTAAAGAGAAGCCAACTCGTTTAGTCAAGATTGATAAATGGCTTCAAAAAGTTGAAATACATAATGTTCACCAGATGTATTAACTAGCATATATTCTTGCCCTTCAGGGATTGATTCTCTAATTAGGTCAGCAACATCTTCAGGAATTACATAAGATCTTCCGTCAAAGTAAAATTTATTGCCTTTTAAATCTTTTGTCTTGATATTAATTAAATCTTTAACTGGAAATCCAGCAAACGCTAAGTAATAAGTAATCCTATCACCGTGATTTCTTAGTGAGCCTATTTTTTCTAAGAACTCTTCTCTACTGAGCATTGCTAAATTTCTAGTTTTATTTTTTAGAAAAGCTAAAACATATTCTAAATCATTATTTTCTTTCAAAATTTCAATACGTCTATCAATAATTCTTTCATTAAATTGGTTCATTAGAAGTTCTTTGAACAACTTTTCACCTTTAGCTATTTTCTTCTTTTCTTCGTCTGTTAATGTATAAATCTCCATTCATAGCTCCCCTTCGAAAAATTATTTAAGTTTTGAAAAAGCACTGAACAATGTCCAGTACTTATCCATCCTATTATCCTTTATTTTCAAAAATTACTAATATCATATCCTAGCTATCTGATTTATTTTATTATTAATAAACTTCAAAAATAACATATTAGAATTAATCAGTTTTTCCTGTTTTCTCTTCTTATGTTCATTGTAGTCCAATAATGAATTACCAAAATAACTATAATTTAGCTCAAACAATAGAGAAATTAACCACTTCTTCCATTTACTATCTATTTCCGGTCTATAATCACTTAAATATTCCTTAACTTGTTGCTTAGACTTTCCCCAGTCAAAGTATTTACTGCTCTTGTATATAGAAGATAGCTCTTCAATTGATTCTTTAATAAACTCTAGATAGTTACCTTCTTTTTTTGCAAACAATGATATTTTTGATATTTTGTTATTATAACTACTTAACATCATAGAGTACCGTTGTGGTCTATGATCTCCAGGAGTTCTGAATATATTCAAATTATCTTTCAATACAGTTGACAATTCACTATAACTACTATTCTTCAATCTTGTTTCATCTTTTGAAAATTTGCCATCCATTGAAATAATTCTTTCTATTTCTTCAATATAATCATTATCATTATTAAACTTTTTAAAATAATTATATATGTATTTTTCTAGCTTTAGTTGTAAGAAAATATATTCTAAAAAGTTCTTCCTATTATTCTGGCTATTTTTAAATTCTTCTACTGTAATATTAAGATGTATATTTTGTTCATATTTCCCATTTATATCTTTAAATTTGTGTTTTCTTAGAAAATACTCAACTAATTGCTTTTCCTCTTTAGTCAAAAGTGATGCTATTTCATCTGATTGAGCTTTGATCTGCTTAAAAATCTCAACTCCATCACCGTTTTCTATAGATATATCTTTATCAATAATCTTATCTAACTCTTTACTCAAAGCAGCATATTCTGGCTTTTTCCAGACATAATCCGTCCTTTTTATGCCCAACTCTAATTTCTTTTTTAAGTTATTTAATTCTGCAGCTCTTTTCTTTCTAGGGTTATATTTCAGGCTATCGGCACCCTCAAGATATTTATCTGTATCAATCACTTCGGCATCTTCTCCAAAAAATGATCTTTGCATTTCAGGAATTTCTACTGCTAACTTTTTTATATCTCTGAGATACTTCCTATTATTGATGTTTTTGTCTAAATCAGAACAGTATTTCTCTATATCACCTATTTCGTCATCATTAGGACGTATATATTTTATAAAGTTTTTTCCTTCAAGCTCCTGTTTTAAATCATTCAAAATTTCGACTTTTTCTGTTATTTCATATTTTAAAATGTATTCCCTTATTGTCTGTATTAATGGTACTAATAAACGAATGCTTATTAATTTATTTTTTTGTTTTTCTCCATCTAGTTTTCCAAACTCATCTTCGGAAGGAATAGATATAAACTCTTCAAATGTATAGTTCTCTGTCCCATTATGATAACTTTTGTATTTTTCAAAGTAATACCTTATTAACAGCTCATACTTCTTTATCAAAGATACATTAGTCTGATATTGTTGGAAATATAACTTATAACTTTTTTTAGTTTTAAAAGAAGATTTAGGTAGAGTTTCTTTTCTTTTAGCAACTAAATGTAAATCATTAATTAACTCTGTAGGATATGTAGTAAGTTCATTTTTAAAGTTTTCTAACTCTTTCTTCTTTTTTGTCAATTTTTCAATTATTTCTGAATAATCTTCATCATGGTAAAAAAGTGCATTATGATTATACTTCTCTTTATATGGAATATAGTTGCTACTGCTTAAAATTTGCTTTGCCATAACCTCTATTTGTTCAATTAACTCATTAACTTTTTCTCTTTTCTCTGCTACCTCTTGTTCGAATTCATAGATTATCTTAGCAAATCCAACCTTTAATATCCCATAAATTAAAATCTTTCTTTGCTCCTCAATAGCTTTATCTTCAAAATCTTCTAAAGATAAATTCTCTATTTTTAGTTTTTGGGGATACCCTTGTTTTTTCAAATAGTAGTCCATCAAAAACTCATCTTGAGAATCAATCATATATTTACTTAATTCGTCTTTTATCAAAGTAAAATCTATGACATCATGATCGTAAAGTATTTCATCTTTTTCCAAACTATTTCTTAATTTATAAGGATAAATTTTCTTTATCCTAAGTTCCTCTAGATAATCCTTATAAAAATTTAGTTCTTTATCTATATCGTTGTTTAAATCAATTTTATAAATCTTATCGTCATCATTCACTTCTTTAGCTAACTTATTGACTTTTTGAATTACCTTTTCGCATTCAGCTATTTTATAATGTTTATCTTCCACAAAATCATCAACTTCTTGTGTAATGCTTCCACTTATATCATCTATTGCCTCATCAATAACAGAATTAATATCTATATCATCCATATCTAACTTACGCAATGTTCTTAATTTTTGATTGAATGGAATGATATACTTCTTCTTTAGTTCCTCCTGTTTAAATTCTGGAATTTTAGCAAAATCTTCATTTATACCCTCATTAATTTTAACGTCCTTTTCGCTAATAGTTTTTTCAATTTTTATTCGTTCTTCTGAAAATAAGTTTCTATTTTTTGAGACTATATATTTTAAATGTCGGCTTAAAAATATATATCTTCTATTTGTTTCTGTAGAATAAAGATTCTTTTCTTTTTCTTCTAGTTCAATCTCTTTTTTTACATTGTCCCAATCAATTTCAAGCTTAGAATAATCCTTATGAAATAGTGGCAGATTAGCTCTTTTAAATTCTAATATTCTATTACGAAGAGTAGTGCTCCAACCCACATCACCGTTAATATCATGTACCTTCTTATACATCTTTATTGGAAAAACTTTTCCGATATGAACTAAAAGTAAAATTTCGTCTTGAAAAACATTGATAACTCGTTTACTTTCATGTACTTCCTTAGCAATATTAAGTGAAATTCCTGTTCGCTGATTCAAACAAGTTTCTCCTAGACTTTCTATATATCCTGTTTGTAACGATCTGATCACATATTGATACTTAAGAGGTTTTCCACATGCACTACAATAAAGAGTAGGATTATATTTTCTTTTACTTAACTTTTTCTTAAAAAGGGGATCATAACCTAGGTCAACTAGTTCCCAATTAATTCCCCTCATAAAATGTTTTGTCAGTAATTCGGATTTAGTTGCATCTAATACATATTTTCTAATAACTCTTATTTGTTCACTTGTCAGCTCATTAAATATTTCTCTTCTATCCTTTTCACTTAATACAACAACCATACATCATCTTCCCCTACAAAAAGCTCCTACTCCTCAAAAACTAAGGAATAGGAGCTACTTCTTTTTTATTTTATCCAACTTTGTGGTTTAATTTTAATCATTAAGACTTATAACCAGCAAAATCATACTGAGTTAGTTATCTATCGTATATGACATTAGTTCCTCTTCGATGTCTCTACCATTACCATATCTAAAGAATTTCACTCCGTAAAGCTTAATCTTTTCATCTTCACCAATAAGTTTAACATTCTCTGGTTTAATCTTTTCAAGTAATTTTTCTT
>DVIZ01000189.1 GCA_018710905.1 Candidatus Scybalomonas excrementigallinarum | reverse complement strand
ATGAAAAAGAAGATGAACTTAGAGAGGAATTAAGAGAGATTCAAGCAGAGGAGAAAGAAATGGTATCTTCTCTTCATAAGAAAAAAGAGGAACTGACGAAATGGGAAAATGCAAAAGATCCAGAACCTGAGAGAAAAAAAGAGGTAGAAGAAAATCGAAAACGGCTAAAAGAAAAAGGAATTCCTTATACTCCATTTTATAAAGTGATTGAGTTTGCTGATTCTCTTAAGGAAGAACAGGCATCTCGGTTAGAAGAGGCACTTCTTCGAATGGGTATTTTAGATGCTTTAATTGTTCCACTTGAATATCGAGAGCAAGTTCTTGAACTAGAAGACGGCGTCTGTGATACTTATTTTTTCCATGACGTGAATTCTGTGAAAGAAAATTTGTTAAATGCACTTGATGTAGCCCAAGAAGAAGATATTCTTCTTTCACAAACTATTTTAAATATCCTTCGAGGAATTGGTTATCAAAATGAGATAGGGGAAAGTCATACTTGGATCGATGAAAAGGGAAATTATCGTATTGGAGTATTAGAAGGAACGATTACAAAGCAATATGAAGCAAAATATATTGGTGTTCAGGCAAGAGAGAGATATCGCAAGCAGCAAATGGAACATTTAAAGGTAGAATGTGATGAACTTCAAAAAGCTGTGGAGGCGGTACAAGAAAAAGTACGGCAAAAAGAGGATGAATTTTCTCTATTGAAACAAGAATACAATGAATTTCCATCAGGAGAAGATATAAAAACAGCAGTAGATGGTTACAAGGAAAAAGAGCGAGACTATAATCGAATCGGACAAGAAATTGAAAAGAGTCGCATTTTATTGGAACAGCAAAGACAGGAATTAGAAAAAGTTCGGGTAGAAGTTCAATCTATTTGCAGTAAAACTGATTTAACAGTACAACTTGCAGTATTTGAAGCAGCAAGAAAAGATTTAAGAGAATATAGTGAGCTGTTAGGACAAGTGCAGATTGTCTATAACAATTATAGAAATGGATTGGATAACCAGAAAGCACAAAGAGAATATTTAGAAGAAGTACATATAGATATTGATGATATTTTATCGGAGATTAATCGAAGCAATCGGAAACTATCAGGAATCAAACAAATGATTGAATCCATTCAAAAACAGTTAGCATTGACGGATTATAAAATGATCGAAGAGAGATTAGATTTCTGTATAAAACGTCTTGCTAAAATTCCAAAAGAGAGGGAAAATTGCGTTAAAAATAGTACGGAGTTAGAAGAAAGAATAAAAAATTTAGAAGAAAAACAAGAACAAAATAAAAAGTTAGAAGAAGAAATCCGAGTAAAAAAAGAACAATTTAGAATGGCTTTTGAAGAGGAAAAAGACCTTGGATATGTACAGTTAGGGTTTATAAAAGAACAGTCTTTAGAAGAAAGTGCAAAGAAAATTTCAAAAATGTTTTATGAGGATTGTAAAGGAAAGACAAAAAGTGATTTATCACAAAGCGTTCAAACAGCATATTATCAGTGGAGAGGAGCGTTATCAGAATATAACCTAACTCTCATCCATTTATTTGATCAAGATACAGAGGGGCAAGACAATAGCAATAGAAAGAGAATTGATCTTAGAGGAAAATATCGTGGAAGCCAGATTGTTTTTAGAGAATTGATTCAACGATTAGAGGCGGATATTGAAGAACAGAGCAGGCTATTAAGTGATAAAGATAGAGAGTTGTTTCAAGAGGTTTTAGCCAATACGATTAGTAAAAAGATTCGGGCAAGAATTCAAGCAAGTAAGCGTTGGGTAGATCGTATGAATGAATTGATGGAATCTATGAAGACATCTAGTGGGCTTAAATTGAATCTTCGTTGGAAAAATAGAAGAGCGGAAAAAGAAGGACAAATGGATACAAAAGTATTGGTAGATTTATTGCAAAAAGACTCTGAAATTATGAGACCAGAAGAAATAGAGCGCTTGTCTAAACATTTCCGTTCTAAAATCGAAGAGGCTAGAAAACTTTCAGAAGAACAAAGTGATTTACAATCCTTTCATATGATTATGAAAGAAGTATTGGATTATCGAAAATGGTTTGAATTTCAGTTAGAAAGCCAAAAAACAGGGGAGAAGAAAAAAGAATTGACGGATCGAGTATTCTTTACTTTTAGTGGTGGAGAAAAAGCCATGGCAATGTATGTTCCATTATTTTCAGCAGTGGCTGCAAAATATGCAGCAGCTAGAAAAGATGCTCCAAAACTCATTTCTTTAGATGAGGCATTTGCGGGTGTTGATGAAATGAATATTAAAGATATGTTCCGTCTTATGGTAGAATTTGAGTTCGATTTTATGCTAAATTCTCAGATTTTATGGGGAGATTATGAAACGGTTCCTAGTATTGCTATTTACCAGCTTGTCCGCCCAGAAAATGCAAAGTGTGTAGGAGTTATTTCTTATGTTTGGAATGGAATTGTTCGAACACTTGTAGAGCGAGTAGGTGATGAAATTGCAGAATCTTGATAAGTTAGAAGTTGATAGAGAGGAATGTCAATCTTATTTTAAAAGTCGAGATGTGTATAAAAAAGTCTTTCATAAAATGAGAGAAAAATATGCCAGTTTAGGACATTTTGGAGGGAAGATTGTATTAACGAAGTTGACAGCAGAAGAAAAAATCCAATTAGGAGGATTTCTTCAAAAGGACTATACCAATAATAAGACAATTACGATATCCATGACGCTATTACAAAAAGCACTAGAAGAAAGTAAATTTTCTGTTTTTACATGGGAAGAGATATTAGAACAATATTTTGGACAACCTTTACTTGTGAAAAAAGAAGTGGAACAAAGCAAGGCAGAACAAAAGCAAGGTTTCTTTCAAGTGATCAAAGATAAGTATATAAGAGAGCGTGGAAAACAGTGGTTCGAAAAAGTGATTGATGATAAAAATACCGCACTAGGATATCAGTTAATCCAGCAACAATATAAAAAAGATCAAGAAGAGTTAGAAACGATATTAAAAAATTTCTGCTATACCATTGAACATTTACCACGATTTCAACATAAAGTGAAACGACTTCCTGTTTTTGCAAGCCAAATGACAGGAAATCCACATTTCTTCGATGAAAGTACAATGGCAGGGAAATTATTGCTCTACTTTATACAGGATTATTTTGATGTTGATACAGAAGAAATAGGGGAGAGCCGTCCAGAAAAACGAAATCGTCTTTTATATGAAGCTGGGATTTTAAATGATGATTTATCCAACTATGTATTGACCTATGGACTTCATGGAATAATGCAAAATGGAAAATTACATGAAGGAATAGAAGGGTATTATAGATTAAAAGAACCGCTTCAACTGACATTATTAACCATACAAAATTTGGATAAAATTTGGGGAAATGAAATTATTTATGTAGTAGAAAATCCAGCTGTATTTTCTATGCTAATTGAAAGCAATAAAGAAATATCCGCCATTTGTACAAATGGTCAATTACGATTATCTACTATGTTGTTAATGGATCAATTACAAGAAGATAGTTTCTTTTACTATGCAGGTGATTTTGACCCAGAGGGGTTATTGATTGCTCAAAATTTGAAAAAAAGATACAAAGAAAAACTCTATTTGTGGAAATATCAAAAAGAATATTACGATAAAGCTAAATCAGAAGTGATATTAAGTGAGCAAAGGCTAAAAAAATTGCAAAATATATGTGTAGATGAACTGCAAGAGATAAAAGAAGTATTGTTGAAAGAGAAACGAGCTGGGTATCAAGAAAATATGGTATGGGAAGTAGAGAGGGAGAAAAGTAAAGAGGAATAATAGATAGATTTATTGTTTTTAGGCCTTTTTCAGTTTTTTTGACTGGAGGAGGCTTTTTTCTATAATAAAATAAGGATAGTAACTATGGGACCAGTTATAAAGTTGCTAAATTTTCCTATGAAAAGCTCAATCTCTTTCTGTGCATATATATGAATCATTATATATTAAGAAATGAAAAGATATAGAATTTATCTACAATTCCATGCTATAATTGAATAAAAAAGTTAAAGGATATAGATAAATTATGATTACAGGTGAATTGAGAAATAAAGTTGATAAAATATGGGAGGTATTTTGGACTGGTGGAATTACAAATCCTTTGGAAGTAATCGAGCAGTTCACATATCTTCTATTTATTAAACAGTTAGATGATGTAGAAACGATAAAGGAGAATGAATCCAACTTTTTGGGCTTACCTTATGAAGGAATATTTCCAGCAGAATGTCAAAATTATCGTTGGAGTAAATTTAAAAACTTAGGAGATGCTGGAGAAATCTATGAAATTATTTCAAATGGAGTGTTTCCATTTATTAAAAATTTGCATACAGATGGGGAGTCTGCTTATAGTAAATATATGGGTGATGCGATTTTTAAAATTCCAACGCCTGCTATGCTCACAAAATTAATTGATGGAATTGATGGAATTGATGGACTAGAGCTTGGAGATGCGGATAGCAAAGGGGATTTATATGAATACTTGCTGTCTAAAGTAGCAACGGCAGGGACAAATGGACAGTTCCGTACACCAAGACATATTATTAAAATGATAGTGGATTTAGTAAAACCTACTCCATCGGATATTATTTGTGATCCAGCTATGGGATCGGCAGGTTTTCTTGTAGAAGCACAAAATTACTTAAGAGAACATGAGGCCGATTTATTTTTAAATGCTGGACTTAGAGAACATTTTAACAATGAAATGTTTTATGGATTTGACATGGATAGAACGATGCTTCGAATCGGTGCGATGAATATGATGTTACATGGTGTGGATAATCCAAACATCGAGTATAAAGATAGTTTATCCGAACAAAATGATGATAATGAGAAATATACACTGATTTTAGCCAATCCGCCATTTAAAGGAAGTCTTGATTACGAAGGAGTATCCGCGGATCTATTAAAAGTGTGTAAGACAAAGAAAACAGAATTGTTATTCTTAGCATTATTTTTAAGAATTATGAAAAATGGTGGAAGAGCAGCAGTTATTGTACCAGATGGCGTATTGTTTGGAAGTAGTAAGGCACATAAACAAATCAGAAAAGAGATTATAGATAATCATAAATTGGATGCGGTCATTTCTATGCCTTCCGGAGTATTTAAGCCATATGCAGGAGTGTCCACAGCTATTTTAATCTTCACAAAAACAGGAGCAGGTGGAACCGATAACGTTTGGTTCTATGACATGAAAGCAGATGGATATTCTTTAGATGATAAACGTCAGCCAGTGAAAGAAAATGATATCGAAGATATCATAAAAAGATTCCATAACCTTGAAGAAGAAAAAGATAGAAAGCGAACAGAACAAAGTTTCTTTGTGGATGTAGAAGAAATTAGAGAAAATGACTTTGATTTATCCATTAATAAATATAAAGAAATTGAGTATGAAGAAGTACATTATGATCCACCAGCAGTGATACTTGATAGAATTGAGAAGATGGAAGAGGAAGTTCAGAAGGAAATAAAGAAATTAAAAGAAATATTGAGGAGAAACTAATGCAGAAGATATTATTAACAGATATCTGTAAACCTAAGCAGTGGAAGACAATTTCAACATCAGAGTTGAAAGAAAATGGTTATCCAGTATATGGTGCCAATGGGATTATTGGTTATTATGATAAATATAATCATGAAAAGGAGACGTTAGTTATTACATGTAGAGGAGCAACATGTGGAACATTAAATATTACAGTTCCGTATTGTTACATTAATGGAAATGCTATGGCATTAGATAATTTAAATGAAGAAATAATTTATAAAGAATATTTATATTATTATTTGTTGCATAGAAGATTTGATGATATTATTTCAGGATCAGCACAACCACAAATTACTAGGCAAAATTTAAATAAAATTGTTGTTCACTATCCAGTAAAAGAAAAACAGAAAAAAATTATTAATTTAATACAAAATATAGAGAAGTCTATAGAGAAAAGAAAACAACAACTTGTAGATTTTGAATTACTTGTCAAATCCCAATTTGTAGAGATGTTTGGTGATCCTGTTGATAATCCAATGGGTTGGGAACAAGTGCCACTTTCATTCTGCTTGGACAGTATTGATAATGGTAAGAGCTTTGTTTGTGAATCTATTGCTCGACAAGGAGATTGGCCTGCTATACTCAAACTTAGTGCAGTTACATATGGTTACTATCGTCCCGAAGAGAATAAAGCCGTGATTGATGAAGCCCAGTTTATTGAAACCACCACTGTCTGTCGTGGAGATCTTCTCTTCACTCGAAAAAATACACCAGAATTAGTTGGTATGTGTGCATATGTATATGATACACCCAGCAGGCTAATGCTTCCTGACCTTATTTTTCGCTTGAATACGACAAAATGGTGCAACAAGATTTTTCTTTGGAAGTTAATTAATCATGATTTATTTAGAGAATGTATAAGGAATATTGCTACAGGTTCTGCAAAATCTATGTCCAATATTTCAAAGGAACGACTACTTGCCCTTGAGATAATATTACCACCATTAGAGTTCCAAAACCAATTTGCTATCTTCGTTCAGCAAGTCGACAAATCAAAATTGGCAGTGCAAAAAAGCCTTGAAGAGCTTGAAACCTTAAAAAAATCCTTAATGCAGCAATATTTTGGAAGAAAAGAAGATGATAAAAATTTAGAACATACAGGTATTAAATCGGTTGTTTTACAGGAGATCAAGGAGTTTGCTAAAAAAAATGGAGTAAAAAAAGTAATCTTATTTGGATCAAGGGCTAGAGGAAATTTTGAAAGAGCCAGTGATATTGATTTAGCAGCAGAAGGTGGAGATGTACTACAGTTTAAAATGGATTTGAAAGAAGAAGCATCGACATTATTGGATTTTGATGTAGTTGATTTGAGTCAGAAGATACAAGAAAAGTTATTACATTCGATTCAAAAGGAGGGAATTGTGATCTATGAAGAAATTTGACAATTTTGTTTCTCATATTGATGTATTAGCAAAAGCAAAAGATGAAGATCTTGAAAATGAGTTTATTATCAGTGGAATTATTGATAAATTTTCGATCCAATTTGAATTAGGGTGGAAAGTGTTAAAAGAATTATTGAAATATGAAGGTCGTAGTGTAGCTAATACAGGTTCTCCAAGGGAAATTTTAAAAGCATCTTACGCAGTATATGATTTTATTGAAGAAGATGTATGGCTTTCTATGTTAAAGTCAAGAAATGATCTGACGCATATCTATGATGGAAATGCAGCGAGACAGTTGGTTGATAAGATTTTAGATAGTTATATTCCTGCATTTTTAAAGATGAAAGATGGAGTTTTGGAATATTATCAGGATGTTTTAGATGAAATTTAACTTAGAATATGGGGATTTGAGGTGATAGAGTAATGGAACAACAAATAGGACGAGAAAGTCAAAAGGACAATGATTTGTTTTTTACATGTAGTCTAATTGATTATATTGCTAGAAAAACGAAAAATGAGAGATCCGTTGTTGTAAATGCCTTAGGAAAAAAGCGAATCGAGAAGATTTATGATTTAGCCGATGTCTATCACAGCGATAATATTGATCGAGTAAGTGATGACTTCATCGAAGAAGCGAATATTTCACATGGGCAGTTTGATAATGTAGGGGAATGTGAGTATGCAATACCGACGCATTGGGATATTGGAAAAGTGTATAAAAGACTAATTAAGCGAGTTTCTAAGGAGAAAAAAATAAGCATAGTAGATGCCTTATTTGAGGTCTATAATTCCTTCATTAGCCCTAAAATTGATGACTATAACAGCAGTGTGGTCAAAGACCTCTTATTTTTACAAGCAATGGTTTTGAAATGGAGCTTACCGATGATGCCAGCGGTTATCCAAAGAGAAGAGTTTCTGGAATTTTTACAAGAGAAGAAATGCAACGAAACATCGATCGAAGAAAAACGAGAAAGCCATTAGAAAACATTGTAATTCGAGATGATATTACGAATCGTCCGTATCAAAAAGAAGCTGTACTAGCTGTTTGTGATGCGATTACAAAGAAGCATCGTAAAATGTTAATTGTGCAAGCAACCGGTTCCGGAAAGACAAGAGTTAGTATTAGTATTGTTGATGTTCTTAGAAAACATAACTATGTAAAAAACATTTTATTTTTGGCAGATCGAAAAGCATTAGTGAAACAGGCAAAGAAAAATTATAGTAATTTATTGCCAGATTTAACCCTTTGTAATTTGTTAGATAATAAAGATGATCCAGAGCAAAGCAGAATGATTTTTTCAACCTATCCAACGATGATGAATGCTATTGATGAAACAAAAGGTAAAGAAGGACATAAGCTGTTTACTCCAGCTCATTTTGATTTGATTATTGTCGATGAAAGCCATCGAAGCATTTATAAAAAATATCAAGATATTTTTAACTATTTTGATGCTATGATATTGGGAATGACTGCCACTCCTAAAAATGAAATTGATAAAAATACATATCATGTTTTTGATTTAGAGAGAGGAGTACCTACTTATGCCTATGAGTTAAATCAAGCAGTAGAAGAAGGATATTTAGTTGATTACCATACATTAGAGTATAAAACTAAGATTATGGAAGATGGAATTCATTATGATGAACTTTCTGAGGAAGAGAAGGAAGAGTTTGATGAAACATTTGAGCATGATGAAAGAATTGAAAAAGATATTTCTAGCGAAGCGGTGAATCAATGGCTGTTTAATAAAGATACCATTGATCTTGTGTTGAAAAAATTAATGGAACAAGGGTTAAAAGTGGAAGGTGGAGATAAACTTGGAAAGACAATTGTTTTTGCAAAGAATAGTCTGCATGCAAAAGCGATTGTAGAACGGTTTCATGTTTTATTCCCAGAGTATGGTTCTGATTTCATAAAGCAGATCGATTATAGTATCAACTATGTGGATACTCTTATTGATGATTTCAGCACAAAAGAGAAAATGCCACAAATTGCAGTTTCCGTTGATATGCTTGATACAGGAATTGATATACCAGAAATTTTAAATCTTGTATTTTTTAAAAAAGTAAGAAGTTATTCAAAGTTTTGGCAAATGATAGGAAGAGGTACAAGACTTTGTAAGGATTTGTTTGCTCCTGGACAAGATAAAGAAAGTTTTCTCATCTTCGATTTTTGTAACAATTTTGAGTTTTTTAGAGAGAATACAAATGGAGTGGAAACGAAGATCCAAGAGACTTTAGCAGAAAAAATCTTTAACTGTAAAGTAAATCTGATTAGAGAATTACAAGCACCAATCTATCAACAAGAAGATGATTATGTGGAATATCGAAATGATTTAATCAATGAGTTGAATCAAGTCGTTGTAGAATTAGATGATAGAAGTTTTCGAGTAAAACAACATTTACGTTATGTGGAAGCATATCGAGATAAACTAGCATGGAGGAACTTAGAAACGGTAGAAGTTTCCGAGTTAAAAGAGCATATAGCACCACTATCCGTTCCGAAAAAAGAAGATGAGCTAGCAAGAAGATTTGATTATTTAATGTATAGCATTTCTCTTGCGGAATTACAGAGCAAAGATATTACAAGAAATCAAAGAGTTGTAGCCTTTACAGCAGAACAGCTATCCAAGTTATATACAATTCCACAAGTAAAGGAACAAAAATATGTCATTGAACAAGTATTAAGTGAAGATTTTTGGAAGCAAACAAGTATTTTAGATTTAGAAGCCGTTCGTGAGTCTTTAAGAGACTTATTAAAATTTATTGAAAAAGGAAAACAGATCATTTATTACACCGACTTTAAGGATAGTATTGTGCAAGAAGAGTCAGGACAAGCCATTTATGCTACAAATGATTTGAAAAATTATAAGAAAAAAGTAGAGTTTTATTTAAAAGAACATCAAGATACTTTAGCTGTTTATAAACTGCGTCAAAATAAGAAGTTAAGTGCAATTGATATGCAAGAACTTGAGAAAATTCTTTGGAATGAATTAGGGAGAAAAGAAGACTATAAGAAAGAATATGGTGATACGCCAATTGGGGTATTAATAAGAAAGATTGTAGGCCTAGATAGAGACGCTGTAAATGAAGCATTTAGTGAATTTTTAAGCGAAGAAAAATTGAATTTAAATCAGATTCGATTTGTTCGATTAATGATTGATTATATTGTAACCAATGGAAATATCGAAAATAATGCTGTGCTAATGGAAGAGCCATTTCGTAGCGTGGGAAGTATTATATCCCTCTTTCAAAACGATATGACAACAGCAAGAGAAATTATGGATGTTGTTGCAGATATCAAGAAAAATTCAGAGGAAATTGCATAGTGATTTAATATCCTAATATTATAGGAATAGAAAAAGAGGAGCAAAAGCTCCTCTAAATTTTTTTATTAATACAGCATTTTAAAAAGGAAGAACCGCTGGTTTATACTGCACTGTAATCCATTTCAGTTCTGTAAATTCTTCGATAGAGTAAGCGCCACCTTCTCGACCAACACCGCTATTTTTCACGCCACCAAATGCAACCGTGGAGTTATCAGCAACCGTTGCATTATTAATATGTACCATGCCTGCCTCCATTGCTAAAGATAATTCCATAGCTTTTGAAAGATCATTTGTCAATAAAGAAGAGGAGAGACCATATTCATTATCGTTGCATAGACGGACTGCATCCTCTGCATTTTTGGCCTTAATAATAGAAGTGACAGGACCAAAACTTTCTTCATAGAAAATACGCATATCTGGAGTTACATCTTTTAAAACAGTTGGAGCATAATAGCTTCCTTGATGAGTTCCACCAGTTAATAAGGTGGCACCTTTTTCAACAGCATCTTTTATTTGTTCATCGATTTTTTCGCATTGAGATTGTTTAATTAATGGGCCTACAATTGTATCTTTTTCATGTGGATCGCCAACCTTCATTGTTTTTGCATAGGCGGTGAATTTTTCACAGAACTCATCGTAGATTGCCTCTTCTGCAATGATTCTGGAAGTGCACATACAGATTTGACCTTGATGGAAGAAGGCTCCGAACCCTGCGATCTTAACTGCTTGTTCTACATCGAAATCTTTTAAGAGAATGAGGGGATTTTTACCACCCATTTCTAAAGAATACTTTTTAAATAAAGTAGAGGCTTTTGCTGCAATATTCCTTCCAACTTCTGTTGAACCAGTAAATGCAATCATTTTCACTCGCTTATCTTCGATGAGACGATTTCCGACTACATCACCAGAACCTGGTACTAGATTAAAAACTCCTGCTGGAAGTCCCGCGGCATCTAAGGCTTTTGCAATCATCACTCCAGATACTGGGGTTGCGCTTGCTGGTTTTAAGATGAAAGTATTTCCTGCTGCAATCGCAAATGCTACTTTTTTTAGCGCTAATATTAATGGAAAGTTAAAGGGAGCAATTCCTGCCACGACTCCAAGAGGGAGTCTGCGCATCATGGAAATTTCTCCAGAGATTTGTTGTTGTAACTCTCCAAAAATTCTTCGACACTCTCCAGCGGCCGTTTTAAAAATGTCAACGGCAAATCCTGCTTCAAAATATGCTTTTCCAAAAGCAGAACCGCTTTCACCCATTAAAACTTCTGCTACTTCGTCTATATGATTTTGCATCCAATCAGCAGCACGCCATAGAATAGCTTCTCGTTCGGAAGTTGGCGTATTTGCCCAAGATTCTTTGGCTCGTTCTGCTGCGGCGATGGCTTCTTCTACTTCTTGTTCTCCTGCAAAATGAACTTTAGCAAAAATAGAACCATCTGCTGGATTTTTATCTTCTATTATTTTTCCTGATACTGTATTTTTCCATTGACCGTCTATGTATAATTGATATTCCATTTTGAACCCCCTATTCCATTTTTAACAATGCTTTGATTGCTTTTCCGCTATGTGATACTTGAAATGCTTCATTAATTTGTTCAAACTCAAACACTTTGATGAGCTTGTCAAATGGGAAGCGTCCCTGCTTATAATAGGAGATAAGTTGAGGAATAAAGATTTTTGGATTGGAATCCCCTTCAACAACACCTACTAAAGATTTTGCCTCTCCCATAAGCTCTTCTTGTACATTGATAGTTAAATCACCTGTAACACCTAGTACAACAGCAGTTCCCAAAAATTTTAAACAAGCTAAAGCCTTTTTAACAAAATCTTCTACACCACTTGTATCGATTGCGTAATCGGCGCCTCCTCCTGTAATTTTTTTAATTTCTCCAACAATATCATCACATTTTTTGCGATTAATCGTATGAGTTGCACCTAATTCTTTTGCCAATGCTAGGCTTTCTTCATTTCCACCGACTGCAATAATATTGCTACATGGGCATAGATTCGCTGCCATAATCGCACTCATACCGACTGTACCACAGCCGAATACGACTAAACTAGAACCAACAGCAGGTTTTAATCGATTGAGTACAGCACCAGCACCCGTTTGAATTCCACAGCCTAAAGGGCCTAAAATGTCTAAATCAATATCTTTATCCACTTTAATAATGCTATTTTGATGGACAACAGAGTGGGTGGCAAAGGAAGATTGTCCAAAGAAGGAAGAAATTTCCTCGCCATCTTTTGATAAACGCCGAGTTCCATCGCTCATAACACCACCAAAATTAATTTGATTAAAATTTTCGCAAGCATAAGGTTTGCCTTCTAAACAACTTTTGCAGTGACCACAATATCCAAACGAAAAGACAACGTGATCGCCTTTTTCAAACTCTGTTACTCCTTCTCCAACTTCCTCTACAATACCACAGCCTTCATGACCGAGTACAGCTGGAAGAGGTACAGGAATCATTTGATTTTGTGCTACTTCATCCGTATGACAAACTCCACTGGCACGGATTTTTACAAGCACTTCTCCTTTTTGTGGAGATTGTAAGTCAACTTCTTCAAACTGAAAAGGTTTTCCTTTTTCACGAACAATTGCAGCTTTAATTTTCATAGTAACCTCCTTATTTAGTCAAGTGTTTTTTCCTTTAAAATCAAGGAATTTTTAAATTTCTATCTCAGATAAATGAGCCTTCATTATGGATATTTCTCTGTATCTAGTACGAAAATAGTGGATTTGGGGTACACGAAA
>DVIZ01000188.1 GCA_018710905.1 Candidatus Scybalomonas excrementigallinarum | reverse complement strand
CAAAAATGAAAGGTTTACAATAAGTTACAAAATAATTGTCTATTGTACCGCGTTCTTACTAGGTTTTCAAGTGAATTTTTTCTTAACAAGTTCTTACTAATCAATAACAAAAACAGTTTATATTGACAAATTTTATCCCACATGCTACTCTAAGGGAGATTCTTAATTTTGCAATTAAAATTTAAATTTTTGAAGCGCCAGAACTTTCTATGAGCGGAGATTTTTTGAAAGTTGACGAGGAGAAGAGTGATCGAAAATTCGGCGGATACTCTTTCGTGTTCTTTGGACGCGTCATATATTGGCAAACCTAGAAGGTGACTTTTAGAACAAATTCAATATAACCAAAGAATTGCATAGTTTGAGAATCATTCGTACTTTGAAAATAACATATGGTAAAGGAGACTTAAATTATGTGTGGAATTATTGGTTACTGCGGTTCAAATGATACCGCTTCTATCTTACTGAATGGACTTTCTAAATTAGAGTATCGAGGCTACGACAGCGCTGGAATTGCTCTTCTGCACGAAGGTTCTTCTATCGAAACGATTAAAACAACTGGTAAAGTTCAGGAATTGAGAAACAAAGTAGACTCTCTTTCTCCTACAACTTCTCACTGTGGAATTGGGCATACAAGATGGGCGACTCATGGTAAAGTAACAGATGTTAATGCACATCCTCATACATCAGGTGCTGTTACTTTAATCCACAACGGTATCATTGAAAATTATGCAAGCATTGCTGCACGTCTTTCTGAATACGGTCTTTCCCCACGTTCTCAAACGGACTCTGAAATTGCAGCTATGCTCATTTCTCATTTTTACGATGGAGATCCAATAAAAGCGATTAAAAAAGCCGTAGAACTTTTAGAAGGCGCTTATGCTTTTTGTATCCTTTTTTCAGATCAAAAAGATGTTATTTATTCTGTTCGTAACGCAAGCCCACTCGTAGCTGTTCGTGATGAATCAGGTTCTTATATCGCTTCTGATATGACAGCATTAATTGAATACTCCAAAGAATATTTTATTGTTCCAGAACAACACATTGCAAAATTAACAAAAGACGCAATCGAACTTATGGATCTTGATGGAAATGCAGTAGAACCAACAATGCTTGTTGCACCATTTTCTGCATCTTCTGCTCAAAAAAATGGATACGCTCATTATATGTTAAAAGAAATCCATGAACAGCCAGAAGCGATCACTACAACCATTCGTTCTCGTTTAAATGGACAACAAATTTCTTTTGCTGAGGATGAAATTCCGGATTCTTTATTTGAAGATTTTTCAAAAATTATTATTACCGCTTGTGGTACTGCTTTAAATGCAGGTCTTGTTGGTAAATCTATTTTTGAACAACTCTTAAGAATTCCTGTATCCGTAGAAACGGCATCAGAATTCCGTTATGGCGATCCTATTCTCGATGAGAAAACATTAGTTATCATTATTTCTCAATCAGGAGAAACAGCGGATTCTTTAGCAGCTTTACGTCTTGCAAAAGAAAGAGGTGCAAAAACACTTTCTATTGTCAATGTAAAAGGTTCTTCTATCGCTATGGAAAGTGACTTCGTTCTCTACACTCACGCAGGGCCAGAAATTGCCGTTGCTAGTACAAAAGCGTTTACCGTACAAGTAGCAGCTCTTTATTTACTTTGTGGTAAGGTGGCAGAAGTTCGCAATCTGTTTACAAAAGAACAACAAGAAAATTTCTTAAAACAGTTATTGCAAATTCCTGAATTGATTAACGAATCCCTTCAGTTAGAACCACAGTTAAAAGAATTATCCAATATGCTAACAGATGCTACAGATTCTTTCTTTATCGGACGTGGCGTAGATTATGCTCTTTCTTGTGAAGGTTCTTTAAAATTAAAAGAGATTTCTTATATTCACTCTGAGGCTTATATGGCTGGAGAATTAAAACATGGACCGATTTCTCTTATTACTCAACAAGTACCAGTTATTGCAATTTCCACGAAAAAAGAAACATTCCCTAAAATGGTTTCTAATATGCAGGAAGTAAAAGCAAGAGGTGCTAGTGTTTTATTGATTACTGATCAAGAAGAAGATGTTACAGCAGATACTGCTGATTTTGTATTAAAACTTCCAGCAGCAGACACATTCTTCTCTGTATTCTCTGTTTCTGTTGCTGTGCAACTTCTTGCATATTACGCTTCTGTTTCTCGTGATCTCGATGTAGATCAACCAAGAAACTTAGCAAAATCTGTTACAGTAGAATAAAAAAACAATAACGATAATAACAAAAAGAGGCTGTCACATCGCTAAACATTTTTAGCGAATGTGACGCCTCTTTTTTCTATATTTTATATAATAGAAACTTCCTCACAGAACACATTTTATTCTATTAAATATTTCCTACTAATTTATCTTTTACAACTGCAAAAAATTCTCGGAAATAATAATGTACCATTAATATTTTATCAGGCTTTGAAGGACAGCCCGATACATTAGTAATCCCTTGTTTCTTTGCCAATGAGATTCCTCGATAAATATGAAAATCACTAGTCGCAATGACAACTTCATACGGCTTTTTTTTCACTTGCTCTTCTATCATTGCCTTACTAAAACGAATATTTTCTTCTGTATTCGTAGATTTTTCTTCCATATAAATTCGATTTTCTGAAATCCCCATATTGATTAATAGTTTTTTCATAGCAAAGGCTTCTGTTACATCTTCTCCATTTCCTTGACCGCCCGATACGATTACTTTTGTATTTTTATTTTTTTCTAAATACTCCTTTGTTCCATAAACTCTTGCGCGAAGTGTTTTGGATGGAACGGTTCCATTGACTTTTGCTCCTAATATTATCATATAATCTGCATTCGGTTTCGGATCTGCTACTCCATTTTTTACAATGATCCCTTCCACTATGAGAAAAATAATACTGCCAACTAACACTGCACTTACAAATATAATTTTCATAAAAGAAGGAATCGTTATCATATGCCTTTGTTCCAAACGGATTACTGCCATAAGGAAATAAAATCCAATCGCTAATACAAGCCAAATAGGAGAAAATGCGGCCTTAATCCCTGCATAAGAAACAATCAATAAATAATAACAAATACAAAGTGTTCCTAAAACAAGACAACTCACTTTCATACTATCATTCCTTTTGATGACTCATTTGTCTTATGTGCCACAATTCCCTTTGTCAAATAAACAAAAGAAATTAACATACCAACGGAATACCAATATTCTACTGGTATTGGATATCCTAATACCTCATTTACCGCTCCCACTAATGCGGACAATAATTTACAATAAATTCCTATTTTAAATAAATCTTGTAAACTTAATGGAATTTGACGTAAAGATGCCACGGTCATTCCAATTAACGCATATCCAAAAGCACCTAATAAATAACGTAAAAATAAAGCAATAATACCAAATAAAATTAAAACGATTTCTGCACCATAAAGATAAGGCACCATTCCTACTAGAGTTTGATTGTTTATCGTTCCTTTTATCGTTTCGAAATTAATTTCAAAAACTTGCCCAAGATCTTTTATTAATAGATTGCTATTGCTAATTAAAACCTGTGCTATTTTTTCAGAGTCAATATCATCCATCGTATATTTCTCTTTTGAAGAATCGGCCTTGATCTAAATTCCTAATAGCTCCATGTCCAATTCCCCTTCCATTTCCATTTTGCCATTGGCAATTGTAAATGTAGGAATCCGCTCTTGAAAAAATGTCTCTAATCCGCCAAGACTCCATTGATAGGCTAACATCGGAATCAAATATACAATTATGGTCAACAAAATAGATATCACCAGAGCAAAGTTAAGAACGCGTCCCATACTCTGCCTCACAAGTGCTGGATATTCTTTTGTCTTAGAAACTGCCAAGATCCCTTGATCAATGACACCGATTTTTGTACTTTTGTCTCTCATATTCTCTCTTTTCTTTCCTTTTAATATACAATACTTTCTTTCACTTTTTCAGCAGTCTCCTTGCCTTTTAAAGCCTCTAATATTTTAAGCCCAAATGGAATGGCTCCGCCCATACCGCAACCTGTAATAATATGACCATCTTTCACCGCTTTTTCTTCTTTTTGATAATTCGCTCCTCGCATATGTTCTTCCATAGATGGATAACAAGTAGCATTTCTTCCTTCTAATATTCCAAGTTCTCCAAAAATAAGAGCTGGTGCTGCACAAATAGCAGAGAGCAACTGCCTCTTCTCGTGTCTTCTTAAAATCATATCCACTAACTCTTGTTTTTCTTTTAAGTTCACAGTTCCCGGCATTCCTCCTGGAAGAACAATCATTTCTGCATCTTCTTCTTTCATTTCTGAAAATGTTAAATCCGCTTGTACTAAAATGCCATGAGAACTTGTCACCATTTTTTCTTCTGTAATGGAAACGGTAGAAACTACTACTTCTCCTCTTCTTAAAATATCAACAACCGTTAATGCTTCAATCTCTTCAAATCCATTTGCTAACATTACATATACTTGTTTTTTATTCATTTTTATAACTCCTTTCAAACAATTCCATGCTTCTTTTCGCTTTTTCCTTACGAGAAATCTGGTAATTTTTCTGCTTGTGATAAATAACTATTGTGATATTCTTTTTCGAATGTTACTTCTTTTTTAAACCACACAGGCCCTTGAAAGTGATTTGCTTCTTCTACCGAAGAAAATTCAACTTCTGCAAGTACCATGCCTTCTAATTCTCCATGAAAACAATCTAACTCAATCGTCCACATTTCATATGGAATCAAATAGCGATCTTTTGTAATAACTCTTCCATCTACTTTTTCTCTTAAATGCTCATAAGCCTCTTTTGTCAGTGGAAGCTCTACTTCTTGTCTTTCCATCATTCCAGATGATTTATAAGTCAAAAAATATTCTTCATTCATTTTCCGAATTCGAACAACAGGATTTGTTGATAAATATCCTTGTTCAATGCTTTTTTTTACAAACGTCTCTAACGCTTTTGGCATCGGATCGACTAAAAATTTGCGTTCAATTTCCATAAATTTCGCTCTTCCTTTCTTTATGATCCTATTTGTTTAGTACGTCATAAATAATATTAAATTTAATATATAATATAAAATAGTAATAAATATTATTTTTTGTTGTTCAACTTTGACAATTAGCCCAAATTTACTACAACAGGGTGTAACGCACACCCTCTATCCCATTTGATTGGGAATACTTTCTTTATAATCTGGAAATTTCATATCAACTTTTAAACGCTTATCGAGTTCTTGATACCTTAACCATTTTCCATTTACTCGATACTCTTGCTTAATCAAATAATTTGCGTGGTTATACAGATTCTTTGAATGATGACAAAACTCCATAAGCATAGGAAAAAAAGGATCCTGTTTCTTTATCAAATGCTTTTCCACTCGCTGAACAGTTTCCTTCATCTTCGGTTTTCTTTTGACATCTTTATTCAAAAGATGATACACGCTATCCGCATCATAATCATAACAACCATCTGGAAGAATGGTTGTTTTTATTATTCTTTCCTTCACATACTTTGTGAGCGTTGGACGAGATATTCTCAATAGATTAAGTACTTCATATGCTTTCATTAAAACACCTCAATACCTAATTATATCATATTTGCATAAAATTAAAATATATCTTAATCTTTTTAATAAAAAATCAACCCATATCCCATTTTTAAAGAAAGAGGGAGACGAAATACTTTATATCTCCTTTAGAAAAACTGGAGACTACGTTTCCCTTTTTCTAAATTGGCTGTTTCACTGGTTACCTTCACATAAATAAAACATGCCACTAGAAAATGGGGCTAAATGAAAATAAGAATGGTATTGTTTCTTTAATCCCTCTTCTTTTTTCCCAGTAATTGGATATGAATTACAAAAACCTGATCCTCCATATTTTTCTTCATCGGTATTTAACATCTCCACCCAAGTATTTTGCTCTTCTTCTACAATACAAAGTCTTTCATAACGAACATCACTCATATTGCAAAGCATAAGAAATACCTTTGTCCCAACACTTCTTTTATAAGCTAACACACAACCGACTTTTGTGTTCACTGGTACAAATGTAAAATGTCCTTTCTTATATTCCGCTTCATACAATACCTCTTCTTCTTGATAAATTTTATGCATATCTTTTCGAAATTGTAATAACTTTTTATGCATCGGAAAATTTAGTAACATAAAATCTTGTTCCCGCTCCTCACTCCACTCCCGAAACTGACCAAATTCATTTCCCATAAAGTCCAACTTCTTCCCAGGATGGGTATACAAATAGAAATAAAGAGTTCGACACTGGGCAAATTTCTCTTCATAATTGCCCCACATTTTATCAAGAATTGTTTTCTTTCCATAAACAACTTCATCATGAGAAAGTGGCAATAAATAACACTCATTTTGAAAATACTCCATAGAAAAAGAAAGTAAAGAAAGTGCATCTTTTCGTCTTTTTGGTTCTAACGCAAAAAACTTTAATGTATCATTCATCCAACCCATATCCCATTTGTAATCAAATCCAAGACCGCCATAAGAAACTGGTGTAGTTACTTTTGGGAAATTGGTGGAATCTTCTGCAATTAAAACGATATCATTATGTCGTTTATGAAGCCCTTCGTTCATTTCTTGAAGAAACGTTATCGCTCCTTGATTCACCCCTCGACTCGGCTCCCCTTGCCAATAAATAGCATTGCTCATGGCGTCCATCCGAAGCCCATCAATATGATAGTTTGTAATCCAGTAGTCTGCTGCCGACTGCAATAGTGTCCGAACTTCTCCTCGATAATAATTAAAATTACAAGAGCCCCACTCACTAAGACCAGAATCCAAATCGGGATATTCATAAAGAGCCGTACCATCAAAATGAGAAAGAGCAAACTCATCTTTTACAAAGTGGACAGGAACAAAATCCAGTATCACCCCAATTTCATTTTTATGACATTCATTCACAAATTTCATAAATTGTTTTGGTGTTCCATAGCGAGAAGTAACAGCAAAAAAGGCACTTACTTGATATCCCCACGAGGCATCCAATGGATGTTCGGCTAATGGTAAAATTTCTACATGGGTATAATAATTCTCTTTCAAATAAGGAATTAAAAGTTCTGCTATCTCTTCATAGGAATACCAACTTCCATCTTCTTTTCTCCTCCAAGAACCCATGTGCATTTCATAAATATTGAATGGCTTGTCATAATATTTGCCAGCCGTTTTTCGCTTTTTCATCCATTCTTCGTCTTCCAATACAAAATCATGAAACGATGTTAAAATAGACGCTGTATTCGGTCTTAATTCCATAAAAAAACCATAAGGATCGGCTCGATCTACGTTTCTTCCATCCTTTTGATGAATCCGATACTTATACATCATCCCTTCTTTCGCATGCGCAACTTCACACTCATAGACGCCACTCTCACCTTCTTCTTTCATAAAACAAGGAAATGTCCCCCAGTCATTAAACTCTCCAATCACTTCTACGCCCTTTGCATTTGGTGCATAAACACGAAACCGATATCCTCCTTCTTCTATAGGATGCGCTCCAAAATATTCATAAGCATCAAACATTTTACCTGTGTAAAACTCTTCTCTTACCATATATACTTTTTCCTTCCTATACAATTCTCCAACTTGAGAATTTCCCATCACTTATCTTTGCAATCCTCTTTTTGTTAGTATCATTGTATCACAACCTTTATTCTTATAATATAAAAAATCCCTAAATTACCATTTTTGATAATTTAGGGATTCCATCACTTCTATCGTTCTTTTACTTTTGCAACTAATTGATCGTTTTCCACATCAATTAAAATTACATCTTCTGCGCGAACACCATCGCTTAAAATCAAACGTGCTGCTAATGTTTCCACATTTTTTTGTAAATAACGTTTTAATGGTCTTGCACCATAAATTGGATCGTATCCGTTCTCAACGATAAATTCTTTGGCTTTGTCTGTTAACTCAATGCTAAGCTCTCGATCCGCTAATCGTTTATTCAAATCTTTTACAAGCAATCGAATGATATTTCCAATGTTGTCTTTTGTAAGAGGTTTAAATAAAATAATTTCATCCAAACGATTTAAAAATTCTGGTCTGAAATTTCCTCTTAATTCTGTCATAACCGCATTTTGTGCCTGTTCAGAAATGGAACCATCTGCTTCAATTCCATCTAACAAATAAGAAGAACCGATATTAGAAGTCATAATTAAAATTGTATTTTTAAAATCAACGGTTCTACCTTGGGAATCAGTGACGCGTCCATCGTCTAACACTTGTAATAATACGTTGAATACATCTGGATGCGCTTTTTCGATTTCATCAAATAACACAACAGAATAAGGTTTTCTTCGTACTGCTTCTGTAAGCTGTCCTCCTTCTTCATATCCAACATATCCAGGAGGCGCTCCAATTAAACGGGATACGGAATATTTCTCCATATATTCACTCATATCAATACGAACAATATTATTTTCATCGTCAAATAGACTTTCGGCTAACGCTTTTGCAAGTTCTGTTTTACCGACACCAGTTGGTCCTAAGAATAAGAAGGAACCGATTGGCTTTGTTGGATCTTTAATTCCTGCTTTGGAACGAATGATGGCATCCGTTACTTTTTCAACTCCTTCGTCTTGTCCAATGACTCTTTCATGAAGAACTTGATCAAGATGAAGTGTTTTATTACGTTCACTTTCTGTCAATTTCGCCACTGGAATTCCTGTCCAACGAGAAATAATTTTTGCAATTTCTTCATCAGTTACACTTTCATGAACAAGAGAGCGATCTTCTTTCTTTACTTTCTCCTCTTCTTCTGCTAATTGACGTTGTAACTCTGGTAATTTTCCATATTGAAGTTCTGCTGCCTTATTTAAATCATAGTTTCTTTGGGCGATCTGAATTTCTGTCTGTACATTATCAAGCTCTTCTTTTAACTTCTGAACTTTTTCAACAGAAGCCTTTTCAGCATCCCAAGTCGCTTTTGCAGAATTAAATTGCTCTTTTAAATTTGCCAATTCTTTTTGAAGATTTGCAAGACGATCTTGGCTTAAACGATCCGTTTCATTCTTTAATGCCGCCTCTTCAATTTCCATCTGCATAATTTTTCTTCGAATTTCATCTAACTCGGTTGGCATAGAGTCTAATTCAGTTTTAATTAATGCACACGCTTCATCTACAAGGTCAATTGCCTTATCTGGTAAGAAACGATCGGAAATATAACGGTTAGATAACGTAGCCGCTGTTACAAGAGCAGAGTCTGTAATCTTCACTCCGTGATATACCTCATAGCGATCTTTTAACCCACGAAGAATCGAAATCGTATCTTCTACGGTTGGTTCATCTACCATAACTGGTTGGAAACGTCTTTCAAGGGCTGGATCTTTTTCAATATATTTTCGATATTCATCAAGCGTTGTTGCACCAATACAGTGAAGTTCTCCACGAGCAAGCATTGGTTTTAACATATTGCCAGCGTCCATAGAACCTTCTGTCTTACCAGCTCCTACGATAGTATGAAGTTCATCAATGAATAAAATAATCTGTCCTTCACTTTTCTTTACTTCTTCAAGAACCGCTTTTAAACGTTCCTCAAATTCACCACGATATTTTGCACCAGCAACTAAAGAACCCATATCCAGCGCAAATAATTTCTTATCTTTTAATCCTTCTGGAACGTCTCCACGGACAATACGCTGTGCAAGCCCTTCTACGACAGCAGTCTTACCGACACCAGGTTCTCCGATTAAAACTGGGTTATTTTTTGTTTTACGGCTTAAAATTCGAATCACATTTCGAATCTCTCCATCACGCCCGATGACAGGATCTAACTTTCCATTTTTCGCACGCTCTACTAAATCGTAGCCATATTTTTCAAGAGTATCGTAAGTAGCTTCTGGATTATCGCTTGTCACTCTTTGGTTGCCACGCACAGTAGAAAGCGCTTGTAAAAATCGCTCTCTTGTAATACCATAGCCTCTAAATAATTCCTTAATCGTTTTACTTGCGTGCTTGATTAAAGCGAGGAATAAATGCTCTACAGAAACATACTCATCGCCCATGGCTTTTAATTCGTCTTCTGCACTGATTAAAACTTTATTTAAATCGTTACTAATATATACTTGACCACCAGATACCTTTGGTTTCTTTCCTAATAATTGTTGTACTTGAGATAGAAAAGAATCTTTATTAATTTCCATCTTCTCAATCAATTTCAAAATCAAACTATCATCAATCGTTAGTAAACTATACAATAAATGCTCTTGATCGATTTCTTGATTTCCATACTCATAAGCCAGTTTCTCGCATTGCTGAACGGCTTCAATTGATTTTTGTGTAAATTTATTAATATTCATGCAACGCACCTCCCATGTGCTTTGTATTTACTCTTTCTTATTATCAACACCGAAACAAAAACAATACATTTTTTTATCCTCATAAAAATAGCAATGTGTTGTTTGTTTTGTTCTATTGCAAATATAACACTACTTGTTAGCACTGT
>DVIZ01000187.1 GCA_018710905.1 Candidatus Scybalomonas excrementigallinarum | reverse complement strand
TTTATTTTTCAATAAAATTTTCTTATGATAAGAAACAAATTTTTTATGCACGTAGTGCTTTTTTATTTCATAGGAACTAAATGCTTTCATACATTAATGTAACACTGTGTTTCCTATAACATAAAAAAATGATCTATTCTATAAAATACAAATTCTTTTATAAAATAGATCATTTTCTATCATACGATTATGTTATTTTACATTTTCCATAGGAACAAAGAATCAGCTTTTGCATTTATGATCTTGTCCATGGTGATTGCATTCAATATCTTGATTATACTGTAATGTTCCATCTAAATAAGCATTTACTTGTTCATCTGCTTCACCAACGACTCCGCCAAATAACTGAATTCCAGCTTCTGCCAATGCAGTTTTAGCACCTGCACCAATGCCTCCACAAATAACGACTTCTACGTTATGTTCTTTTAAAAATCCAGCAAGTGCTCCATGCCCGTTTCCATTGGTATCCACAATGTTAGAATCCACTATTTTTCCTTCTTGTACTTGATACAATTTAAACTGAGCCGTATGCCCAAAGTGCTGATAAATAGAACCATTTTCATAAGTGACTGCAATTATCATCATGCTACCTCCTTTTGTTTCCAAATTTTTTTATTATTTTCTTTGAAACTCTTTGTCTTTTATTGTAGCATATTTTCTATTTTTTTCCTATCCTATCGATAGATAATATCATCTCTTCCTGGTCCGTTAGAAATCATGGTGATTGGGTAACCGAGTTTTTCTTCTACAAACTCAATATATTTACGGCAGTTTTCTGGAAGTTCTTCATACTTTTTAATGCCGCGAATATCACATTTCCAACCTTTTAATGTTTCTATTACTGGTTTTGCTTTTTCTAATTTATTTGTTGTTGGGAAATCATGGATGATTTCACCATCTACTTCATAAGCAACACAAACTGGGATTTCATCTAAATATCCTAATACATCAAGAACAGTAAAAGCGACGTCTGTTGTCCCTTGTAAACGGCAACCATAACGAGAAGCGACACAGTCAAACCATCCCATACGTCTTGGACGTCCTGTTGTTGCACCAAACTCACCGCCATCGCCTCCACGACGTCTTAATTCATCGGCCTCTTCTCCAAAAATTTCACTGACAAAAGCACCAGCCCCTACAGCGCTTGAATATGCTTTTACAACTGTAATTACTTTTTTAATTTCATATGGTGGAATTCCCGCTCCTACTGCACCATAGGCAGCTAATGTAGAAGAAGAAGTTACCATTGGATAAATTCCATGATCCGGATCTTTTAATGTTCCAAGCTGACCTTCTAAGAGAAGTTCTTTTCCTTCTTCAATGGCTTTATTAAGAAAAGCGGATACATCCCCAACATATGGTTTTACCATATCACGGTATTCTAATAATGTTTCATATAATTCATTGGCATCGAGTAATGGCTTGTGATATAAATGCTCTAATAACACATTTTTCATTTCGCAAACACGTTCTACTTTTTCACGAAGCGCTTCTTCATCAAATAACTCGCTTACCTGAAAACCGATTTTTGCATATTTATCTGAATAAAATGGAGCAATTCCTGATTTTGTAGAGCCAAAAGATTTTCCACCTAAACGCTCTTCTTCATATTGATCGAATAAAATATGATATGGCATTACCATTTGCGCACGATCTGAAATTAATAGATTTGGCATTGGCACATTTCTATCTGTTAGTTCTTTGATCTCATGAAATAAAACAGGAATGTTCAGTGCTACACCGTTTCCAATAACATTAGTGATATGATCATAAAATACACCAGATGGAAGTGTGTGTAATGCAAATTTTCCATAGTTATTGATAATTGTGTGACCCGCGTTTGCACCGCCTTGGAAACGAATAACAATATCAGATTCCTTTGCTAGCATATCTGTGATCTTACCTTTTCCTTCGTCACCCCAGTTAGCACCTACAATTGCTTTTACCATTTATGTTTTCCTCCTAATACTTTGAAGCAAGCATCGTTTTGCTTCAAATCTCTTTGTTTGTTTATGAGTAACACTCGAATAACATTTCGTCTTTATTGTACTATAGGAAATATTATAAGTAAAATTAATATTCTTTATATAAAATATAACTATTAATTATGTTCTTGATATCCTTTGATTGCTTCTCGAATGCGATCTTCTACCATTTTTGCGATTTCTTTTGATTTCATTCCTTGATATTCTTCATAGTAAATTGGCTCTAAAAAATGTACCTGTACGGTTGTCTTTCGAATACTATTTTCATCAAATGGAACGAAGGAGTCTAACAGTGCCACTGGCACAATCGGACATTTTGCATTCATAGCGCTTTTAAAACTTCCTGCTTTAAACTCTCCGATTTCATTTCCTTTTTTGGAACGGGTTCCTTCTGCAAAAATAATATAATTTCTTCCTTGTAACACTTCTTCTGTCATTTTTTTTATGACCTTTAATCCTTGTCTTACATCCTCTCGATCGATCATCTGTGCTCGCAATACGCGAAATACTTGCTTTAATAAGATGACATTTTTTACCTCTTGTTTTGCCACAACCGAAAACGGTCTTTTATGACATTCCAAAAAGGCTAATACATCATATAATCCTTGATGATTGGGAAACATAATATATCCATTTTTTTCTGGCAAATTTTCTTGTCCATCCGATTCAATAACAACCCTTCCTACTCGATTAATATGAGTTGTCATCTTATGAACAAACTCATATCGAGTCTCCTCATCAAACTTATCGCTTCTTCCTAAACGCTCCAACTTGTAAAACCAATATGGAACAAATGGTAAACATCGAATTACCATTAAAATAATTCTTTTCATCTCATATTTTCTCCTATTATAATGCTTAATATACTTTCTGCTGCCTTTGATACAGAATGATTTTTGTGGGACACCAAATACATCGACCGTTTTGGCATTCGTTCTTCAAACTGTAATTCAAACACTTCTTTCTTTTCTAAGGCTTCTTCCGCAAAGTCTCTCACAACACAACCAACCCCAAAATTTCTCTTTGCAAATTGAATAATCATATCGCTTGTAGCCAATTCCAATTCTGGCGTTAACGTTACATTTCTTTTCGCTAACCATTGGTCCACATAAGCTCTTGTACTCGTATTTTGCTCTAAACAGATCACTGGAAGCTCTTTTAGTTGCTGATAGGAAAGTTTTTTATCTTTCCAATCGAGAAACTGATTTCCAGCTACGAAAATATCCTCTATCTCTCTTACCTTATGCAACTCATACTCTTCTGCTTGCTGGATCGGTGCTGTAATCACTCCAAAATCAATTTTTCCTTCTTTTAAATACAAAAGAGTCTCTGGAGTAGGTCCATTCGTTACGGATACTTTTATCTTAGGATATTTTTCATGGAATCTCTCTAAATAAGGCAATAAATAGTATCGCAATGTCATATCGCTTGCGCCAATATGAATTTCCCCATCTTCTAAATTTATCCATTCTCGTAACTTTCCTTCTCCTGTTTCGATTAATTCATATCCTTCTTTCACATACCGATACAGCAATTCTCCTTCCGCTGTAAGTTTTGTTCCTTTTGGCGTCCTTACAAACAACTTCACACCTAAATTATGTTCCATTTGTTTTACAGCTTGACTCACGGCAGGCTGAGAAATGCATAGCTTCTCGCTTGCCATTGTGATTCCTCCACATTTTGCAACGTAATAAAATACTTTATAGGACTCCAAATTCCCTTGCACACACATCACACCTTCCTACCAGCTTTGTCTTTATCAATTTTAGCACAAAAACGAAAAAGAGCATAGTCTTTCTCTATGCTCTCTTTCCTCTTCTTTTTCTTTCCTACTACGTTCCTTTTTAGACGTTAATTTCCGCTGTTAAACCAAGAATTTCTTTATTTTCATCAAGAATTGGTTGAATTACTTCACGAATATATTCTTCTGTTTGCTGTGGTGCTCGTCCAACGAAGTTCTCTGGTTTCATAATCTTTTGTAATTGTTCTAATGTCATATTAAAAGATGGATCCTTTGCAATTCTTTCTAATAAATCGTTTTCTCCACCTTCTTCTTTTACGACACGTCCTGCTGCCATAGAGTGAACACGGATTTTTTCATGGAGTTCTTGACGATCTCCTCCTGCTTTTACCGCATCCATCATAATATTTTCTGTCGCCATAAATGGAAGTTCTCCCATTAAATGTTTTGTAATGACTTTTTCATAGACAACCAATCCATCCACAACATTTAAATAGAGATCTAAAATACCATCAATTGCTAAAAAAGCCTCTGGAATAGAAATACGCTTATTGGCAGAATCATCTAATGTTCGTTCAAACCACTGTGTAGAAGCTGTAATTGCTGGATTTAAAGCATCTGTCATCACATAATTGGCTAAAGAAGCAATTCTTTCACTTCTCATTGGATTTCTCTTATATGCCATCGCAGAAGAACCAATCTGATGTTTTTCAAATGGTTCTTCTATTTCTTTTAAGTGCTGAAGAAGTCGAATATCATTTGAAAATTTATGAGCACTTTGAGCGATTCCACTTAATACATTTAAAATGCGAGAATCTACTTTTCTTGAATAAGTCTGTCCTGATACAGGATAACACTCTTCAAACCCCATTTTCTTTGCAATCATTTTGTCAATTTTGCGAATCGTTTCATGATCGCCATTAAACAGTTCTAAGAAACTCGCCTGTGTTCCTGTTGTTCCTTTTGAACCAAGAAGTTTTTGTTGACCAATCATATAATCCAGATCTTCTAAATCTAACTGTAACTCTTGTATCCATAACGTAGCTCTTTTTCCAACCGTTGTTGGCTGTGCTGGTTGAAAATGAGTAAATGCTAATGTTGGCAAATCTTTATATTTCATAGCAAATTTTGCCAACTCATTCATTACATTTAACAGCTTTTTGCGAACAAGTTTCATAGCTTCTGTCATAACGATAACATCTGTGTTATCTCCTACATAACAAGAAGTCGCTCCTAAATGGATAATTCCTTTTGCATTTGGACACTGTTGTCCATACGCATAGACATGAGACATAACATCATGGCGCACTTCTTTTTCTCTTGCTTTTGCCACATCATAATTAATATCATCTTGATGAGCCTTTAACTCTTCGATCTGCTCTTTTGTAATATTTAGTCCTAATTCATGTTCTACTTCTGCTAATGCAATCCATAATTTTCTCCAAGTTTTAAACTTCATATCAGGAGAGAAAATATACTGCATCTCTTTGCTCGCATAACGCTCTGATAATGGGCTTTGATATTTGTCATTCATCTTCTATTTTCTCCTTATTCCAAAGATTTCTGTTCTCCCGCCTTTGGCATTTTTATCGGATTATGGTGGGAACCAATCTTCTATACATTTTTCAACAACTACTATGATTTTATTCCGTCAAACGCTAGATTTTCCCACACCTTGTCTTTTCACAAAGAAATACTATCGATTCCTCTTTCTATTTTCTAAATGCCAAGTCGTTTGAATACTTCTTCATATGCTTCTTCTACATTTCCAAGGTCTCTTCGAAAGCGGTCTTTATCCAGCTTTTCCTTTGTCTTTAAATCCCAAAGACGACAAGTATCTGGTGAAATTTCATCTGCAAGAATAATGCTACCTTTATAACGTCCAAACTCTACTTTAAAATCAATTAAACGAATTCCTTTTTCTGCAAAGAATTTCTTTAATTCCTCGTTGATTTTAAATACAAGCTCTGTAATCGTAGCAATCTCTTCTTTTGTAGCAATTCCAAGTGCCATCGCATAGTAGTCATTAATAAATGGATCTCCTAGTTCGTCATTTTTATAGCTAAATTCTAACGTTGGAACTTTTAATTCAAACCCTTCTTCAATCCCAAGTTTCTTAGAAAAGCTCCCTGCTGCCACATTACGCACAATGACTTCAAGAGGTACGATTTCAACTCTTTTCACCTCTGTCTCTCTGTCATTTAACTCCTTTACATAATGTGTCGGAATCCCCTTTTCTTCTAGCATCTTAAAAATATAATTTGTCATACGATTATTTACGACGCCTTTGCCAACAATCGTTCCCTTTTTTTCTCCATTGAAAGCAGTGGCATCATCTTTGTAAGATACGATTAAAACATCTGGTTCTTCTGTTGTAAAAACTTTCTTTGCTTTTCCTTCGTAAAGTAACTCAACTTTTGACATAGTTCCCACCTATTCCTTCTTAAATTTTTCAGTTTCATTCTACCACTTTTTCCTATGACTCGACAATACACAGTTTTAATTTCCTCAAATCATACAAAAATTCCCGTTTATTTATATAGAATTTATAAAAATAAACGGGAATTTCCCACAATTTTGTTCGACTGTTCTATTAATTAGATTGTTTTAACTTTCTTTTGTTGTATTTTCTTCTTCGGTTGTCTTTTTCTCTTTCTTTGTCTCTTGTTTCTTTGTTTTTTGGTCAACCTTTTCTTCCGTTGTCATCTCAACTTCCGTTGTTGCCTCTTCGCTCTCTTCTACAGGCTGAAGAAGTGGATCCTCTAAAGAAATAACACCTCGTTTTATTTTCGTCTTTAAAATTCTTGTTACCGATTCATCAATTCTCTTTTCATCTAAATCTCCATCTAAAATCGCTTGATAAATGGCATCAAAAGCATCTTCTAAGTTTTCTGGCATCAATAAAATATCAGCACCTGCTTCCACGGCTGTAACAGCAGCTTTTCCAGGCGTATAATAATCGGTAATCGCCTTCATATTCAACGCATCGGTAATCACGATATTTTGATACCCTAACTCATTTCTTAATATTTCATTGATTATGAGAGGCGACATAGAAGCTGGTGTCTTACTATCGGTTACACTTGTAACCGCTAAATGAGATACCATAATCAAATCCACTCCTGCTTCAATCCCCGCTTGAAATGGAACAAACTCTACTTTTCTAAGGCGTTTAATTGACTGTGTAATATCGGCATACCCTTTATGAGTATCTTCTGTTGCACTTCCATGCCCTGGGAAATGTTTTAAAGTAGCGCTGACATTTTGTCCTTGCAATCCCTTTACCACTTGGGCTACCATCTTTCCTGCAAGCTCTGGATCGGAACTAAAAGCGCGATCCCCAATTTCTGGATTATCTGGATTCGTCTCTAAATCTGCAACCGGTGCAAAATCTAAATTAAATCCAAGTGCATGAATTTCCTTTCCAATCGTATCCCCAACTTCAAAGGCTTTTTCTTCATCTTCTGTCGCGCCGATTTCCGCCATAGATGGAAATTTCGTTGTATTCATTTTCGGATTATTGGCGATACGAGCAACCTCTCCACCTTCCTCATCTACGGAAATAAAAAGAGGATATTTGCTCACTTTTTGCAACCGTTTAATAAAAGTCTTTGTCTGTTTTGGCGTTTTTATATTTCTTGAAAAAAAGATAACGCCTCCTACGGGATAATTCTTAAGCGTTTCTTTCATACGCTTTGTAATCTTTTGATAATCATAACTTTTTGGTTCTGCTGGATCTAAAAGTTCGATATTGGCAATAAACATCTGCCCTATCTTTTCTTCTAAACTCATATGATCCAATGCGTTTTGAATCATTTCATCCATAACTCCTGCCTCTAGATTCGCAGGATCCAGTTCTGTCGTAGCCTCCTCTGTTGTGGCTTCTGTTGTCGCTTCTGTCGTCGTTTCCGTTGCCACTTCTGTTGTCGCTTCTGTTGTCTGTTCCGTCGTCACATCTTTTGTACTTCCTTTACATCCACTTAACAAAAAAATGGATAGCATACAAAGGAGCATTAGATAGTTTTTCTTTTTCACTTTTTCTCTTACCTTTCTCTAATCGTACCGTCTCGATATGCCTCTAAAAGAAGTTCTAGGTCGTTGATTTTTTCCTTTAATATTTTTCCTCCATCGGTATCTGCCACTTTTTTCCTTCTTGACACTTGCTCTACTACAATAAATTCCGAATGAATATCGCTCTCTTTTGCCACAACTTCTTCCATAGAATGATAGGGCTCATGAGAAACAAGGCGGAGTCCCCAAGAATTATAAATTAACGTATATCCTGCAATTCCTGTCTTTCCACGATACGCTTTCGAAAAGCCTCCATCGATAATTAAAGCTTTTCCATTGCATTTTACTGGAGTCTCTCCCTTTTTCAATTCGACTGGCATATGACCATTAATAATATGAGAATTTTTTGGATCCATATCAAAATCTTCAAGAATTCGTTCCACCACATCTTCCCGCTCAATTAATTGATAATAGTAATCTTTTCTTTCCTCTTGAATGGCCTTGTCATCAACAAAATACCGCTCAAAGGTTGCCATTTTTTCCTTTCCGTAGACAGGGGAATCTTCACTTGACCAAATATACCACATCATATCCTGTCCAAAAAGTCTCTTTTCCTTATCCTCTTGATTATAATACCCTATTCGTGCATACTGCTCTAATATATCATAAAGTGCTTTTCCTGAATAGCTCTTATTTCCGATTGGAACCTTCCTAAAACTTCCATCTTCATTTAATGGCACACAGCCGTGATACAGTAAATTAGAATTAAATTTCAAATATAAACTTCCATGAGTAAATAAAAATCGCACGTGCTCTTGCAACTTTTCACAATTGATAAAGGCCTGCTGAATTCGTTCCATAACTTCCCGTTCCTCTTCACTCAAGGCATACGGATCTTCTGGATTAATTGTCGGGAAATTCGTATCGTTAATGGCATATTCGGTTCCATTAATCGTAACGGTTCCATTTTCATAATTGATCTTATCAAGCAGTAATCGAGAATCCATATTAAATTCTGGACGCCTTTTTATTAATTGTCCCTCTAATTTAAACTGAATAATCGTAATCGCTTTATGCATTTTTCGGTCAATTTCTAAGTCATGCTCATTATAAGTTTCTTCGTCATAACGAATATCAAAAATCTCACAGTCATCTCCTTCATAGGCTTTTAATGCAAAAGAAGCTAGTGGTATTAAATTAATTCCATATCCTTCTTCTAATGTATCTAAATTCCCATAGCGCGCCGATAACCTTAACACATTTGCAATACAAGCTAAGTGTCCCGATGCTGCACCCATCCAAAGCACATCGTGATTTCCCCATTGAATATCTACGGAATGATATTTCATCAGCATATCCATAATCAAATGTGGCCCTGGTCCTCGATCAAAAATATCCCCAACAATATGTAAATGATCGATGACAAGACGTTGAATCAAGTTTCCAAGAGCCACAATAAAATGATCCGCTCTTCCAATTCGAATAATCGTAGCTAAAATCTCATTGTAATATTCTTCCTTATCATAAACACCTTCTTTTTCATAAATAAGCTCTTCTAAAACATAAGCATAATCTTTTGGCAATGCCTTTCTCACTTTAGAGCGGGTATATTTTGAAGAACTTTTTGCCGCAATATGAATGAGCCGATTCAAAGTCACTTTATACCAGTCTTCCATATTTTTTTCTTCTTCTTTTACAAGCTTTAACTTCTGCTCTGGATAATAAATAAGAGTGGCTAACTGCTTTTTATCCTCCACTCTTAAAGAACGTCCATACACATCATTGATCTTCCTTCGAATGGCTCCTGAACCATTGTGCAAAATATGCATAAACTGTCCATACTCCCCATGAATATCCGATACAAAATGTTCCGTTCCCTTTGGCAAATTTAAGATTGATGATAAATTAATAATCTCCGTTGACGCTTCTGCAATAGATGGATATTGATCGGATAATGTTTTTAAATACTTTAATTGTTGTTTCATTTTATTTCCTTCCTCATTTATGCCATGAGCTACACTTATGCTCCTATTGTATTTCCCAAATACGTTATGTTTGCCTCATTGCCTTCCTCATATCATGAATTCGTACGAATGCTCATTCTATCATACAGGACTCATTCCACTTTTTCACATAATATTCTAGTAAATCGACTGTGGCAGTAATCCCCATCTCTCCACTGTCCACCACTAGATGATAAGCCGTTCTATCGCCCCAAACACCTTTTCCAAATTGACGATAAAAAGTAGCTCTTTTCTTATCCGTTTTTACAATCATTTCTCTCGCTTGTGCGGGTAACAGCTGATATCGTTCCATAATTCGTTCAATTCTCTTTACCATTCGCGCTTGGATAAAAAAATTAATACAGTTTGGATAATCCTTTAAAATAATATCTGCACATCGTCCAATCACAATACAAGAACCTTCCTTGGCATACTCTCTTATAATTCGCCTCTCCTCTTCAAATAATTTCTGAACAGGATCTTCTCTATATTGATCTCCCATCGAAAGTGACACCCCGTTTGCTATTGTATATAAAAGACTTTTTCTTCCAGATTCTTCATTTTGTGCTAAATCATACTCTGACAGATTGAGATTTTTTTTAGCCTCTTCTCGAATTTGTTGATCATAATAAGGAATTTGTAGTCGCTTTGACAACTTCTCTCCAATCTCATGTCCACCGCTCCCAAATTCTCTAGAAATTGTAATCATCATTTTTTCTTTCATTTTAGGCACCTCACTTTCTAGGCTTTTGTATCCAAATAGGATAAACATTATCCTATGGGAAACGGCAGGTAGTCTCCCCACCTGCCGTTTCCCATCATTTGTCTTCTAGGAAATCTCTAAAACTATCCGAAACTCCCAAAGAATATGACACTTACTTTCGTTTCTTATGCAATCGTAAGTCCACGTTCTTTCATAACCTGAACAATTTTTTCCACACAAACTTTACAAAGCTCGTCGGTATCGGCTTCTACCATAACACGAATGACAGGTTCTGTTCCGCTTTCGCGCACAAGAACTCTACCATTTTCTCCAAGTTCTTGTTCTACTTGTTCAATCATAGCCACAACCGCTTCATCTGCTCTTGTTTGCGCTTTATTTTTCACGCGCACATTTTGTAAAAGCTGTGGGAAAATGCGAACTTCACTTGCCAATGTAGCAAGATCTTGTTTCTTCTCTGTAATGGCTTCCATAATACGGATGGATGTCATAATACCATCTCCTGTTGTGCCATACTTACTAAAAATAATATGACCTGACTGCTCTCCTCCGAGACAATGTCCATTTTCCATCATATTTTGGAATACGTACTTATCACCAACTGCTGTTTTTTCATAACGAATTCCTGCTTTATCAAAGGCTTTATAAAGCCCCATATTGCTCATAACTGTTGTGACAACTGTGTCATTTACTAACGCACCTTTTTCTTTTAAGTACTTTCCACATACATAGAGAATTAAATCTCCATCCACAATATTTCCAGCATTGTCAACAGCGATACAACGATCCGCATCACCATCATAGGCAAAGCCGACGTCTAATCCTTTTTCTTTTACAAATTGCTGTAAAACTTCAATATGAGTGGAACCACAATTAGTGTTAATATTAAATCCATCTGGATCGTTATTAATCACATATGTCTTTGCACCTAATGCATCAAATACGCTCTTTGCAATCGCACTTGCAGAGCCATTGGAGCAATCAAGCCCAACTTTAAAATCTTTAAAGGAACGAGTTGCTGTTGAAATCAAATATCCAATATAATGATTTCTTCCTGCAGAGTGATCGATAGTTCTTCCAATCTCTTCTCTTTGAGCAAGTGGAATTTCCTCGATTTCTCCATCAATATAACGTTCGATTTGCTCTTCTACTTCGGCTTCCATTTTATAACCATTGCCGTTAATAATTTTAATTCCATTATCATAATATGGGTTATGGCTTGCAGAAATCATAATTCCACAGTCAAACTCTTCTGTACGAACGACAAAAGAAACACTAGGTGTGGTTGTTACGTGAAGTAAAGATACATCTGCACCACTGGCTGTTAACCCAGAAACTAAAGAATATTCAAACATATAGCTACTTCTTCTTGTATCTTTTCCAATTACAATCCTAGCCTTTTTATTGACTCTTTTTCCATAATACCAACCAAGATAACGACCGATTTTATAGGCATGCTCTACCGTTAAATCGATATTTGCCTCTCCTCTAAAACCATCAGTCCCAAAATATTTCATTATTATGATTCTCCTTATGTTATAAATTAAGTGTCTATTTTATTATTATACCAAAGCTATTTCTTTGGTGCAACTATAGATAAAATTTACCGTAAAAGTGCAATCTTAGATGGATATTCTGTTGCCTTTATTTGCTTTGTAGTTGCCTTTTTAACCTTTATTTGGCTCACTTGTTCTATTCCTGCTCTATCCCTTACATAGACAGTATAGGTTGCTCCTCGTACTAGCCATTTTGTCTGAGATTTTTCATTTTTTAGTTTCGTTCCTAAAGCTCCCTTTTGAAAATCTTCTACTGTATAATTTCCTTTTGCAACTCGAACTTCTTCCAAATCTCTTTTACTTTCTACAGAAATTGTGACTTTTGCTTTTTTTACTGTCTTTCCAGCCTTTTCTTTTAAAGAAATCACAGGTTTCCCTTCCTCTGTTGTTCCTTCATAAGAAGCGCGTAAAAGATTATTTACATTTAACATACCACCTGTTCTTACTTTCCCTGTCAAAGTATCTAATTTTTCTACTGATTGTAAAACAAGGGATTTTGCATCTGCTGCAGTCATGGAATTATGAAAACTATAAAGCAATGCACAAGCGCCTGTTACCATTGGAGCAGCCATAGAAGTCCCTGTCATCGTTCCATAGTTGCTTCCTACTAATGTGCTTATAATCTCAGATCCAGGTGCTGCTAAATCTACGTTTTGCACCCCATAATTGGAACTGGCTGCTAACGTTCCATCTCCGTTTATATTCGCAACGCTAATCACATTTGGCAATTGATAAGCAGCTGGATACACTGGCTTTTTATCAATATCTCGTCCGTCGTTTCCAGAGGCACAAATAAAGAGCATATCGGACTCCTTCATCACTTTTTTAAGAACGGGATCTTCTCCGTCTCCACCAAAGCTAAGGTTACAGATCTGAGCTCCCATTCTTTCCGCATACTCAATGGCTTGTACAATCGATGAGGTATACCCTTCTCCCGTATCCTCACCTTCTTCTCCTCCAAGGGCTTTAATTGGAAGAATTTTGATATTCGCCCCTGCTGCAATCCCAGCTATCCCTTTATGATTATTGGCAGTGGCTACAATTGTTCCAGCACAATGGGTTCCATGATCATCTTCAAACTCATCATATTCCTGATTATAGGAGTCGTAATCACAAAGTTCAGAACTATTATCATAAAAATTCCAACCATAGAGATCATCTTTTAACCCATTGCTATCGGAATCTTTTCCATCTTGCTTCTCTAAAGCATTCACCCAAAAATGACCTTGTAAATCCTCATGCTCTGTGTCAATTCCTGTATCAATCACGGCTACGATAATTTCTCGATTTGCTCCCTTTTCTTGAAAATAAGAAAGTCCTTCTTCTAAGTCAATATCGATTCCTGCTTTTGTATGTATTTTTTTTCCAATTAGTCCATTTGACAAAATATCGAAATAGCTTAAATTTCCTAGATTTTGAAGTCCCCATTGATATCGAGAATACGGATCCTGTGTCAATTGAAAGGTATGGTATACATATTCCTTCTTTACAGGAACTGTTAAATATTCGGTTTGCTCAATCTCTACATTGTCTGCAACGGTATCCTCCGCCTTTACTGGAACAATACTTCCTGCACACAGTACAAAGGATAACATCACCGCCATTCCACTTTGATACCATCGTTTTCTTTTATTTTGTTTTTGTATGTTTCTTCTCAAAGAATTTCTCCTTTCTCCTATTGGTTTTTTATTCTCTTTTTTCTCTTGAAAAGTATTCCATAAGGTTATTATATAAGAATTTTCCATATTTTTCTACAGAACTCTAATTTTTTCACAAATTTTTCGCACATTTATGAGAAACCATAGTCGACACACTATAAACAAAGAAAAAGGAGTTCAAAAAAACTTTTGAACTCCTTTTTCTTGCTTTTTATAAATTTTTAATTCTTTCAATTGCCTTTAACGTATTTTCATAACTTCCAAATGCTGTCAGTCTAAAATACCCTTCTCCACTTGGTCCAAATCCTGAGCCTGGAGTACCAACTACATTTGCTCTTTCTAATAAATAATCAAAGAAATCCCAAGAAGTCATATTATCTGGCGTCTTTAACCAAATATATGGTGCATTTACCCCACCAACAACACGATATCCTGCATCCACTAATCCCTGTTTGATAGTATGAGCATTTTTCATATAGTAAGCAATCTGTTCTTTTAACTGGGCTTGTCCTGCCTCTGTATAAACAGCCTCTCCTGCCTTTTGTACAATATAAGGGGCTCCGTTGTATTTTGTTCCATGACGTCTTGCCCAAAGAGAATGTAACGTAACTCCATTGCACTGAATCTCTTTTGGAACGACAGTAGCCCCCAGTCTTACCCCAGTAAAACCAGCATTTTTTGAAAAGGAACGAAGCTCAATGGCACAAGTTCTTGCTCCTTCACATTCATAGATGGTATGTGGAACATCTTCTTCTGAAATATAAGCTTCGTAAGCGGCATCATAAATAATAATTGCTCCTACTTTATTTGCGTAATCAACCCATACTTGTAATTGTTCCTTTGTAATCGTTGTTCCGGTTGGATTATTTGGATAACATAAATAGATCAAATCTGGTGTTTCTTTTGGAAGTTCTGGGACAAAATTATTTTCTGCTACACATGGCATATAAATAACGTCGCTCCACATCTCTGTTTTTGGATCATAAACTCCTGTACGCCCTGCCATAACATTGCTATCTACATACACTGGATATACAGGATCACAAACGGCTATTTTATTATCCGCTCCAAAAATCTCTTGAATATTTGCAGAATCACTTTTTGCACCATCACTGATAAAAATCTCATCTGCAAAAATTTCAGCCCCTCTTTTTTCATAGTCATTTTTTGCTATGGCATTTCTTAAAAATTCATACCCAAGATCTGGTGCATATCCATGAAAGGTTTGTGCATTTCCCATTTCATCCACCGCCTTATGAAGCGCTTCAATAATAGCTGGCACAAGTGGCTGTGTTACATCTCCAATCCCAAGACGAATGATTTCTTTTTCTTTGTTCGCTTCTTGGAATGCATTCACTTTTTTTGCAATGTTAGAAAATAAATAACTTCCTGGTAACTTCAAATAATTGTCATTGATTTGATACATACATATTCTCCTTTTCTTTCAAAAAATAAGCCCTCTTTTTCTCTGAAATCTCTATTAGACTTCTATTTCTCCTGTAAATACTGTTGTAGCAGCCCCCGTCATATAGACGTGATTATCTTCTTTCCATTCAATGAAAAGATCGCCACCTAATAAATGGACAAGCACTTCTTTCTCTAACTTGCCATTTAAAACACCTGCTACAACACTAGCACAAGTTCCTGTTCCACAAGCTAAAGTCTCTCCAGAACCACGCTCCCACACTCGCATATTCGCAGTCTTCTTATCAAGAATTTCTAAAAATTCAATATTGGCTCTCTTTGGGAAAATTTCATCGACTTCTAATACTTTTCCAACTTCATGAACTGGGAAATTTTTCACATCTTCTACAAAAATAACCCCATGCGGATTTCCCATAGAGACAGCAGTCATATAATATGTTTTTCCTAAAGCCTCTACTTTTTGATTGATAAACTGTTCTTCTTCACACTGAACAGGAATTTCTTTTGCCTCTAAAATGGGCATTCCCATATCTACCGTTACCGTGGCCACTTTTCCATTTTCTACATGAAGTGTTAAATACTTAATCCCTGCTAACGTATCTATTGCAACTTCGGTTTTCTTTGTTAAACCAAAATCATAGACATATTTACCAACACAACGAATCCCATTGCCACACATTTCGGATTGAGAACCGTCCGCATTATACATTTCCATAAAAAAATCAGCTTTATCCGAAGGTTTAATTAAAATAAGTCCATCACTTCCGATTCCAAAATGGCGATCGCTTACTTTCCTTGCGACTTCTTTTGGATTTTCTACCACTTCTTCCAAACAATTTACATAGACATAATCATTTCCTAATCCTTGCATCTTCGTAAACTTCATTCCAAATATCCTCCTAAACTCTTTTGTATCCATGTCTATTTCTGACATATTTATGCAAATCTTAACAAGTTTCTTATTTCTTGTCAATCATACATTATTTTCTTACTATTTCCTTTTTTCTTTTCCTTATTCTAGAATTATCGGAAACACAAAACGAAGCCGAAAACGACAAGAAGCCAACCATGACTGTCCTGTCATGATTGGCCTCTTTGCCTTACTTCATATTTTAATTATTTATTTTTGTGCCATTTTCATCATATCGATAAATTCGCCAAATAAGAATTCAGAATCCTTTGGACCTGCACAAGCTTCTGGGTGGAATTGTACGGTTAAAATATTTTTTCCAACATAACGAAGTCCCTCAATTGTTTTATCATTTACATTATAAAAAGCTGGTACTGCTACGTTTTTATCAAGAGAATCTTCTTTTACGACATAGCCGTGGTTTTGTGTGGAAATATACACCTTTCCAGTTTTTGTATCTTTTACTGGATGGTTTGCTCCACGATGTCCATAACGCATTTTTTCTGTATCAGCCCCTGTTGCTAATGCCATAAGCTGATGTCCTAAACAAATCGCAAAAATTGTAACATCGGATGCATATAATTTCTTTAATTCTTCAATAATCTCTACACATTCCTTTGGATCTCCAGGGCCGTTGGATAACATAATTCCATCTGGATTTTCTGCTAAAATTGTTTCCGCTTTTGTATCTTGTGGATAAACAGTAACATCACAGCCCATTTTTAATAAAGACTGAGCAATGTTATCTTTTGCACCAAAGTCCATTAAAGCAACTTTGTATGGTCTTTCTGCACGATATGGAAGTGGATGAATCCCATTCCATGTTTTTTCATTTAATTCTGGTTTATAGGCTTTCGTACAAGAAGTTGCTTTTACAACACCTGTAACACAATATTCACGGATTTTTGGGAGAACTTCATCTAAATTGAAGTTCTCATTTGTTGTAATCATTCCGTTCATTGTACCTTTTTCTCTTAAAATTCTTGTAAGAGCACGAGTATCAATTCCTTCAATACCAGGGATTCCATTTTGCTCCATGAAAGAAATTAAAGATTTATCATTTCTAAAGTTGCTTGCTCTTCTTGATACTTCACGAACGATCATAGCATCACAGCATGGTCTTTTTGATTCCATATCTTCTTTGCAAACACCATAATTTCCAATTAATGGATATGTCATAGTAACCGCTTGTCCAGCATAAGAAGGGTCTGTTAATACCTCTAAATACCCAGTCATAGAAGTATTGAATACGATCTCGCTAATCACTTCTTTTACTGCTCCAAAGCTCTTTCCTTTTAATACTGTTCCGTCTTCTAAAATTAAATATGCGTTCATATAAAGTTCCTTTCTATCCTATCTAATGCTCTTTTGTTTTCCTGTTCCTTATTGTTCTTCCACAGAATCAATTTCTGCAATATCTACGATGGAAAGTTCCGCTAAGTTTGATGTCTCAAGACTTGTTAAAAGTGCATTTGCTGTATCAAGAGATGTTAAACAAGTAACACCTGTTTCAATGGCATGGCGACGAATTAAGAAACCATCTTTACTTCTATCAATTCCTTGAGATGGAGTATCAATAACAAGGTCAATTTCATGTCCTAAAATTAAATCAAGAAGTGTTGGAGCTGGTTCTTCAATTTTATTTACTGTTTTTGCATGAACGCCATTTTCATTTAATACTCTTGCTGTATTCTTTGTAGAGTAAATGGTATATCCTAATGCTTCAAAACGTCTTCCAATCTCAACCGCTTCCAATTTATCGGAATCTTTTACTGTAATTACCATCTTCTTATGTTTTGGAAGACGAACACCTGCTCCTAAGAAGGCTTTATATAATGCTTCGTTATAGTCTTTTGAGATACCTAAACACTCTCCTGTTGATTTCATTTCTGGTCCTAATGTGATTTCGGCACCACGAAGTTTTTCAAAGGAGAACACTGGCATTTTAATTGCAAAGTATTCTGACTCTTTTTGAAGTCCTGGTGTATATCCTAAGTCTTTGATTTTGCTTCCTGTCATAACACGAGCCGCTAAATCAACGATTGGAATTCCTGTTACCTTACTGATATAAGGTACGGTACGAGAAGAACGTGGATTTACTTCGATTACATACACTTCATCTTCATGTACAATAAACTGAATATTGATAAGTCCAATGACATGTAAGGAACGTGCAAGTTTTCTTGTATAATCTTCGATAACACGTTTAATCTTTGGAGAAATACTCTGTGCTGGATAAACAGAAATACTATCACCTGAGTGAATACCTGCTCTTTCTACGTGTTCCATAATACCTGGAATTACGATATCTTCTCCATCACATACCGCATCGACTTCCACTTCTTTTCCCATTAAATATTTGTCAACAAGAATTGGATGCTCTTGTACCGTACGATTAATGATTCCCATAAATTCAATGATATCTTCATCAGAAATCGCAATCTGCATTCCCTGTCCACCAAGAACGTAAGAAGGTCTTACAAGCACTGGATAGCCAAGTTCATGAGCTGCTTTTAATGCTTCTTCACAAGTAAAGACTGTTGTTCCCTTTGGTCTTGGAATACAACATTCTTCTAAGATGGCATCAAATAATTCTCTATCTTCTGCTGCATCTACATTTTCTGCACTTGTTCCTAAAATATTTACGCCCATTTTAAGAAGTGCTTCTGTTAATTTAATGGCAGTTTGTCCACCGAACTGAACAACAGCACCATCTGGTTTTTCTAAGTTTACAATAGCTTCTACATCTTCTGCTGTCAATGGTTCAAAATAAAGTTTATCTGCAATATCAAAGTCTGTGGATACAGTTTCTGGGTTGTTATTTACGATAATTGTTTCATATCCTTGTGCTTTAAACGCCCACACACTGTGTACGGAGCAGAAATCGAATTCAATTCCCTGTCCGATACGAATTGGTCCAGATCCAAGAACTAAAATTTTCTTTTTGTCTTTTGTTTCTGCCACCTCATTTTCGCTTCCATAGCAAGAATAGTAATATGGTGTCTGTGCCTCAAACTCTGCTGCACAAGTATCTACTACTTTATACGCTGGAATAATACCATATTCATAACGCATTGCTTTTACTTCTTCTTCTGTTTTTCCAACTAAGTTTGCAATGACGTTATCTGGGAATTCTAAGCGTTTTGCCTTTTCAAGAACTTCTCTTGTAAGTCCTTTTTCTTTCATTTCCTTTTCAGCTTCTACTAAGATAAGAATCTTATCTAAGAACCAAGGATCAATCTTTGTAATTTCATTGATTCTTTCAATAGAAATTCCTCTTCTTAATGCTTCTGCTACTACAAAGATACGTCTATCGTCCACACGGTGAAGTTTTTCGATAATATCTTCATCGCTATCGTTTGAATAATCTCCATGGATTAAGCTATCCACATGTTGTTCTAAAGAACGAAGAGATTTCATCAATGCACTTTCGAAGTTTGTACAAATACTCATAACTTCTCCAGTTGCTTTCATCTGTGTTGTAAGTGTTCTCTTAGCAGAGATAAACTTATCAAATGGAAGTCTTGGGAATTTTACAACACAGTAGTCAAGGGCTGGTTCAAAACTTGCATATGTCTTTCCTGTAACCGCATTTAAAATTTCATCTAAGTGATATCCAAGAGCAATTTTCGCTGTTACTTTTGCAATTGGATAACCAGTTGCTTTTGAAGCAAGTGCAGAAGAACGGCTAACACGAGGATTTACTTCGATAACACAGTATTCAAAAGAATGTGGATTTAAAGCATACTGTACGTTACATCCACCTGTGATGTTTAATTCATCGATAATTTTTAATGCAGAAGTACGAAGCATCTGATGTTCTTTATCGCTTAATGTCTGTGTTGGAGCTACAACGATACTATCTCCTGTATGAACACCAACTGGGTCAATATTTTCCATATTACAGATTGTAATACATGTTCCATTGGCATCACGCATTACTTCGTATTCGATTTCTTTCCAACCAGCAATACAACGCTCTACTAATACTTGTCCAACACGGCTTAAACGAAGTCCGTTCTCTAAAATCTCTACAAATTCTTCTTCATTGGAAGCGATACCACCACCGCTTCCACCCATTGTGTAAGCTGGACGAAGTACAATTGGATATCCGATCTTTTCTACAAAAGCAAGACCATCTTCGATGTTTGTTACAACAGTAGAAGCTGCGATTGGCTCCCCAATTTTTTCCATTGTTGTTTTAAATTCCTGACGATCTTCGGCTTTTTTAATTGTCATAGATGTTGTACCAATGAGACGGATATTATTTTCTTTTAAAAATCCTGTCTCTTCTAATTCCATGGCAATATTAAGCGCTGCCTGTCCACCTAGTGTAGGAAGAATGCTGTCTGGTTTTTCTTTCAGCATAATCTTCTTTACAACTTCAATGTCAAGAGGTTCAATATATACTTTATCGGCAATATTTTTATCTGTCATAATAGTTGCAGGGTTGGAGTTTACAAGCACTACCTCTACTCCTTCTTCTTTTAAGGCACGGCAAGCCTGTGTTCCTGCATAATCGAATTCTGCCGCCTGTCCGATAATAATAGGTCCTGAACCAATTACTAAAACTTTTTTAATGTCCTTATTCTTTGGCATTATTTTGATACCTCCATCATTGCTATTGAATATAATAAATCTTATTTATTTGTTCTATTGTTTCAGTGTCGAAATCCATTTAAAATTTCTCACATGAAAAAGCATTACCAAGTTCGGCTCATACTTTTCCGCAAAAAAAAAAGACACTTACCCTAGAAAATAGAATATGGACTTTTTCCATATTTATTCCCACGGCGTTATCTTTCTTTCAAATTGTAAAAATTCTAACACAAATTTTTTTTTGGCACAAGTAGTTTCCTTAAAAAAAAAGACAAATCCATTTTTTTCATTAGATTAATCAATCTATTTTCAGAATTTTGTACAAATTTTATCCGTCAAATCCTTTTTTCTGCATCGATATGTGTTATCTTTATGGTAAAAGATAGCAATGCCCTAATAACAATCACTATTTCTCGTTTTAAATCGCTTGATTATTTTTTCTATACCATAAATGCTCCTATATGATCCGTTGTCTTTGTATAAATGAAAAAAGAAAAACTCCGCTCAAACAAGATGCTCCTTGCCTTTACGAAAGTTTTTCTTTTCAAGTTCTATTCTTTTTGTTCCATCGTCTTTTGAAACTCTGCTTTTCTTTTTTGTGCATCTCTCTCTGCCATAGAATAGACGCAACCACAATAATCTTGACGATACATACCATATTCGGATGACAATTCTACAGAACGCTTATAGCCATTTTTCTTCTTAAAATCCGATGGTAAATATTTTACTTTTTTTCCCTCAGATAAGCGTTCTCCGATTTCATTTAACCATTTTGCATTTTTATAAGGACTAATGGAAAGAGAAGTCGTATAATAATCAAATCCACCTTCCTCTGCCACTTCCATAGCCTCTCTTAATCGCAGTTCATAACAATGATAACAACGTTCTCCACCTTCTGGATCCGCTTCATGTCCTCTCACTGTGTCATAAAATCGTTTTGTGTCATAAACTCCTTCTACAAATTGGATCGGATATTTTTGTGGAATTTTTGCAATAAATTCCTGTTGCTCTTGTACCCTATGATGATACTCTAACTCTGGAAAAATATTTGGATTATAATAAAAAACAGTAATCGCAAAATATTGAGATAAATATTCTAAAATATAACTACTGCATGGAGCACAACAACTATGAAGTAACAAAGTTGGAACTTTATTTTCTTTTTCCATTGTATCTAAAAGACGATCTAATTCCTTTTGATAATTACGATTCATACGCTTATCCTTTCTATGGCCTACTCTTCTTGCATTACTAAATTGCAAAGCCATTTTTTCTTTTTGTAACGAAGAAATCCAAAAATCGTTTTATAAATCTCTTCTGATAAAACCATCGCATACACGATATAAATGGGAGCTTTTAAAATAAGCCCACCTAAAACAGCCATTGGAATTCCAAGACACCAAACTCCTGTCGTATCAAGTATCAAGCAGGAAATGGTATCTCCACCACTTCTTAAAACACCAACAATATTGACATAATTAAACATCTTAGATGGCATATAACAAATAAAAGAAATAAAGCAAAGTGCTACATATCTTCCAACTGTTGGTGTTACGTTATAGAGGCTAATAATTGGCCATCTCATAAAGTAAAGAATACTACCAACAAAAATCGTGAGCACCACTTGCATGAACATAAAATTCTTTGCATATTCTTCTGCCTTATGAAGTCTTCCTGCTCCTAACTCATTTCCAAGAATCACCGCAGTGGATGCAGAAATACTTTGGAACACCACACTAAACAGCTGTTCAAATGTCTGTGTAATGGTAATGGCAGCAACCGCATTATCTCCCATTCTTCCATAGACAAGAGAATACATCGTTACACCTAATCCCCACATAAATTCATTTGCAATCACTGGTAATGCTGTTCTTATAAAGCGCATAACAAAACGACTTTCCAAACAAAATAGCTCTGTTATTTTTCCAACTAACGCATGCCTTTGAATATGTAAAACTGCTAAAATTGCAAGACATTCAAAACTTCTTGCAACTAAAGTCCCAATTGCTGCTCCTGGTGCGCCTAATTGTGGCATACCAAACTTTCCAAAAATCAAGACATAATTAATCCCTGCATTCACAAATAAAGATAAGAAGCTAATGATGACTGGAATCTTTACCTGATTCATACTTCTTAAAATTGTAATATAACATTGGCTAATCGCATTGATTGGATAGGAAAATGCAACAATCCCAAGATAAGAAGCTCCTATCATAATGGTCTCTTGATTTGGTGTAAAAATACGCATAACCATCTGGGGTGCTAGAATCGATGGTATTGCAATGATGAAAGAACCTATCACACCAAAAATCAACGAAATTCCTAATATCTTTTTCATGCTTTTTATGTCTTTTGTTCCCCAATATTGAGAACTTAATACTCCAGAACCACTACAAATTCCAAAACACAGTAAAGAAAAAACAAAAAATACTTTATTTGCAAGTCCGACTGCCGCTATCGGTGTTTCTCCTAATGATCCAATCATTAAACTATCAATCATATTTAAAATATTATTTAAAAACCCTTGGATAGCAACTGGCCCTGCTAACAAGATCGTCTTTTTCAAAAAGGCATGATCTCGCCGAATCGATTGAATTCTTGCTGTTATCATATCTCTCTCCCAAAAATTTTATTTGTATCCTGTTATAAAGAACAAAGTGTGCATTGCTGCACGTAGTGCTTTATTATTTCATAGGAAACCAACGCTTTCATACATTAATTCAACAAGGTGTTTCCTATGAAATAATAAAGTGCCTGATAAAACAGACACTTTGACAGTATACCATAAATTTCAGATTTTAAAAGACATTTTTACACAGAAAATACATTTTCTTCAATCCAATTATAGACTTTAATGCATGGTGCAGATAAAAAGAACCAAAAAACACTGTATTTTAAACAAATCTGCCCTAAAAAGTTTCCTGGAACGTCCGAATAATCCCATACATTTAAATGTAACCATAAATTCACAACTACTCCCGTCAACAATTCAATTCCTGTAATCGAGATCGCTCCTAATATCATTTGTCCGATCATAGATATTTTATCTTTTAACATACTTGCTATCTTGCCAACGGACAAAAAACAAAATCCTCCACAAAAGATCATCGATATATGGGAAAATCCTCTCCATAACACTTCTATATGATAATATAAAAGCCCCCCTAATAAAAAAAGGGCTACATTTTCTTTTAACCTCTTTTCCATTCTTCTCCTCCTGTTGCTTCACTTTTTTCACTGCTTTTAGTATTTACAGAACGAAAAAAAACATACATGGAAGAAAACGGGAAACATTGACTTATTGTTTCCTTATGTATTACTATAAGTTTCAATGATTCAATCATTATTTTAATATTATCAATGATGGAGGTATTGTTACACTTATGAAGTCACATTCTGATTGTTTAATTTTTCATGTGGATGTTAACTCTGCTTACTTAAGCTGGGAATCTTGTGAGCGAAAGAAAAAGGATCCTGACTCTGTTGATTTAAGAACGATTCCTTCTGCTATTGGAGGAGACCAAGAAAAACGTCACGGAGTTATTTTAGCAAAATCCACCTTAGCAAAATCTTATGGTATTACTACAGGTGAAACGATCTATTCTGCCCTCAAAAAATGTCCAAACCTAGTGCTTGTTCCACCAAATCATGCTCTGTACAAAAACTATTCAAAACAATTAATCGCATTATTAGAAAACTATGCCCCTTGTGTCGAACAATTTTCCATTGACGAAGCCTTTTGTGATATGAGCCATACTCAATTGGTTTATGGAGATCCGATCACTTCGGCTACCCGACTAAAAGAAAAAATCAAAGAAGAACTCGGTTTTACGGTAAACATCGGTATTTCTTCCAATAAAGTATTGGCAAAAATGGCCTCTGACTTTGAGAAACCAGATAAAATCCACACACTGTTCCCAGAAGAAGTGGAAGAAAAAATATGGCCTCTTCCTGTTCGAAAACTCTTTTCTGTCGGACGAGCCACAGAACGAAAATTAAAAGAACTTGGTATCTATACGATTGGCGAACTAGCCAAAACAGACATCACCTTTCTCACCTCCCACTTAAAAAAACAAGGAGAAGTGATTCATAGCTATGCCAACGGAAACTCCGTTTCTTTTATTGAAAAAAAATCCTCTTCTGCGAAAGGCTATAGCAACGAAGTTACCATTCCATTCGATGTAGAGGATGCTAGTCGGGCAAAATGGATTTTACTTTCTTTAAGCGAAACCGTATGCCGTCGTATGCGTGAATCCAATGTTTTAGGCGTTACACTTTCCATTACCATTACTTATCAGAATTTCGTCCACGTTACACATCAACGGACTCTTTTAACTCCGACGAATACGACGGATATTTTTTATCACGTTATTTGTGAACTTTTTGATGAACTATGGAATGGAACTCCTATTCGCCTCTTAGGTTGTGGCGCTAATAAAATTACGGCAGATGAAAGCGAACAGCTCAATTTATTTGAAACAAAAAATGCGGAAAAATACAAGAAATTAGATGGCGCATTGGATTCTATCCGAAAGAAATTTGGAGATGGAGCGATAAAACGGGCTAGTTTTCTAGAAAAATAAATCACCTTTTTCTTCCTTTTGCATATTGTAATACCAAATCAACCTTCGAGGTTTTTTATGGCCAATAATAGTAATTTTGTAGATACAGGACGACTTCAAGTACGAGTGAATTCTTCTGTTGGGGCTCTCCCAATCGAAAACGCCAATATCCGCGTCTCCTATACAGGCGATCCTGAATCTGCCACGGAAACTCTTACAACAAATAGCGATGGTCGTTCCGAAACAGCCGACCTTCCTGCACCACCATTAGAATACAGTATGGAACCGAGTACAGAACAGCCTTATGCAGAATATACAATCCAAGTATCTGCTGATGGCTATGAACCAGCTACGTTTACTGGTTCTCAAATTCTTCCAGAAGTTACCGCCCTTCAAAATGTTGTATTAACTCCAACAACTTCTATGAATTCACATCCAGAGTCTTTCGTCATAGGTCCCCATACCTTATTTGGAGATTATCCTCCAAAAATTGCGGAAGCTGAGATTAAACCAGTAAATGAAACAGGTGAAATCGTTCTAAGTCGCGTTGTTGTTCCTGAATTTATTATTGTACATGACGGTCCAATTAGTGACCCCTCTGCACAAAACCACTATGTGCGATATCGAGATTATATCAAAAACGTAGCTTCTTGTGAAATTTACGCTACTTGGTCTGAAAATACAATTATGGCTAATGTACTTGCGATTATGTCATTTACTCTTAACCGCGTCTATACAGAATGGTATCGGAATAAAGGATATAATTTTACGATTACTTCCTCCACTGCCTATGATCATAAATGGATGCCTGGAAAAAATGTATTTGATAGCATCGATCGAGTGGTAGATAACTTATTTGGAAACTATCTATCAAGACCAGGGGTGAAACAACCAATTCTTACTCAGTATTGTGATGGTAAAAGAGTAAGTTGCCCAAACTGGATGACACAGTGGGGAAGTAAATACTTAGGGGATCAAGGTTACACTCCTATTGAGATCCTCCGCTATTATTACGGTGATAATATGTATATTAATACTGCCGAGGAAATCTCTGGCATTCCATCTTCTTGGCCTGGATACGATTTGACAGTTGGTTCTAGCGGACAAAAAGTACGTCAACTTCAAGAGCAATTAAATCGCATCGCAAGGGCATATCCATCCCTTCCTACCATTCCAGAAGATGGTATCTTTGGCTCACGAACAGCAGATGCTGTACGCCAATTCCAAAGTGTCTTTGGACTTCCGGAAACAGGAATTGTCGATTATCCAACTTGGTATAAGATCAGTGACATCTACGTGGGTGTTAGCCGCATCGCTGAACTATATCAATAAAAAACTTTATTAGAAACGCTGAGAAGCCTGTAGATCTTGTTTCTCAGCATTTTTTTGTTTTTCTTATTTTTACGACATATTCTCTGTTTATTATATATTTTTTCTTATATTATTCATTTATTTATATTTTTATTATATAATCGAAAGATATTTTCAATAAAATGCTTGTATTTTTATTATTTTTATAGTATACTATTAACAATTCCAATAACAGATTGAATTTTTCTTCTGTCATAATAGACATATTACAGAAAAATCGAATCAATGATATTGGTTATTTAAGAAAAACAATCTTTCAAATACTTTTGCCTACATATATAATTTTGTGAATCCGCTATACTAGATAAGAAACTTTTATGATTCCTCCATGATTTATCATTTTTTAACGAATCATACTCTATCCTTTCTAGTGTGTTATCACAATCTATTTTTTATTTGTGAGTAGATTAAGCTATGAATGCTCCTATTTTTGTAGCATCTACTACTAGTGTAAGAAATGACACTTTCATTTCTTATGTTTCCTAAGCTCTGTAACAACAACACTTTTGGTGAAGGTATTTGAGATTGTTTTTCTTTAAGTCGTACGCTTTTATCTTAAAGGAGGTATTTATTTATGATGCGATTTACATTGCCAAGAGATATTTACTATGGAGAAAATTCCCTTGATGTTTTAAAGACATTAAAAGGAAAAAAAGCGATTTTAGTTATTGGTGGCGGTTCATTAAAACGCTTTGGTTTTGTGGACCAAGTGTTAGACAACTTAAAAGAGGCTGGTATTGAAACAAAACTCTTTGAAGGAGTCGAACCAGATCCTTCTGTTGAAACCGTAATGAAGGGTGCAAAAGCGATGCAAGAATTCGAACCAGATTGGATTATTGCCATGGGTGGTGGCTCTCCTATTGATGCTGCAAAAGCAATGTGGGTATTTTACGAATATCCAGATACTTCTTTTGAAGATCTCATCACACCTTTTAGCTTTCCAGAACTTCGTAAGAAAGCAAAATTCCTTGCCATCTCTTCTACTTCTGGAACAGCAACAGAAGTAACTGCCTTTTCCGTTATTACCGATTATAATAAGGGAATTAAATATCCTTTAGCTGACTTTAATATCACCCCTGATGTGGCGATTGTAGATCCTGCATTGGCAGAAAAAATGCCTCAGCAATTGACTGCTTATACAGGTATGGACGCTCTCACTCATGCAATTGAGGCCTATGTCTCAACTCTTAATAGTCCTTTTACGGATCCTTTAGCAATAAAAGCGATCCAAATGGTAGATGAGCATCTTTTAAGATCCTATGATGGAGATATGGCATCTCGCGATGAAATGCACTATGGTCAATGTCTTGCAGGTATGGCTTTTTCCAATGCACTCCTTGGTATTGTCCACTCTATGGCACATAAAACTGGTGCGGCTTTTAGCACAGGACATATTACTCACGGCCTTGCCAATGCGATGTACTTGCCTTATGTCATTCAATACAATGCAAAAGTACCAGAAACTGCAAGTCGCTATGCCGATATCGCACGTTCCATCGGAATTTCAGGAACAACGGAAGAATGTGTGAAAAAACTTTGTGACAAAATTGTAGAAATGAACCATTATATGAAAATACCAAATACGTTACAAGAATTCGGTATCATCGAAGACGAATTTAAAGAAAAAATTGCTACGATTTCAGAAAATGCAGTAGCCGATGCTTGTACTGGATCCAATCCTAGACCAATCGATCCTAAAACAATGGAACGACTCTTTACTTGCATCTACTACGGAAATTCTGTTGAGTTTTAATATTTATTAGAAATTTTTTAATGGCTGTTGTACAATCAATGGTATCCATAAGAGTATAATATTAATCACTTCTATTATCTCTTCTTACCAATTTTTTAGATTGTACAACAGCCCTATATTTTTACTTTATTTTCACGAAAGCAACGAGTCAAATATTGAATTTCTCATCACTATTTTATGTACTAATATACTTTTTGTATTTTTAACATTACTGTTTTAATACTTTTAATAGATTATTCACTTCTTTTTGAGCAACACTATTATGGAAACTATCATAGCGGAAGAACATATAGCCATCTACTTTTCCCGTTTCTCTTCCATATAAAATCTGATCCCGTAAAATGGTGGATTTCTTTCCCCATTCTCCACTGTCTACATTGCTATATCCCGCTTTATATACAGCAATACCGATATATAAATCAACAATATCGGATTTATTTAATTGAATCCATTGATCTACCATCTTATCATAAGCAGCGGTCTTATGATCAAAGCTCCAATAAATCTGTGGACAAATATAATCCACATACCCTTTTTCACTTAACCATGTATCAATATCCACATAATACATCGTATTATCTTTTAAATTATTAATATTTCCTGCTGGACTAATACCAAAACGAATATTTGGATCAGCAGCCTTTACTGTACTATATAATTTTTTTACAAGAGTATTTACATTTTCTCTTCTCCAATTAGCAATGGAGAGTTTAGAACCAGATGCCTTATACTCTGTTGCATCAAAACTATTGGCATAATTAGAACCTAAGGATGGATAGAAATAGTCATCTAAATGAATCCCGTCCACATCGTATTTATCTAAAATTTCTTTTACACCATTTACAATTAAGTTTTGCACTTCTTTAACGGCTGGATTATAGTATAATCCATTATTATAAGCTAATACGTAGCGTTCTTTTCCTTTTGTAGAACGGAATTTTCTAGCTGGATTATCTTTTGAAAGTTTTGTAATATCCGTACTAGAGGAAGAAACACGATATGGATTGATCCAAGCTTCTACTTTTAATCCTTTTTTATGGCTCGCTTCTACCACGTATTCAAATGGATCATATCCTGGATCCACACCTTGTGTTCCAGATACGTATTGAGACCAAGGGAATAAATCGGACTCATAAATAGCATCTCCAAATGGACGAACTTGGAAAATAATTGTATTCATTCCATAATTCACACAATCTTCAATAATGCTATCAATTTTCTTTTTCCATTGAGCTTCTGTCTTTTTCCCAGAACCAAGTTCCAAATAAGAAACCCACATTCCTTTCATTTCTTCTTGGTCTTCTTCTGGAACATCTGGCTCTTCTACATCTGGTACTTCTTCTACTGGAACGGTTAATTTCACGGTTCCAAGCTCTTCATCAACCGTTAACACTAATCCAAACGCCTCTGCAATCACTTCCACAGGTGCCATCATATAGTATTTTCCATTGGCCACTTTTTTTACAGCACGAAGTGGTTCGGTCAAAGTGATCTCTTCTCCATTAATTAAGGCTGTTTTACTGCCCTTTTTCATAATAATACTCTGATCACCTTTTGTTAATGTCATTTTTGAATTCTTATAAGAATACTGAATCCCTTGTCCACCTTTTGCAAAGGTTGTATAAGCAGGAACTAAAATTGTATCATTCTTTTTAATGGCTGGCATAACCGTAGATACTTTCTTTCCTTCTGCATATACCGTATACTGTGTATCCGTATAATTTTGTTTTTTTCCAGCATAGACAATGGCTAGTGATTGCTTATTGCTGTTAGAACTACTCGTGTTATCTACAATTGAAATTGTCGCTGTAGAAGAAGTATACACATAATCGAAGCCTAAATACTTGGATACAAAACGAGATGGTACAAGCAATTTTGTTTCATTTACATTTCGATATAAAACAAATTTCGCTTTTGCTGGAACTTGAACTTTCTTTCCATTTACAAGTGCATAAGTGCCATCTACATATAATATAACTTTATTCCCGTTCTTACTCAGCGTTAAACTCTTCTCTGCTTCTGAATAAGTGGTAGAAACATTTAATGCATCTTGAAATACTTCTTCATAAGGTAAAAGACCGATATCTCCATCTAAAATTCCTGGAGTATCACTGATGTCTACGTTTTTGTTATTACACTTCACTTTTAACTGCTTATCTGTGTAATTATAATTTTTTCCAGAATACCGAATTGGCAAACTTGTTGCCCCTTGAATTGGAACTGCCGTCATTATTAAACAAAATACAAGCAGTCCTGTTAACCATTTTTTAATTTTCATTCTCCTTTACTCACCTTCTTTTTCTTTCTAATTTTTTCTTCTTATCCTTGTATAACATGAAATTATGATAGAAGAAATGGAAAGTTTTTGTCATTCAATTTCCTATAAAGATAATGCCAATTTGTACCTTTTTATTGCATAGAAATAGTAAAATTACCTTTCATTCTCTCTTTTTTCCTTCAGTTGACATTTCTTTTTTCCTAATGTACAATCAGACCACAGATTGATTATAGGAGGAAGTTATGAAAAAATTACGCTTTTTGACACTTATTTTAACAATGCTCTTTGTATTTGTTGGCTGTAGTAATGAAGCATTTTCTATGGAAAATACCCTTTCTAACTCTTCAGCTCTTGGAACTACAACGAGCAGTACAAAAAAATTATCCAATTTAAAAGTCCATTATATCGATGTAGGGCAAGGAGATTCTCAATTATTGCAAACAAGTGGTATCAACATTTTAATTGACACAGGAGAAGCAGACCAATCGGAGAATTTAATTGCCTATCTAGAATCACAAGGAGTTCAAACAATCGATTATTTATTTTTAACGCATCCCCACACCGATCATATGGGCGCTGCTACTGCTGTTATGGAACACTTTCCTGTAAAACAGGTTTATTTGACAAATCGCACGCATACAACGGTGGCTTATCGTAAGTTAATCGAAACAATTCAGAAGAAAAAGATCAAACGCGTACAAGCGAAAGCTGGAGTATCCATTAATTTTACTAAAAATCTTCATGGAACAATCCTAGCACCAAGCAAAAACTATGATGACATCAACGCTTCTAGTATTGTTATGAAAATCACCTATGGCACTACAAGCTTTTTATTTAATGGAGATGCTACTGTTGAAACAGAATCTGATATTTTAAACGCAGGATACGATGTTTCTGCAACGGTTTACAAAGTTGCTCATCATGGAAGCAGTTCCTCAAATAGCACTAAATTTTTACGAGCGGTAAATCCATCTCTTTGCATTATCCAGCTTGGTAAAAATAACTCCTATGGCCATCCACATAAAGAAATAAAAGAACGATTGAAAAAATTAGGAGTTCCTGTCTACCGAACCGATGAAGATGGTACGATTGTTGTCACATCCAATGGAAAAAAACTTTCTGTAAAAACAAAGAAAACAAATAACGTTACTATTCCAACATCTCCATCAACAACAACACCAAATACAGGCAATGCAAAAACAACTTATATCGGAAATAAAAACTCAAAAGTTTTCCATCTACCTACTTGTTCTTCTCTTCCAAATAAGAAAAATCAAGTAACATTCGCCTCTCGTTCGGCTGCTATTCAATCGGGATACCATGCTTGTTCTCGTTGTAATCCATAAACAAAAAAACAATTGATAAAGATAGAAAACGGAAGAATTTTTCTTTACTAGAATAATTCTTCCGCTTTTTTATCTTTTTCTGAAAATTAACAATCGATAGATTGTACCCAACCGTGAGTATCTTCGATTCTTCCTAATTGAATTCCTGTTACCGTATCATAGAGTTTTTGACTTAACTCGCCAATTCCGCCTCCATTGATTAGCATAACTTCTTCTCCATATCTTAATTTTCCAACTGGAGAAATAACAGCTGCTGTACCAGTTCCCCAAACTTCTTCCAATTTTCCAGCTTTATAAGCATCATAAACTTCATCAATGGAGAGTCTTTTTTCTACTACATCATAACCCCATTCCTTACAAAGAGTAATAACCGAATCTCTTGTAATTCCTGGTAAAATACTTCCGTTTAACTGTGGTGTTATCACTTTACCATCAATTTTAAAGAAAATATTCATAGAACCAACTTCTTCAATATATTTTCTTTCTACACCATCGAGCCAAAGCACTTGTTCATATTCTTCACTATTAGCTTTCACTTGTCCAATCAGACTGGCAGCATAATTTCCACCTGTTTTTGCTTCACCAATACCACCTCTTACTGCTCTTACATAATCATCTTCAATCCAAATAGCAACTGGATCAAGACCGTTTGCATAGTAAACACCACTTGGAGAAAGAATAATAAGGAATAAATATGTTTTTGATGGTTTTACTCCTAAAAATTCATCTGTCGCAATAATAAATGGACGAATATATAGAGAAGTGCCTGGATCTGTTGGAATCCAATCTTCATCCACTTTTACAACAGCTTTTACTGCTTGAACGAAATCTTCTTCTGGAATTTTTGGAATACAAAGTCTTTCATTGCTCCGATTTGCACGCTTTGCATTCATATCTGGACGGAACAATACATGTTCTCCTTTTTCTGATAAATATGCCTTCAACCCCTCAAACATAGCCTGAGAATAGTGAAATACCATAGCAGAAGGTTCTAATGAAATCTTTTGATATGGAACAATTCTCGGATCATGCCAGCCTTGTCCTTCTGTATAATTCATAATAAACATATGATCGGTAAAGATTTTTCCAAAAGGAAGTGGATGTCCCTTTTCTGGTTTTTGTTTTGGATTTTTGGTCTTTTCAATCTTAATGTCTAACATAATTATTCCCTCTCTCTTTATCTTTTTTCCTGTCTTTCACTTTAACACGCTAGCGAAAAAGCTTTTTAAATTTAATTTTTATTATCGTACTTTTTCCTGATAAAGTCAAGAAGAAAATTGACCAAAAATGAATTATTTCACTCTTTCATATTTCAAAAATACATATTCCAAATCAAAATATGTCTGTTCTTCACTATCGGCTGTAATCTTCCATTCTGGCATTTTATCAAGATTTGGGAAATAAGTATCGGCTTTGTATTCATAATCGACTTTTGTCACATGTGCAGTATTACAATATGGTAACATCATTTTATAAATACTTTCCCCACCAATAATATAAATATCTTCACTTGGATATTTTTTTAACTCTTCTAACAATTCTTCTTGACTATGAACAATAATGGCATCTTTCTTTGTATAATTTTTATCCGTTGTCAATACAATATTCGTTCTTTTCGCCAATGGCATTTGGTTTGGAAAACTTTCTAATGTCTTTCTTCCCATAACAACAACTTTCCCTGTTGTCATTTGACGGAAAAATTTCATATCGTCTGGGATATGCACTAATAATTTATTATTAAAACCAATTGCCCAATTTTTATCCGCATTTACAATCAAATTCATAAACGATAACTTCCTCTCTTTTTCTTTCTTCCTACTTTTCCTTATTCTTTTTAAATCGCAATTGGAATATTTTTAATTTGTTCTCCTGCTTCATAATCCTCAATTTTAAAGTCATCTTTTGTAAACTGATAGAAATCTTTGATTTCTGGATTCATAGAAAATTTTGGTGCTGGATGAGTTGGACGTTTTATCAGTTCTTCAATAATCGGAATGTGGCGATCATAAATATGGGCATCGGCAATCACATGCACTAATTCTCCCACTTCCATATCGCAAACTTGTGCTAACATATGAAGTAATACTGCATATTGCACGACATTCCAGTTATTGGCTGCTAAAATATCTTGGGAACGCTGATTTAAAATTCCATTTAATACAAGCTTATCACTGTCTTTTTTCTTTGTTACATTAAATGTCATGCTATAAGCACATGGATATAAATTCATTTCATGTAAATCTGCAAATGTGTAAATATTTGTCATAATACGACGACTGTATGGATTGTTTTTTAAATCATAGATAACACGATCCACCTGATCCATCATTCCTTCTTTATACTGATGTTTCACTCCTAACTGATATCCATATGCCTTACCGATAGATCCATTTTCATCTGCCCAACTGTCCCAAATATGGCTATTTAAGTCATGAATATTGTTGGATTTCTTTTGCCAAATCCAAAGCAATTCATCAATGGCTGACTTTATATAAGTCTTTCTCAATGTAAGGGCTGGAAACTCTTTTGATAAATCATAACGATTAACAACTCCAAATTTCTTAATCGTATAGGCAGGAGTTCCGTCTTCCCAATGAGGGCGCACTTTTTCTCCCTCTGTACTCATTCCGTTTTCTAAAATATCTTTGCACATATTTATAAATAATGTATCTGCGTAACTCATAATGTTTCCTTTCTCTTCTTTATGAATTCTATGTTCCACAAAAGAACCATGTCGATAACTCTTCTATATGAATTATCTGTATCTTTTTCATTATAGCAAATTTTTATATAAAGTTGAAGAAAGAATTGCCTAACGATTTTATGAACTTCTTACCCAATTTCCAGTCCCCCTAACTTTAAGTGTAGGGAGTGTCAAGTTCTTTAAAAGTGCAAACAAAATATATCGTCTTAATCAAAAAAATCAAAAAGCATTTCTTCTATTTCTCTTTTTCTTTTTTCATAAGCCGCCATATCAATTACCCATTGCCCTTTTTGATAACAAAGAACATATCCTTCTTTTATCCCTTCTGGCATTTCCTCTTTTTTCCAATGCACAATTGTTTCATCTTCTAGTTCCACTGTAACGATCCCATCTTCAATTCGATCAATCACTGCCATAGTTCCTTCTGCAATATTCATATTTTTTCACCTGATCTTTCTATTTTATTTTGTACAAATTCACTTCACTTATTTCAAAAACAACCTTTTCGTCCCTGCATGCTATCACAAAAAAATACCTTTACAATGGCCCTCCTTTTCTATTGCAAAGGTATTTTTCTATTCCCTATTCTATTTTATACTAAGAGCATCAATTACTCGACTGGCTTCTAATGCATTATCTCCAATATCAATTCTTGTAAAAGAAAGGCCCAAAAGCACGTTTTCATCTGGCGTTTCTCCTTCTTTTGTCAAAAATTCTAAAAACAGTTGTTTCATCACTTGTTCTGGTTGCTCATTAGGAAAGAGTCGATTCGCAGCTTGTATTAAGTATTCCTTTTCACACGCTCCTTTGTCTTTCATTTCCATTAAAATTTCTTGAACTTGAGATGCTTTTTCTGGCTCCCAAGAGAGCAAAAAGAGACATTTGCATACTCCTTTTGTAAAAAACGATTCTTCTTTCACCATTTGAAGAATTTGCTCAAATCGTTCCAAGTGAACAATGGATAAAAACAAATTTCTTTTTAACAATTCATTGACACACCTATCTTGCCATCTCATAGTAATCCCTCCTAACATCAAATTCACTGTCATTTTAAACTACTACTTAGTATTATTATACCAAAAAATTACAAAAAACAAACTATTTTTTTATAAATTTTCCTCTATTCAAAATGAATATTTTATTGTATAATATGCATAAAAATACATTCCTTATTTGAAATTTAAAAAGACGAAAAGTTTTATCCTTCAAATAAGAGGTAGTTCAAAAACTATAAAAAGAAAAGAGGAACGATTATGGCACAATTATGGGGAGGTCGTTTTACAAAAGAAACAGACCAGCTTGTTTATAATTTTAATGCATCCATTTCATTTGATCAGAAATTTTATCATCAAGATATTGAAGGCAGTATGGCCCATGTTAAAATGTTAGCAGCAACAGGAATTTTAACCGAAGAAGAAAAAGAGCAAATCCTTTCTGGGCTTTCTAGTATTTTAACCGATGTGGAAAATGGAACACTCACTATCACTTCTGAATACGAAGATATTCATAGCTTTGTAGAAGCAAATTTAATTGAACGAATTGGCGAGGCTGGAAAAAAGCTTCATACAGGGAGAAGCCGTAACGATCAAGTAGCTCTTGATATGAAACTGTATACAAGAGATGAAATTATTGCCATCAAAGAACTTGTTCTACATTTAATGGAGACTCTTCATCACTTAATGAAACAACATATTCATACGTATATGCCCGGTTTTACTCATCTTCAAAAGGCACAACCTGTTACACTAGCTCATCACCTTGGAGCCTATATGGAAATGTTTAAAAGAGATTATAGTCGATTAACGGATATTTATAACCGAATGAATTATTGCCCTCTCGGCTCTGGCGCATTAGCAGGAACAACTTATCCTCTTGATCGAGAATTAACAGCGAAACTCCTTGGCTTTTATGGACCAACATTAAACAGTATGGACTCCGTATCCGATCGAGATTATTTAATTGAACTACTTTCCGCTTGTTCTACGATTATGATGCACTTAAGCCGTTTTTCTGAGGAAATTATCATTTGGAATTCCAATGAATATCGCTTTATTGAACTGGACGACGCTTATAGCACAGGCAGTTCTATTATGCCACAGAAAAAAAATCCCGATATTGCGGAGTTAGTTCGTGGAAAAACAGGTCGTGTCTATGGAGCTTTAACAAGTCTTTTAACGACAATGAAGGGAATCCCACTTGCTTATAATAAAGATATGCAAGAAGATAAAGAATTAACTTTTGATGCTCTTGATACCGTAAAAGGCTGTCTTGCTCTCTTTACTGGAATGGTTTCCACAATGACTGTTTTAGAAAAAAATATGGAAAAGAGCGCAAAAAATGGTTTCACCAATGCAACCGATGCCGCAGACTATCTTGTCAATCATGGAGTTCCATTCCGTGATGCCCATGGTATCGTTGGCCAGCTCGTCCTATTTTGTATCGAAAAAGAAATTTCTCTTGATGATATGACACTAGAACAGTATAAAGAAATCTGCCCTGTTTTTGAACAAGATATTTACGATGCCATTAGCATGAAAACTTGTGTAGAGAAACGAAATACGATCGGTGCTCCTGGGCAAGAAGCGATGGAAAAAGTACTCGCTATCAATGAAGCATACTTAACTTCTCTTAAAAGCGATGCGAAGTAAACTACTTAACTTGTTGTCTTCACATAAACGATAAATACGAAATCCAAAGAACAAAGTGTGCGTTGCACACTCTTCGCGACTTTCGGTCACTTTGAGCAACGTACACTTTGCCGCGCGCGAGCAGTCTGCGAAGCAAAATTATCTTCTTTGCTCGCTGCGCATCATTCGCACGTAGTGCTTTTTTATTCTATAGGATGACTCGCTTGCGAGGAATTTCCTATAGAGATTAGGGTGTCAAAAGGTCACTGACCTTTGATATATATTTGTACCTTGAAAACTTAATACGATATTCAAAATCACTGTGATATTTGGTAAAATATAAGTATCAAA
>DVIZ01000186.1 GCA_018710905.1 Candidatus Scybalomonas excrementigallinarum | reverse complement strand
CACTTTTATTCCGTAATTCCTCTCAATCTACATATTTATTTTCTATATATAGTATATGTAATTGAATTATTCACAAGTTCTATTGGATGAATAGCATCACCAAATTCTGAAGTATTTAAATTAATATTATAGTTATCTTTAAATCCTGCCCATACTAATTGAGAACAATAAAATTTACTTCTTGTTGATACATTCAAGTAATTAAGATTATATGGCTTTCCTATTTGTTTATAACACCAATCAGCTACATTTCTATCCTGTGCTTCTGTTGTTCCTGATACTCCAACGGCATAACATGTATTTTTTGATGTATTCCAATCATTTGCCCCCGTTGTTACCCCGCCACTTAATGATTCAACCACTGTATTAGATGACCACATAATTGCAGCATGTCCTGTTGGTATTAAACCCTTATATTTATCTTCGGTGACTAGAATCACTCCTTTTCTAGAAGGATATTGACCAAAAGAACGCGTTGTGTCTAGACTAAAATGACCATATTCATCTTTATCATTATAAATTGGTCGTTCTCTAGCCTGTTGGATAATCTGTTCCACTTGTTCATTTGGAAACACTTCTTCCATGGCAATATTCTTTTCTGCTGCACTTACTAAACTATGCCCTCCAAATACTAAAGACATAACCATAAATACTCCATAGCTTTTTTTGTCATTTTTCTCATGTCACCTCCTGTTCTCAGCCTTTATGAAAAGCTGTTTAAAATTATCAAGTGATCACATCAAGAAAACTATACTATACAACTTATATCATATATCATATATAATATTATAATTTTATAAATTTGTCAATATTTTTATATAAATTTGCATTTATTATCAAAACATTAAGTCTTTTTATATTTTACGCAATATATTAATATTACTATTCTTTTATTATATTTTTCAATTCAAAAGTTTCTACTGGGCATTTATTTTAATTTGTCGTATAATAATCATAATATCTATTTGAACAAAGTGTACAAGCAATATGCATAGTAAAAGTTTTTTCTTCTAACTGTATATTACTTGTATTTAGAAATAACCTTCAACCTTTTGTTTATAGTACAAAGAAAAAGGAGATAATACGATTATGTCAAGAAATTTAACACTTTTAACTGATTTTTATGAACTGACGATGATGCAAGGATACTTTAAATCAAAAGCAAAAGAACACGTTATTTTTGATGTTTTTTACCGCGTGAATCCATCTGGTGGCAGTTATGCGATTACGGCTGGTTTAGAACAAGTCATTGATTATATAAAAAATCTTTCCTTTAGCTATGACGACATTGATTATTTAAGAAATCTCAATATGTTTGATGAAGACTTCTTAGATTATTTAGCAAGTTATCACTTCTCAGGCGATATTTATGCCATTCCTGAAGGAAGTGTTGTTTTCCCGAAAGAACCTTTAGTAAAAGTCATCGCACCGATTATGGAAGCACAGCTTGTGGAAACTGCTATTTTAAACATTATTAACCATCAAAGCCTCATTGCAACAAAAGCTTCTCGTGTTGTGTATGCAGCAGGTGGCGATGCCGTTATGGAATTTGGCCTTCGTCGTGCCCAAGGTCCAGACGCTGGTATTTATGGAGCAAGAGCGGCTGTTATCGGCGGATGTGTCGGTACTTCTAACGTTCTTTGTGGACAACAGTTTGATATTCCCGTTCTTGGCACTCACGCCCATAGCTGGATTATGAGTTTTGAAACCGAATATGATGCTTTTTATCGCTATGCTACTTATTATCCAAATAATTGCATCCTTCTTGTGGATACTTATGACACTCTAAAATCTGGAGTGCCAAACGCTATTAAAGTATTTAAAAAGAAACAAGAAGAAGGGGTAAAATTAGAGAAATTTGGTATTCGTTTAGATAGTGGTGATCTTGCCTACTTATCAAAGCAAGCCCGCCAAATGTTAGATGAGGCAGGTTTTCCTGATGCCATTATCACAGCTTCTAGCGATCTCGATGAAAACCTTATTTACAGTTTAAAAACACAAGGAGCTACCATTGATTCTTGGGGTGTTGGAACAAACCTTATTACCTCTGCTGATTGCCCTGCATTTGGCGGCGTCTATAAATTAGCAGGAATTCGTTATGAAGGCGATGAAGAATTTACACCAAAAATTAAAGTTTCAGAAAACCCTGCTAAAGTTACAAACCCTGGAAACAAAACCGTCTATCGTATTTATAATAAAAATACGGGAAAGATCAAAGCCGATCTCATCTGCCTTTCCGATGAAGTCTATGATGAATCAAAGGATTTAAAACTTTTTGATCCAGAAGCAACTTGGAAACATACAACTCTGCCTGGGGGAAGTTATACGATGAAAGAACTGCTTGTGCCTATTTTCATAAAGGGGCAATGCGTTTATCAGTCTCCAAAAGTAATGGATATCCGTTCCTACTGTCAACAGGAATTAAATACACTTTGGGATGAATCAAGACGTCTTATGTATCCACAAGAAGTCTATGTGGATCTATCAAAACCGCTTTTTGATTTAAAACATCAACTTTTAAATAATAAAATTCCTCTGTAACGACGAGGTAACAGGCTGTTGCAACATTTGCAGCAGCCTTTTTTTGTTTCCTTATCGCACTCTCATGGAAAGCAAAAATTCCTCCAATGTAAGTCCACATTTCATCATAATTTCCGCTTCATTTCTACCTACATAACGTAGATGCCATGGCTCATATTGATAGCCAGTAATGATTTCTTTCCCTTTTGGATAGCGAATAATGAATCCCTCTTTCCAACAGTTTCTTCTAAGCCACACTCCTTCTTTCGTCAATCCAAAAATTTCTTCTAACCCATATTGAATAGTCTCTCCTGACACATCTACAGCTAGCCCTGTTTGATGTTCGCTATAACCGGCTTTTGCTTGGTATCGATTCGCATAAGAAATACCATTTTTTTTAACACTTCTCTCATAAAGCTCCTCTTGTCTCTCATAAGATCGGTATCCAGATACAACGGCTAATACAATACCCTCTTCTTCTGCTCTCATAAAAAGACATTCTAACGCCCTTGCTACTTCTTTTTTCAAATATCGCTTTCCCTTTTCTCCCTTTAACTCTTTTTTTCCTTCTTGCTCTTCATAATAGACGAGCCTTATTTTCCCCTTTTCTTTCTCCACCGCAAATGGCAATCTTGGAATTACTAAACAATTTGGTACTTCCGTCTTGCTCATTTCATGATTTTTATTAATAAGCCTTAATCTTTCATTTTTCGTCATAATCCTAGCCTTTCTTACAGAATATGCCATTTTAAAAAATAGATTTCTTCCATGATTTTCCTGCATATTTTTCTGAAAAAACTTTCTTCCACAAAGTTATCCACACGTTGTGGATAACTCTATTAACAATCTTATCCACGATACCTTCACTAGATATTGTTTCTCTTTTTTGACGAAATACAACATATTTCCTATTTTTCCACATAAATATTTCTTTCTTTTTAGTTATCAACATATCGCTTTCAGTTATCCACGTTTTCTCCACTATGTTGCTATTTTCTCTAAAGTCTAGTATAATATTTTAGAAAGAATCTATTATTTAAAGTTCACATTTATAGGAGATATTATGCTAAGAACATTACTTTTATTTCTCTTTCTAGTGATTTATTTTATTATCGGATTTCCGATCAATCTTGTGTTAACCGCACTTGAGAAAAAAAATCCTGGAATCAAAACAAGGGTCTCTGAGAAAATGGTTAAACAGGGGTTTAAATTCTGTCTTTTTATCGCAGGTGCAAAAATTACAGTCAAAGGAAAAGAAAATATTCCCCTTGATCAATCTGTTCTTTTTGTTAGCAATCACAGAAGCTATTTTGATATTTTAGTTTCCTATGTATCAAGCCCAATTCCTCTTGGATTTGTGGCAAAAAAAGAAATGGAAAAAATTCCTGGTCTCTCCACTTGGATGAAAAATATTCGTTGTCTTTTTCTTGATCGCGAAAATTTAAAAGAAGGAATGAAGACTATTTTACAAGGAGTCGAACAATTAAAATCAGGGTATTCTGTGTATATTTGTCCAGAAGGAACGAGAAATCACAACAAAGAAATGCTTCCATTTAAGGAAGGTAGCACAAAGATGGCAGAAAAAGCAAAAGTTCCTGTCATTCCTGTGGCACTTACCAATACAGATGCACTCTTTGAATTAAATTCCCATTTTTCTGTGAAACCTGCTCATGTCACAGTGGAATTTGGAAAACCAATCCAAATTGATGCGTTACCAAAAGAAAACCAAAAGTTTCTTGGAGCTTATTTACAAAACGTGATTGCCGACATGCTTTCTAAGGAAAACTAAATACCAACTGGGGATTTACAGTTGTTTTCTTTGAAAAAAAATGTTACAATAGAGCGTACTTATGATTTTATGCTAGGAGGGATTCCCAATGCCAGTATGGGCGGTATTATTGATTATCCTTGTGATCATGGCAGGGATTTTAGCAACACTTTACTTTTATGGTAAAAAGATGCAACAAAAACAAGAAGACAACCGTGCTCAGCTAGAAGCTGCTGCACAAAATGTTTCTATGCTTGTTATTGACAAAAAGCGGATGAAAGTAAAAGATGCGGATCTTCCAAAAATCGTTATGGAGCAACTTCCAAAACGTTACATGAATTCCAAAATGCCAATTGTAAAAGCAAAAATTGGACCAAAAATTATGTCTTTAATTGCAGAAGAAGAAGTATTTGATCTTATTCCTGTAAAAGCAGAGATCAAAGCAAGTGTCAGCGGTATTTATATTTTATCCATTCGTAACTTCCGTAATGCAGAAGTTGCACCTCCTGAGAAAAAAGGATTTATGGCTAAACTTCGTAAAAAACAAGCTGACTTAACAAAAAAACAATAATCATAACAAAAAGAACCATTGTCTCTCTTTTTCGAAACAATGGTTCTTTTTTTATCGCTAGTTTCTTTGTTGAATTTTGATACGGATTTCGCAATGGGAGATATGTTCTCCATTCACTTCTAATTGATATTGGATACAAGCCTTAATTTCTTCTTCTTTTTCTTCTATGGATAATTGATTTGTATGAATTCCTACCATCAACTCTCCAATTGGTGTCTGATAAGCACAAGTATGAATTCTATCTTTTTCAAATAGCATTGTCATATTACCTGCACCACGTTTTACCAATTCGATTTTCCCATCACCAATTTTCATTATATTTTTTGTTACTTCTTCATCTTCCATAAGATGTTCTTCATATAAAATATAATGTTTGTCTTTCTTTTTATAATATTCTCCAGAAGTTATCAATTCTGTCGCTTCTTCTTCATTGACATCGAATTGATATCCTACAATGGATACTAAAACGTCTTTTGTCATAGATATTTTTTAGATTCCCTTCTATTTTATTTCTATTCTTCTGTTATTATCGTATGGATTTGATATTGGAACAAAGTGTGTTTTCTCTTAAAACGCTTCAATATCAATGCTTTTTACATTTTCTTCGCTGACATTACAAGGTAACACTCCATCTGCAAAGGCAATAAACCGTTCCACTGCATCACTCACATAGTATTCATATACTGGCTCTTTCGTTCTCTCATTACAGAGCATCCCTTTTTCCAGTAACAGCGTTTTCAAACTTTTCGTCGTTTCATAAGCAGGGTTTACAAGTTTCACTTGCTCTCCCATCGTTCTAGCAATCGTGTTTCGAATGAGAGGATAATGGGTACAACCTAAAATTAAAGTATCAATATCATAATCTTTTAATTCTCCTAAATAGCGGGAAGCAATATCATCCGTAATGCGATCTTCTACTAATCCTTCTTCTACAAGAGGTACAAAAAGAGGACACGCTTTACTAACAACCGTAATCTCTGGATCAAGTTTGGTAAGGCATTGCGTATAAATTCGACTCTTTACCGTTCCTTCCGTTCCAATGACTCCAATGTGTTTTGTCTCCGTCACTTCACATGCAGTTTTTGCTCCTGCCTCTATTACTCCGATAATCGGAATTTCAATTTCTTTTTGTATCGTAGGAAGGGCTAAAGCACTGGCGGTATTACAAGCAACGACAATCGCTTTTACATCTTTTGTTAAGAGGAAATTGACGATTTGACGGCTAAAACGCAAAATAGTATTTGGAGACTTACTTCCATAAGGCACTCTTGCCGTATCTCCAAAATAAACAAGATCTTCATTGGGAAGTTGGCGCATAATTTCCCTTGCAACGGTAAGTCCCCCTACACCAGAATCAAAGATACCAATTGGTTTTTCCATCGTATTCACCTTGTTATCTTTCGTAACGTTTATATGCTAGCTGAATTAATTTCTCAACAAGCTGTGATGTTTCCATTCCTTTTTCCGCCCAAAGCATTGGATACATACTAATACTTGTAAATCCTGGAAGCGTATTTAATTCATTAAAGACAACTTCATTCGTATCTTTTTCTAAGAAAAAGTCAACTCTTGCAAGTCCATATCCATCAACCGCTTCAAAGATTTTTAAAGCATCCTTTCTCACTTCATCTTCTTTTCCTTCTGGAAACTCTGGACGAGTATTTGTTTTTGACTCTGCATTAAAATATTTTGCCTCATAATCATAAAATTCTGCAGCTGCTAAAACTTCACCAACACCAGATGCTTTTAACTCTTCTCCACCTAATACGGCACATTCAATTTCACGTCCAATAATCGTTTCTTCTACAAGAATTTTAGAATCATGCTCTCCTGCAAGTTCGATACTTTTTATTAACTGTTCTTTATTTTCTGCCTTGCTAACTCCTTGAGAAGATCCCGCATTGGCTGGCTTTACGAATACTGGATAAGAAAGAACATCTTCTACTTTTTTAATAACAGCCTCCATATCATGCATTTCAGAACGGCGTACTGGAACCCATTTTGCCTGACGAATTCCTAATGTATCTACAATTACTTTTGTATGGAATTTATCCATAGAAACAGCAGATGCTACAACACCGCAACCAACATAAGGAATTTCTGCTAACTCAAAAAGTCCTTGAATCGTTCCATCTTCTCCGTGAAGTCCATGAAGCACAGGGAAAGCTACGTCTACTTTTATAGAACGGTAATTACCATCTTCTTCAATCAATAACTCTTTCTTTGTAGCATCTGGAGAAAGAATGGCATGTTTTTTTGATTCTCTCCAAGTATCATTGACAATCTGCTCCATAGAATCTACAAAAAGCCATTTTCCTTCTTTTGTAATACCGACAATATAGGTTTCATATGTCTCATCATTTATGTTTTTTAAAATTGTTTGAACAGACATACAAGAAACTTCATGTTCTGAAGACTGTCCACCAAAGATTACAACTATATTTTGTTTTTTCATTGTTTTACCCACCTTTTATCAACTCTTTTTCTTCTAAGAAACACTCTATGTCTATCTCTTCTATTTCTATTCCTACTTTTTCTCTTAAACAGATTCAAATTATCACCGAGCGTTTTTACTGTTCTTTATTGTACTATTTTCCCCCCTACTTTTCAATAGAAGAAACAATTCTTTTCTTAGCGAAACAAGCTAGAAAAAACGGTTCTTTACTTTTCCATAAAAATAATCCAATAACTTAAAATGGTATTCTGGTTTTAAGCTCTCATAATCTTCCTCAGACAATGTATTTTGTAATTTTTCTTTTGATAATTCAGGAACAATTCCGTGGGCTTCATCGATAAAACATAAGGATGGGTACATAACACACCACCAATTGTGACCTTTTGCCTCCCCAATATCCACGCGAAGTGCCTCATATTCTCCTGGAGGAAATACAAGATCGCCATAGCGTTTCATTGGAAACTTCTCCTTTGTTAAGCATACTTGAACGGTTCGATTACTTGTAGTTTCTAGTGCTTTTTCTGCCACTTCTTTTATTTCTTCTTTATAAGCGGATAAAATTTTTCTTCCTTCTTGTACCGAAGTTGCCTGTTTCATTAGTGGCTGTAAATATTCCACTACTTGTTTTTTTACCATCATTTTCTCTTCTTGATCTTCTTTTGAATCGCTATTGGCTCGGATATGAAAACGAATCACCTGCTCTGCAATATGTATCTGACTCTCTCTTTGCCTTTCCATTGCAAACGCAGTACAAACGGTTGCTCCAAACATTCCAACGAGTAACGATAAGAAAACAATTTGTTTCATCGTTAATTGCTCTCTTATTTTTTTTACTGTTTCTCTTATTTTTTCGATTCTTTTATTTTTATTTTCAAACATAAAAATGCCTCCTATCAAATTTTTTACTCGACTCCTCCATTTCTAGAAGAACGATTCCGATTTCATAAGAAGCATTCCCATACTTTTTCTATTCTAAACAATTATCTTTTCTTTTTATTGTCTTTTCATTATTTTTTTATTTACTGGCTTTTCCTTTACGTTCTATCAGGCAATATCTCATAACCAACAAATTCTACACCATCTTTATTTGCCTTTAATACTGGCACTTTTACCCTTTCTCCTTCCCAATATCCTCGAAGAACATCTTTTAATGTAATGGTTTTTGTTGGAATATGGCGTTCTTCCAACCGTTTTAAATGATCGGATAGCAATCCATTCATCTCTTCATCAAGCCGCACAATAGCCCCTGCACTTCCGTCTGATACAAAGACAAGCATATTTCTTGAATAATCTTTTTTCTCCCGAATTTCCTCTAAAAAATCATTGTATTTTTCCTTATTATCCAATAAGCCTTCTCCAATGACCAATACTTTTAGATGCCCATATTCCAATGTTCTATCCTGTTTTCTTTTATATTGTGTTTCGATGTCCCTTAACGTATCCCCTTCATAGGAAGCGGATACGGACTCTGCCCCTCTTCCTTTCGTCTCAGCTACCTTGCTTAAATCCGCAAAGGAATAGGTTATTTTAAAGTTATCTTTTTGACTTTCATCCATTCCAACAACTAAAGCATAATTTCGATCTTCAATGTCAATATTTTTCTGGGTAAATGCTAATAAAATTAAAATAATAACCGCAATAATTTCTTTTCTCATGATTTCTTTGTATCATGTAGCCCTTTTTTTAAAGCTCTACACTTCTATGCTCCTTTCCCGATATTTTCTTTTATAGAAAATAATCGAAAGTAGTGGAATAATAATAGCAATCGGAAAATCAATCACACCTAAATATCGAAAATAGAGAGCTGTGCTCGTTTCAATATCTGGAAGGAGTAGAGTAAGAATCCCCGATAGCGAAAAAAAGATAGCGAGCATGACTCCTTTTCTCTTCTCTTTCCACACATCCTTTAGCAACCACATACTGTATGTGGAATATCCACTAGTCACTCCAAATAAACTAAAAATCCAAAAGGCAATCAATAAAATATCCAACCTTGAAATAAAATCTGCTGGCAATTTTGCCGTCTCCATCATAGCAAGAGCCGACCAAAGAGAGTCTTTTGTTAAAGTAACTCCGAATAATCCAATTGTCACAAGAAAGATAACAATATGGAAAAAACTCGCTCTGATAAAACCTTTTCCTGCCATTTTTGCAATTGTATTTTTCTTTGTTATCACTTCCTCTTGTCGCCCTATCTCTTTTCTTTCTACTTCTTCAAAATATCCGCTTTCAAATAGTAAAAATTCCATAGGACTATAGCTTAGCAACACAATATAAGAAGTTTTTAAAAATTCTTTTCCATGAAATGCTCCTTTTGGAATCCATTCTGCATAGGATAGCTCTGGTATGGATAACAAAATAACAAAAATTAAAGGAACAAAAATAAAAAAGTAAAGCACTTCTAATACTCTTCCTCTCGTTTCAATTCCTTGGTACGCAACATAGGCACAAATAACGATAAAGGGAATTAAAATACGAAGGTTTCCTTGCCCTTTTAAAATGGTATCTCCAATTAAACTGACGAACAAAAGCATTGTATAAGCATTTTTTACTACAAATCGTATAAAGTAAAGAAAAAGAATCGTTCTTTTCCCAAACACATGAAAACTTCTTTCAAAATAAAGGCTCGTTCCCTTAAGTCGCCTTCGAACCCCTAATAAAAATAAAAGATAGATACCAGCTAACAATATCCCAAATAGGAAAGCATAAATCCCATTGTATCCAAACCCTCTCGTTACAAGAGTTGGCATTGTTAAACTAAATGTTCCAAATATCTCAATGAGAAACATTCTTTCAAACTGCTTTAAGGAAAGCTTCTTATTTTCTGCAAACATGATCCTCTTCCCCCTTTCTCATACGCACTCTTGCTCCACGCCTTGTAAAGATTGGGCGTTCCTTCATCATATGAATTGGAGCTTTAAAAATATAATCTTTCTTCGTTCCATATCCAGCAACAGAAGAGGAAACCGTTGGCATTAAATATGGAATTCCATAGCTTTCTAAATGGCATAAGTGAATGAGCACAAGTAAAATACCAATAAAAAATCCATAAATTCCCCATAAGGCACACGTTCCAATTAAAACAAATTTCAATAGTCGAAAGGTAGAGGTAAAACTTTCATTTGGAATCGAAAACGATGCAATGGCTGTTAAGGATACGACGATAACAACAATGGTACTAACAAGCCCTGCCTCCACTGCTGTCTGTCCTACAATTAATCCTCCTACCACTCCAATGGTATTTCCCATCTGCCCTGGCATTCGAACTCCTGCTTCTCTTAACATTTCAAAGGCCAATTCCATTAACAACAGCTCAATGACGACAGGAAACGGGACTCCAAGCCTTGCAGATGCAAACGATAAGACAAGGCTTGTTGGCAACACTTCTGTATGAAAATTAAAAACAGCAATATAAAGTCCTGGCAATCCTATCGAAATGAGTGCTGCCATATAGCGCAAAAATCGTTCAAACGATGCCACATAAAATCGATTGTAATAATCGTCCGATGCCTGAAAAAAACAATGAAACGTAACTGGGGCTAAAAGCACTCCTGGGGAGTTATCCACAACGATAGCCACTCTTCCTTCCAAAATTCCACTGGCTGTCTTATCGGGACGTTCGGTATGTTGATATTGTGGAAATGGGGATAGAGTATTTTGTTCCAACAAATGTTCTAACATTCCATTATCAAAAATTGCATCAATTTTTATATCTTTTAATTGCCTTTCAATTTGCTCCACTAACTCTGGCTCTACTAAATCATCCATATAAAAAATTCCCACATTGGTTCGAGAACGAAATCCAACGGTAGTCTGTTTCATCTTTAACCGTGTATCTTTGATTCGTCTTCGTATTAAAGCGGTATTGGTTCGAAAGTTTTCATTAAAACTATCTTTCGAACCCCGTAGTACCACTTCTGACTCCGTCTGGCTCACTCCTCTTGTTGGAAATCCTTTACTTGAAATCACCAATCCTTTTTGGTAACCTTCCGCAAATAACGCAGTATCCCCACCTAAAATAGCCCCTACTAAGTCATCCATATTATCGGTTTCTTTCACATCCACCGTTTCTACAATTTCCGAAAAGAAATCCGAAAACCAATCGTCCCCTTTACTCACCCGATTTAAAAATGGGCGAACAATAGATTCTTCTAACAATTCTCGATTGATAAGCCCATCAATATAACAAATATAAATCCTCTCTTGTTTGTTTTGTCCATTTTGCAGTTCCTTTTTTATCACATCATCGCAATCCGCAAATAACTGCTCCACTACCTCAACGTTTTTCTTTAAAACGCTTGAAACGTTTGCTATAATTTTATGCTCAAAACTATGCCATTGATCCACAGTTCCACTTCCTTTCCATTATGTTATCCACTATCTTCTTGCATTTCTCCTCAGAACAAAGTGTGCATCGTTCGCACGTAGTGCTTTTTTATTCTATAGGATGACACTCGCCTTGCGAGGAATTTCCTATAACATAAAAAAAACACTTACCATTCTTTTCTTCTCCTATCAGAGTTTTCCTAAAAATAGTATGTGTTCTTCTTTGTTTTTTATTCAAACTTTCTTTTTTATTCTGACTGTTGTCCTGTCATAGTTCTTGCTAATTTCTTTAACACTTTTTCACATCGAACAATATCCTCTATTGCTACCCATTCATCTGGTTTATGAGCCAATTCTAAATTCCCTGGGCCATAAGACATACAGTTTCGATTGCCTAGTGTACCCGCGATAACAGCGGTATCCGTATAGCCTGGGAAAAAACTTATTTTTGTATCTTCCCCTGTCACTTCATCTGCACATTGTTTTAATTGATGCAATAAATAGGAATTTTCATCTTTTTCCACATAAGGGCGATCTCCTGTAATCTTATAATGCCCTTTTACTCCTACAATTGTTTGCTCTGCCTTATGAATGGCTTGTTTTACAATTTCTTCTGCCATCTTCGTATCGGTTGGTGGTACTAGACGCATATCCACCCATACGGTACAGTGGTCAGGAACAACATAAGGACGATATCCTCCTTGTATCTGTCCAAAAGTCACGGTAGAAATTCCAAGATCTTCATGTGGCTTTAAATTCTCAATGGAAAGGCGAATTTCTCTTATCACTTCTGCCATAGCTGCATTAGCATCTGCCCCTTTCCATGGTGTACTAGCATGAGCCGTTATTCCATCGATTGTAATCTCAAACCATGTACGCCCTTTATGTGCCACTTGAATTTGCCCATTGGTTGGTTCTGTATCCATAATCCAGTCTTCTTTTTGTACCCAACCATCAGCGATTGCTTTTTCTACCCCTCTCATAAAATCTTCTTCATCTGCACTACAAATCAACTTCAAACTATGTTTTAATTTCTTTCCTTCCTTAACTTCTCTTGCTATCTCACAAAATACAGAAATGGCACAAGCAAGCCCTGATTTCATATCACAAGCACCTCGTCCATAGATTTTGCCATCTATTTCTTCTGCTCCTAATGGATCTTTTGTCCAGTCCTCTCCAAGCATTACCGTATCCATATGACAAATGAAAATCATAGCAGGAGTTTTTATCTCCCCCTCGATTTCTGCCATTAAATTATAACGATTTGGCAATACTTCACTTGTTGAAATAACAACCCCTTCTTTTGGAAGGATCAATTCAATATAATCTTTTATTTCTTTTTCATAGTTTCCTGGATTTGAACTGTCTAATCGAACTAATTGTTTTGTAAAAAAAATAGCATCTCTTTTTTCTTCTCTGTTAATCACAAAAATTCCTTCTTTCTCTTTCTTC
>DVIZ01000185.1 GCA_018710905.1 Candidatus Scybalomonas excrementigallinarum | reverse complement strand
TAATACTGGTTCATTATGATTGAAGTCCCAGTAATCTTGTTTTTTACATTCTTTCTCCACATCTGGAAACTGTTTTTTATTATAATAAACTTTCATAAATAAATTCCTTTCATAATAAGTCTTTTTTATCTAATATTATTTTTTGTTCTTTTCGAGTTTCATTGAATACCAGTTTATTTGTATTTCTTATTCTATCTTTTATTTCTTCTTTTTTTTGAACTTCAATCCTTTCTTTTTCTTCTTCAAATGCTCCTTTCAGAAAAAGGAATCTTTCTGTCTGTTCTTGATCTAACTTTGATTCATTTAAATGATATTTAATGCACGCTGTTTCTAACAACCATGTATTAAACAATTGTTCATTCATACTTAAAAATTCTTTTTTGGTTATCTCATTTAGTATAAATTTCATATCTTCTGTAATATTCTTTCCATTATAATCGCATATATCTCTTAAAGAAAATATTAGGTCACCCAAAACCCAAAAATAATCTTCTAATGTATCAATTCTCATTTTTTTCATATCATTTTCTTTTAAAAATTCCGTAATTCTAATACTTTCTTGATATCGATCTAAATTTTTAAAAGTTTCTTTTGCTTTTTTATTTTCTATTAATTTTGATATACTATCTATAATTTCTGGAATAAATCCTCCAAAAAATGCGATAGCAAGAATTGATATTCCAAAAAATGCAATTATCCCTCCAAAAACTAATATAATTATTATATCTATTTTTTCCATTCTTTTTCTCCACCTAAATATTATTATCTATTTTCATCGTTGTTTTTAATTAAAATTTGATTTAATAATTGCTTATTTGCATTTGTAATACTTTGTTCTATTTCTTCCTTTTTTTGAAGTTCTTTTTGAGTTTCGATCCTTTCTCTTTCTTCTTTTTCCTCTTTAAATATTTTTTTTATCAGAAAAAGTATTTCTGTCTGATCTTGATTTAACTTTGCTTCATTTGTTTACTCTTCCTCTCGTCATACAATCTTTTTATCTTTAACTATTATCTGCCAACTACCAAAAGAATTTTCCATTATCAAAGAGCCAAGTCTAAGCTCTTCTTTTAGTTCTTTTCCTACTTCGATACTATCAAAAAAATCTTTGTCCACCATAACAGAAAATTCAAGTTGATTCATATTATCTTTCCATATCTTCTTATAGTCAGATGTATAATGTACTTGCTTAATCTCAAATGTAACCATATACTTTTCTATTCCCTTTTCTTTTTTTATCGTCACATTTTTTTTCTCTAATTCTTGCTTTTCTTCTTTCAATAAAGCAATTTCACTTTTAAGCTCTTCAGCTCTATTTTCAAGGTTAGCAATTTTCACATTCAGTACCTCTTCTTCTAACGAACATCCGCTTAAAATAAAAATACTAAGCAAAAATAAACAACCTAAACCAAAAATCTTTTTCATAAATAAAACCCTTTCGCTTGTTATATTCCCCCCTGTAATTGATGAGTAATTTCATTCGTCTATGACTTTATAGAATGTATAAAGCCCAAAAGAAATTGTAGACAATGTAAATAAAATTATATCAAACACCCAAAATAGGTCGAATGATATGTTATATAATTGAATCTCTACGTCTTTTGATAGGAGATAATTATATCCAAAAGATATTATAAATGTTATCAACCAAACTAATATTATTGGAATTTCAATATCTGTCTTTATATAGAATATCCCTCTTATAGAGTAAATAAGTATAAGCATTTTAAAAATAAATACTATAACTGGAAGATATGGCCCTATTATTTCCATAAATGGCCCCATATTCTTCAATAAACCTTCTTCACCCGCTATCCAGAATATTATTGTCCATATATACATTAAAATCATATAATATATTTTCATTCCTCTTCACCTCTCCTTTATTAATCAACACTAATGTTATACTTTTCCTCTAATACCTTATCCCAACCATATTTTTTTAAATTTTCCTTCTCTCTAGGATAAATAAGCACTGTCATTTCTCCTGTCTTTAAATTATATTCAATATGTATCAAGTCCACTAATTCATCAAAGAACATTTCAAAAGAAATGGTATCCCCTAGCTCTTTAAATGTCATGGGTTCAGGATGTACAGTAAGAGTTGTATTTAATCCTAAATCTATATCTTGTTTTCTCACTTGAGCTTCAATCATACTTGGTAAGGATCTTGTTATATCTTCCATACCAGTTGTAAAAATTGGATTTGTTGGATCGTCCTCTACTTTTATGATACTATCAACATTATCATAAGCACCTTCATCGTCTGTTCCTGTATCATTCTTTAATGTATTTCCATTTAAGAACTGTTCCATGTCTACACCTTCATCATATGTTACTTCTTTATTTTCCAAAGTTACTGTATTCTGTTCAGCAACCTTCTTTTCCTCTTTTTTAGTAATTTTTGTTATAATAACAGTTCCAATTACTACAACACATACCAAAATAATTAAAATATTTATTTTTTTATCTTTCATTATTATTTACCTCTTATTTTAATACCTATTCTTGAATGGTAACTTCTTGTTTAGAAATATATAAATAATTTTTTTCTAAAACTTTATTTATAGTTTCTTCAATTTCTTCAATATTCAGTATAGCATTAAGTTCATTCATAATCTCTATTGCCCATATAGGATCTCCAGAATTTTTTGCGATCATTTTAAAAATATAATCAAAACTAATTCTTGGAGAAAATATCCCAGCAACTGATAAATTATATTTTTTATTCTTTAAATCCTTTAATAAATAGTCTGTTTTTAATAACTCCCTTTTATTTATAACTTCTATAGCTTTCTCTTTCTCTTTTATAAGCAACATTGTATTATCATCTAAATCTGATAACTTCATATTTACCTCTCCCTTTCTAACTTTCTAATGAAGAACCCATATAAAAAAAACTCCAACAATAGAAATGAACACAAAGCAAAAAATCTCAATCCAAAAATCTTCATCATCTTTTTGTTCCGCTTTAAATTTTTCTATATTTTTTAGTTCTTCTATGATACCATCAAACTCTTCATCTTTTTTTAAACTAATATTCACACTTTCTTTTATTTTCTTTATTTCTTTTTCTCTTTCTATTTTACTTTCTTCAAATGATTTTTTTAAATCTAAAAGTGTTTTTGTTAGTTCTTCATCTAATTTTTTTTCCTTTAGATGATATTTTTCAATTACAACTTCTAGTAACCATCTATTAAACAAACTCTCACTTATATTATTTTGATTATATTTTATTTCTTTTGCTATAAATGAAAGTTCTTCCACAATAGATTTTCCATTACAATCACATACATCTTGTAAATAATTTATAAAATCATCTATCATATTATAATATTGATAATAATCTTTTATTTTCCCTTTATGATAATTATGAAGAAATGTTTTTGTATTTTTCAAGAATTTTTTTATTTTTATTCCTTCTTGATATGATTTTGATTTTTTAAATTCTTGCCTTCTTTTTCTAATCTCTACACCTTCTAATATTATACAAATGAATAGAGTAATTAAAATTCCAGTAATAACTATAATCGTAATATGACGAGCAATATCATTCATGTTCTTCCTCTTCCTTAGATTTATATTTTTTTCTATATTCTTCCTCTTCCTGATTCGCTTTTTGTCTACAAATTTTATATAATTTATAATGTCTTTTTATCAGAAATAGCAAAAATAGAGCAATCATTATAAAAACTAAAATGATATAAACATTATACTCACCCATACCATATTGTATAGTGCTTAGTATTAAACCCAGTTCTATGCTTATTTCTATCCATATTAGAGCTATATAAAGTCCTAATTGTTCCGAAATACCTCCCATATTCTTCTACTCCTTCATTATTATATAGGGTGACTTGAAGTCACCCCATAATTTTAATTCTAGTGTGTTCCTCCAGATACATAATCATCAGCAACAGACTTGTCTAAGTCAAAGAAAGCATAATCGCCATCTTGAAGGACAAATTTATTGCCTTTACAATCCTTTTTGCTATATGTGAACCCTTCTAACTTCCACATATTACAATATCCATACTTACTATTTACTGGATTAATATAGCTAAGATGACGTTCACCATCTTGAATGGTTTCGATAGCGAAATTAACTACAATATACCCACTTTTCTTCCAAAAACTTTCTTTATAGGTGATTCCATGTTTTTTGGCATAGTCTAAAACATTACTTCCTTTTTTAACTGCGTGTACTTTCGCAGGCAAATAATATTCTCCATACCACTTTTGAATGGATCTTCTCACTTTGGCATCTGAAACAGACGATGGTCTGTTTGAGAATGTGCCTACAAAAGTTCTCATATTCCATGGCAACATAATATTACCAAATGTATATACATTTTTTCGTGTTCCTTTTAATTGGTTCGTTGTAATATTAAGAATATTCGCCGTATTCTTAATTTCTATTTCTGGAACACTGGTATAGTGGTTGCCCATCTTCATACTTTTTTTATTATTTTTATCTGTATCACTACCAACTTTGACAAGCTGTTTTTTCTTGCCATTGATGGTTTCAGTATAGTAAAGATCAACCTCTTCTCGTGTTTTTCCATCTTTTGATACATAATAAAACGTCGGTTTTAGGTTTACATAGTCATCTTGTCCACTATACATATTCCCCATTGTGTATATGGAGAATCTAGTGATATATCCTGGCGTAATTGCTCCTTGACATTTATATGTTGGGTGGCTTCCTGGCAGTAAAGATAAAGTATATTTGCTATTCTGACCATTACTTTCGCCATTCCGATTTGCTGTTCCAACTGTATATTTATTTCCTGTAAGCTGCGTTGAATTTTTCTTACGGAAAACATCTTGCCATATTGGATAATCTGTAATGTCGTATATATTGAACCCATATACACGACCAGACACCTGTACATCTACGGTGTCGACCGCAACATAATTTTCTAAATCGTAATTAGCAAGATCCTCTTGGTTATCTCCCCCATTATTTGCATCAGAGTTGATACTAATAGAGCGAAATTGTGCGATATAATAACCTTCATCCACCCAACTCGGTAGATAAAATTTCGAGTTACTTTCTGTTATTGTAATCCATATATTCGCTGGAATATAACTATTTCCTTTATATACATCAAAAGGAAACTTTACTTGCCGTTTATCTATGTATTTTGAATAATCTCGGTACCCATAATTTTTATAATTATTATGAGTTCCCACAGTCGGAAAGTACACAGTAAAATAGCGATCTAATACAAGTCCTGCACTTCCCCTGTCTGGATTGATTAATTGGTTGTATTGCTTTACATCTTCAATTTGTGCATCACAAACCGTAGGTGTATGGATAACCACAGAATTGACATCAAAGTCAAATTCTAGTTTAGAGCCTTGGCTCTCGCCAATACTCTTGATGTTACGATATACAATAACTCCTTCACTATCCCATTCTCCATTTTCCTTATTTTTATCAATAACCATATTTTGTTTAAATAAAATATTGCTATTAATAACGGAAGGCTTACTTAATCGACTAGGATTCGGTGTCGCATTTTGTGTCCATCCATCTTTCATTAGAACTTGTCCATTGATAGACAGGTAGTCATTTTGAACTTTGATATTTTCTACAGTTAATCCTCCACTTACTGGTTCTTGCATACCTGCACTGGAGCGATAAACTACCTTCGGCATTTGGTAGGAGCTTGATGGAGTCAAAGTAATTTTTTGACTAGGTAACGCATAATTGCTAACAGTAGCATGATCTATCGCATATACATCTAACTGAGTTACCTTCCAGTAAGAATACGATTTTACTATTTTATTTGTTACTGGTGGTACTTTTGGATCTTTACTTGGTATAACTTGCAAATATTCCTTTGTACCTTGATAATTGGTGAAAGTATACGATACAAGATATTCTTGCCCCACTACATAACTATAAGTTTTCTCTGTTGTTGGAATCCCTTGCTCGACATCAAAAAGCTCGTTACCTTTTGTATCTGCCCGAATTACACCTTCTAATTTGTTATTCGGTGGCTGTGGATCTGTATAATCATCTGATATTTCAGATGTATTTGTTGTTCCACCTCCTGGTTTATCTTTATAATACTTGTAAGATACGGTGATCTGTAGCCCACCATTTGGCACTTCCCAATCTCGATTCCTTACATCATTAATTTCTTTTGTAAAAGCTGCTAATGATGTAATAGGATTATTTTGAATCATCAATTTCTTTGTTTTTGTTGATGATCCATTACTAATTGGAAAGGAAAGCGTTTTTCCTGTAGCTATGTCTTGAATGGTTACTTTATATGCCCAAACTTTTTTATTTGAGCGATACTTAGAATCCATTTTTAATGGAATCAATTCCCATAACTTTCCGCCTGTGTCATTTAAATTAAATTCCGTTAAAGGCTTTTGTTTATCTAAGTTAGTAGTTTTTACCTTTGTAAGTTCCCCGTCATATAGCTCTTGATAATTGATTCTGACAGGAACTGGTTGAGCTTCATATTTGACTGGAATATCAAAACGATCTTTGAAATCGTTCGGGTTCGCCCACGCTTCCGCAGATTTAATGCCATCTAAATCATAGATATACTTACTATGTACTTTCCCATCGTGATAGGTGCGGAAAAATCCGTTTAAATATAAATATCCGCCTTCTGTTTTTAATGTACTAGCACTGACACCCGCATTTTTTATTTGCGTATCGACTACAGCTTTCGGGATAGCCCATGTATAATAATATTTTCCATTTTTTATTGTTTCTAAATGAGCGTACTCCTCTTTGTTATAAAACTTTCCGTAAGGTTTTTTATAAACGGGATTTCCATACTCTTTTGTTCCCACTAATTTATTCGTTAAAACTTTATACGATTTTACAGTATATCCTTCGGTTTTCCATGTAATCCCTGTTGTTGCTTTAGTATCAATCGTTTTCCATGTAATCTTCCCATCACTTGTCATCTTTACTTCTGGCTTTTGATTGGTATCACTGGCTCCAAATACAGACAGTGGAAATAAAAAACAACAAAAGAATAGTAAAAAACTAATTTTTCTCCAAAATTTCATAGTTTTTCCTTTCTAAAAAAATCACTTTCTCATGTTATCCCAAATCTGATCTCCATATACATTAACTGCATACCCATGCCCATCATCATTCATCGCACTTGTCCCCATGCTGATATCAAATACGAGATTAAAAGTTTTTCCGTTTTTCGCTCCTTCTAGCCATTGTGCTTCTGAAAATCCTGAATAAATCAATTCATTGTTTTCTTGAGCTGAACGGGTAAAAGCTTTTTTATCCGCCTTGATTGTAAACTTTGCATAGCATCGATATGCATATTCATCAGTGCCATAATAAAGACTGGAAGGCTCAACAACTACTTTATCACACTTAATCACAACATGATTTTTCTTTGCTTTTGTAATATAGCTCTTAATATCATTTGTTGTATATTTATCGTAGGAATCACCATATACAAAATATGTGCTTTGCAATTCGTTGATCCACTTATTCGTTACCGTCTTATAATTAAAATTTAAGCGTGTTTTTACATTTTTCTTTACCTTTTCCGCCCATTCATAACGGTATTTATCAATAATTTCTTTTGCAGGAACTTTTTCATCCCATAAGATATGAGTTCCTTTTTCTACATTTTTTGGAGTACGAAGTTTTGTTTTATCTCCGAAATACTTAACTTTTCCTTCCCAGTTAAAATATGAATCATAGAAAGAATTTGGAATACTTTCTATGATATATGGAAATTTTTTTGCGTTTTTAGGAAGATTCGTGGTACGAGTTACCTGTCCATCTTCTGTAATTGTTTTACGAGTTTTTGTACTCTTAATACGGTTTCGGATTGCCCTCGCTTGGCTTTTATTAATATAAAGTTTTGTACTCATAGTATCGCTCTGACTATAAGTACCATTACTTTTTCCAGTAAAGATACCTTTTGCAAAACAAGAAACAACTTCCGCACGTTTTACTTTTGGAATTTTAGTAAGATCGGAAATCCTTTTATACTTTGTTACATTAGATTTTTTTGTCTTTAGTGCATCACTAACCTTTGTTCCATTCTTTAAAATATCAGCACGCTCTGCTAACACGGCTGCATCCGCATAGCTGACTTTTGTTCCAAGTGTTACATTACTTGTGTCGATCTTTTTTCCTGTAACTTTTTCGAGCATTTTGACATATTCCTTTCCAGAAATATACGTCTTATCTGCACCTTGTACTTGTACTGGTACTAAACTTCCTAAAATAAGTGTTCCTGTAAGGGCTAATGTTAAAATTTTCTTTCTCATATTCTTTTCTCCTCTTTCTTTTCTTTTTTACTTCCTTTGGCAACTGCCATACCAAAGGAAGTACAATGAAATAATACCATGACTTTTATGATATGTGATATATACTAACTGTCTTTCGACAGGAAGTGCTAAATTAACATTTGTATTATAGTAGTAGATTTTCCATTATTTCTCTTTATTTTTTCTTTTTCATAATTTCTTCCATTTTTTTATCAGCACGCTTTGCTATAGCATTTACACATATGAGTATAAAAGAAATTAAAATATAAATAATGATAGCAAGCCATATCATAGTAATTTTCTCTCTATCTCTCATATCCTCTATATCTACTCTTGAGTTTTTCTTTTCTATCATATATTCGTTCTAGTGACTTATCTATTATTTGTTCTTTCCTTTGCCGCACCATTGTTTTTAAAAATCTTTTATGGATTTCTGAAATATATGGTGTACCCTCTATAATAGAATTAATCTTATTCATATCAATTTTATTAGAAATATCTTTTAGAGATTTTAGGCAGTTAATATTATCTGTTGTGTTTAGAAAATCAAAATAATTTAATTTCATTTCATCAACTTTAATTGCTGATGTTGGAAATACAAATATTCTTTTTTCAATTTCTTTTTTATCTTGTAGAACATATTCCATCTGCTTTTCTTCAATTTGAGGATATAAACAAGAACCACAATCAAAAATAGGTGCAATTTTTACTTCTCCTGTTCCGTAATTGACTAAAAATCCCCAATTCCCGTTATGCCTATCAAAATTTCCTAACAACGCATCTACAATAAACATATCCCAAAAGAATTTTTCTAGTTCAACTGGAGATATAATCTGTTGTTCATGTATGGTATTCAATATATCATTTAATTCTGTACCATATCCATTTTGTTGGCTGTCTATTATAGTATTCTTTAACTGTGCAAAATCCTTTAACTCAAATCCACCTGATGTAAAATCTTTACAAGCCACTGTAATTTTATCACCATATTTTCCCAAAAGCGTTTCTTGGGTATTAATCCCTAAACTCTGAAAAATATGACAAGCAATATATTCACTAATACAACTATTGGTATAACTCATATTTTTATTTTTTGAGGGCTTTGGTGGAAATTTCAGCATATAATCATTCTCTTGATAACTGATACCTATTTTATTTCCATTTGCCCCTCCATACCACTTTAATCGATTGACTTTAGAATTTTTGAAATTATGTTCCATTTTTTTCTCCTCATAAATATTTCTTTCTCAAATACTCTGCTTGTTCCTTTGTTATCATATTATCATATAACGCAGAATTAATTGAACCTTGTACTTCACAGTACAAGCAATCTAATAATGTGGAATTTGTTCGTTCTCCTTCAACTAGAGCATTTATATCATCTTGTAAAAATTGTGGCAAACATTGTTCAAATATTTCTATTTCTTCTTGTTTATCTGTCCAAAAATTTTCTACATAATCACTATAATCAATTTCTTTATCTTTTGATAATTTTTCAAGCCAACTTTCAAAGTATGGCTTTATTCCTTCTAAAATCTCTTGGATCCATACTTCTGAATCAAATGCAAATTCTTCTTCTACATCCAAATCTGAAGTGTTTTTATCAACTATATCCTTTACATCTTGCCAATTTTCTATAAAATCCCAGACATTAGCAATGCCCTTTAGCTCACTGTTTAACTTCTCCCACCAATATTCAATTTCTACTTTCTGAACTTCTTTCCATGTTTTAAAATCTGACATAAAAATACTCCTTTTCTTATTTCTAAATGTTTTTTCGATGCTAATAAATAGTTCCGTTGCCAAAAATCTATAAATATCTATAAATCTTGTTTCATTCCCTATTCTACGAATCCGATTTCAAAAACTATAAATAGTTATCTACTTTCGTTTGATATAACTCTCCGAGGGCTTAAATTCCCATACAACGCATGGTACATATTAGCATTATCTTATTAGTGATGTTATGCTAATTTATAATTTGAAAGATTAATACTTGCATTTAAATCTCTATCAATAGATAATCCACAACTACATTTGTAAATCCTATCTTTGAGTTTTAAATCTTTCTTGATACTTCCACATTGACTACAGGTCTTTGATGATGGGTAAAATCTATCGGCTATAACGAAACCAATTCCTCTAAACTTACACTTATATTCAAGTTGTCTTTTAAATTCATAAAAACATTGTTCCGCTATCGCTTTCGATAAATGTTTATTTTTCATCATTCCTTTCACATTTAAATCTTCAATTACAATTCTGTATGGTTTGGTTTTCACTATACTTTTTGTAGTTTGATGAAGATAATTATTTCTTATTATTAATGATTCTCAACTGTCTTTCTCTTAAAATACATCCCCAAACTTCTGTCAAGAACACTCTCTCATCTTTATCTTTCGCTTGATCTAATAGTTTTTCAAATTCCAACTGATTCATTTTTTGAAACTCCGTATAGAGTTCATGTACTTTTTCGTAATCCATAAAATTTTCCTCCTAAATTTTTTATATATCAAAATTATATTTTTTACAACTTTTATATACATAAATTATATGTTTTTATTGTTTTTATATTCTCATTATAACCTTTTATATATTAGTGGTCAATATATATTTTTATTGTTTTTATATTCTTTTGTGATATAATGAATATATATAACAATAAATATAGAGGTATTATTATGATAGTAAGTTTAAATATTCCCGATGAAGTTTTAAAAAATATCAATTCCTTCTCAAATAAACATGGTTTCTCAAATAATACAGTAACTATCTTAGAATTAATTCGTATTGGATTACTAGCTGATAATTTCATTGAGGAAACCAATCTTTTACCTAATATTATTCAACCGATTCAAACCCAAATAAACATTAAACCCTACTTGCCTAAATCCAGTTTAGAAACACAAAGATTTTTAGCAAAGATTCCTAACAGCTTTTCAACTCAAATCAACTCATTTCAAATTGCTAATCAGATTCCTAATCGTTCACTAGCAATATCTATCTTAATAAGATATGCTTTAGATAAATATAAAACACTTGGAAAAGAAAAAAACGATTTTAAACTAAATCCCTCACTTCTAACAGAGAAACGAACAATTGTTTCATCAAAAGATGAGGAAATTTTTTCTTTACTAAAAAAATTCCAAGATGAAATCGCTTGTACAAAACGTACAGTTGCTGTTTGCTTTCTTCTTCAGCTCGCTTTTGATGAACTTGAAAAACAATAATCCTTGCTTTTCTCACTAGAATCCGATATAATATAGGTATCCAAGAATATATTTTTTTTAATAACCACTCCTTTTGTATGAAGTGTGGTTATTTTTTATATCAAATTTTAGTAATAAAAAAACAGTATGAATTTTCTCATACTGTCGAACTTGCATTTTTTTTTAAATTTGATATAATATAATTAGAAAAGGAACCAGCCAGAATGAATCTGGTTGCCCAAAATAAGGATATATTTTTAAAAAATAATCACTACTTGGCGGCGGTGATTATTTTTTTTGGTTTTTTCTTGAACTAAAAATTACTGTTACAATCAAACGAATAACATTAATTGTTATCATTATGATCTCATATGTACTCATAGTTCTCACCCCCTTTCGGGGGGCAACCATAATCACCTACACTGGCTCCTATGTAATTATTATATCAAATCCTACAAGTTTCGACAATATTTTATAATATTTCTTTTATTACCCTGGCAATATTGCTTTTACTTTACACATAATAGATTCTTCATGTTTAAAGGTATCTACAGCATTTTTCACTACCGCTTTATCATTCCCTAATAGATTTTGATTTTGAGATAGATTCTTTAATTCCTTTACCGAATGATTCTTTCCAAAATGTTGATTCACATTTTTCATAGCATCAATCAAATTGTTGCTTGGCTTAAAGCCAGCTTCTTTGATAACACTAGCTAAATACTGTCTATCTCCAACATTTACTGCTTGTGTAAATACACCTCTAATTTCTTCCCTGGCATTTTCTTTAAACTTAGATTCCAAATTGCTATTTTTAAGAACATCTTGACTCATACTCATTCCGTTCTCCTTGGCATATTCTTTGATATATGCCATTGTACAGTTAAAGTTTCCGTGATTCTTATATAGCTCCATAGAAACATCAGTAAAAGAATCAATATTTTTTTCCATGATTCCTTTTTCTTTATGAAGCTCTTGTGTTGGTAACTGTTGCAAAATCGTCGTTACATGATTCATTGCTTTTTCTACTTGATTTAACGCATTTGTTAAATCTTTTACAATATTAGCTCTACCAGCTTGTGTATAAATGGAATTGTTATGATGATACTGCTTCATGTATCCCATAATTTCTCTTACATTTGTTTTGTAGGATTCCATTTGCTTCTTTAAAGAAGATTCTTTCCCCTTACTTTCTTTAACTAGGCTTGTCTCCTTGTCTGGCCCTTTTCCCTCAACTACATTAATCATTGAATCATAACTAGATCGAATATTATCCATGCTCTTTTGAAACAGTGTTTTATCCAATGAAATTGTTGTTTCATTTAAATAATTGATTACACTTTTTTCAAATTCCTTATACATTTTATCTAATTGATTTTTTACTTCTTCAACTTCTTTGTTTTCTTGTTGTTCTCCAGTATCTTTATTTCCATTATTCTCCTTATCCTCTTCTTTTTCTTCTTTACTTTTCTCTTTTGATTTTTGATATTCATTTTCTACTGTTTTTAATCCTGCTTGAAAGATTAAATCATCATACCGAACCACTTCTAATTCACTTGCATGACTTTTAATATATTCTTTTGCAATCTCTTCATTCTCAAATAAAGTTGATTTATCTGGATATGCTTCTAATTCCCCATTTTCAGCTATTTTTACTAGACGATATAAAATTTTTTCATCCATACCATCAAGACGAGTATAGAAGCCAGCACTTGGCTCTTGAAAATCTAATGTACTTTCTAAAGCAACTTTGGTTTTACCATGTTCCTGTGTCTGCGATTCTCCTTTTTCCAATTTTTCTAAGGCCTTGATGACATCCTGTACCTCTTCTAATTTGTTTTTTTCCTTTAATTCTTCAATTGGAAATTTATCCATTTTATTCATAACAGATATTATTTTATTAACATCTTTATCATGACGAATTCTCCCATCTGTAAGATATTCTTTATCACCTTCTTTATAATGAATAAATTTCCTTTTATCAAATTCCCTTTCATATGCTCCCAAAATTTCAATATTTTTTTCCATACCTCATTTTCCTTTCCTTTTTATTCCTTTACAACAATGTTATACCGATAGTAATAAACTTTCTTATTTTGTACTACCTTAACTGTTATACAAGAAATTCCTTTTCTTTTAGCTTTTACATTACCTTTCGAAACACTAGCTATCTTCTTATTAGAACTTGTATAAGTTACCTTTGCATTACTAGATAAATTTAAAATTCTTATCTGGTAATAAGAACCTTTATGTAAAGATCTATTTACTCCAAATACAGGTAAATCCGTTTTGTATGTCTTACTTTTGAATTTTTTAGCTTTGTATTTTTTTACTCCTTTCTTAACCGTTAGATTTATACGAACCTTATAAATACTTCCAGTTTTACTTCGGATTGTATATACAATCCTAGATCTACCACTCTTATTCCCTTTTACTAGACCACCCTTGGTTGCAGTAGCAATTTTCTTATTTGAACTTTGAACGGATATAGAACTTATTTTATGCTTATTGTCAAAAGCAAATCTATAGCTTGTACCAACACCTATCGTCTTATTAACGCTGACAACAGGTACCTTTATCTTTATATTAAAATTTACAGACTTATCATCTTGAGATACTACGGCAGAATATGTACCAGTATCCTTATCATTAAAATTACTGCTAGAAACTTCTAAATATCGATCTGAAACTGTATAAATTGGCGAGCTTATACCATCTATCTTAAATGTGAAATCTTCATTTAAATCGATATTATCTGGAGTTATTAATATATCATCCCCATTGTAATCTAAATGATCTCCATCTGAAACAATGTATATATTATCCGAATCCATGTTTGGTGCCTTACTCTCATCAGAACTTTCCTCATTAGATGTTGTTCCATCATTAGATGTAGTGTCATCAATAATCGAAGAGTCTGTAGAATCTTCAGTAGTTGAAGAGCCTGTAGAATCTTCACTGTCCGAACCTACAGGTGGAAGTGAATCATTACTTGACTCATTATCATTATTATCACCAAAAGGACTCTCATAATTAAATATGAAAGAGTCTTGGCTGTTCAACACATTATCGAAAGTAACAACAACAATATGCTCACCATAGTTATCCTTATCGACTACATCTAAATCAATATGTAAAACTCCATTTGAGAATGTAAAACTCTCATCACCTAGAGTAATATTATCGATTTTAACAGATGTAATACCCGTTGCTATTGAGTTTCCAAACCCTAAATCGTATGAAATATCTATACCGTTTTCCAAACTGCCAATAGTTATACTAGGTGCATTTATAAAAGGTAATATCTCTATAACGGGAATAGTAATACTCAAACTTAAATCTAAAGAATTACCAAAACTAATACAAAAATCATGCTCACCTTTTATATTAAAGCTATTATCTTTAGATAAACTTTGAATATAGTCCTTAGATACTACAATATATCCATTTGTAATAGACCAACTACCATCTGGTAAGAATACCCCATCTATCGTTATATCAGTAGGTATCTCTCCATTGGAGCCAAAATCTACTGGTATAGTTAAATCACCGATTCCATCATAGGAAATATTATTTTCTTCTAAATTTAAACTTGGAGATCTATCCATGTTATAGATAAAACTACCTGTAGCAATAGTATGTTCGCTATTATTAAACTCTACTATAACAACTTGTTCTTCCCCTTTAAGCATACCACTTACTATAGACTGAATAAATTCCTCAAAAATAACAACATTACCATTAGATATCAGAAATGACTTATTAGGTACTGAACTATTATTAATAAGGATATTTGATATCCCTGAAGATTCCGTATCTCCCGAACCTAAATCGACTGGAATTATTAAATCCCCACCAGTATATACTAATGAATTATCATTAATAGTCGGCACTCTATGCTCACTGTATATAAAACTTAAAGTATCCTCTTTATTGTTATCAAATACTATTTTTAAATCATAAGTTTCTCCAAAAATTAAATCTAAAGATAAATCTTTAATTGCATTATTACTTATTACAACTGAATTACCAACTAAAGAATAACTGCCACTGTCTAATACTTTATCTCCTAATGAAATCTCTTTTATCCCATTTATCTTTTTTGATCCACTACCCAAATCATAGGCAATCTCTATATCACTATTTCCAGAATAAATAAAAGGCTCTGAAACTAATTTACTAGACTCTCTGGAAACTTGATATAAAACTTTTAAATCACATATGGTTTTATTTCTGTTATTAAACTCAATTGAGATAGTATGGCTGCTATCATATTCCGTATGATCTGGTAAAGATAAAATTAAATCATCTTCATCTATGTAATAGTAACTTGGAGCTAAAACATCACTATCTAATTTAACTGAGGAAATATTATCTGCTAATTCAGCACCACTACCCCATTTTAAATCGATAGACGCTGATGGGACTGTATCAGTTAAGGTGATATTTTTTGTAGCAATACTAGGAGCATAAGTCTCTGTAATATTTACAGGTATACTTAAAGTAACTTCTTTAATACTTGTCTCTAATACCAAACTTAATGTATGATCTGGTGTTTTATAAATACTTGTATTCTGTGACTTTATATCTGCAAAAAAATCACTAGATAAAGTTAAAACCCCCAAATTATAAGAAATTCCCTTACTAGATATATAATCATCTAAAGAAACTCCCTTTATATTGGTAAATTTTAGTTTGTTTTTACCCTCATTGATTGGAATATTTAAAAAATTCGTTTCTACTAAATATAAAGGCCCTCCAGTATAGCTAGGCTCTATACTATCTTCTTCAATGTAGAGACTGGTATTCAATACTTGATTATATCTATTCTCAAATACCACTACTACAGCCAGAGTTGATAATTCTTTATATGGAATCCCATTTAAACTACTAGCTTGTACTGTAATTACTCCATCAAAACAAGTTATACCATCGGTTATCACTTTATCTCCAACCTTTATACTTGAAATACCATGAACTTTATCATCACCAGTTCCATCGGTATATTCAAATACTAAAGTTTCCTCACTTCCAAAACTATAACTTCCAATACTTTCAGAAATTGTAGGTAACTTAGAAGCATACATATTAAATGTACCATACGCTCTTGTACTATTTAAATCATCTAAAACTACTTCAACTTCATGACTATCTTTCTCCCTAGTTCCACCATTATCTCTAAAATCTTGCAATGTTGAAGATGATATAACTATAGTATCGTCTGAAAATGTAAAATCGCTAATAACATAGCCATCTATTCTTAACTCAGATACCCCTGTGGCACTTAAATCTCCATCACCCATATCAACATTAAGGGTAAGACTATCAGTACTTGAACTTACACTAGAGTTTATTTTTAAACTGGAACTTGGTGATCTAGGTGCTAGATAACTTAAAACTGACTCGAAACTTGTTGCACTAAGATTATCACATACTAATTTTAAGCTGTAATCATTATTATACTTAAAATCTACATCTATCTGTAATATGTCTTTGGAGCTTATAGTTACTTTGTTTTCTTCAATTGGATAATTACCCACTAAACTATCATCCAAATAAACAGCTACATTTGAAGCTATCTCATCCATATTACCGTTACTCAATGAAACAGTAATATTTTCACCTTTCCAGTCTAAATCATTTGATATACTTAACTTTGGTAAGATAGGTACATCTATCTCGACGGCAGTTCTTATATCGTAGGATACACTCCCCCATGTATCAGTGCAAGTTGCCAATACCTGATATCTGCTTACAGTTCTCAAATTAGAGTTATTCTCTCGTAAAGTCTGTATAGCAGCAAAAGGTATAGTGAGAACCCCACTTTTATATGAAAATCGAACAGCTACTCCATTTATGTACACCTTTGTAAATTTACTTATATAGGTGACTCCTGTTCCCGTATTGTATTTCAACTTTAAAGAATCTCCCCAAACATAAGGATTAATCTCATTTTCAAAATAGCCCTTCTCTGAAATACCATAATATAAATTGAATAGCAAACTTCCCCCTGAAACTGAACCATTATCCATGTACACCGTGTACGTTTTACCATAAGTCAAGCCAGCTTCTTCTAAAGCACTATAACTCAACTCGCTTACACCCAAAGAACCTATATAATAAACTGGTTCACTTCTAGAACCTACTTTACACTCACCTAAACCATCCTTGTAATTAGGATAATATACCTCATCCTTATTTGTCATATAAATCGTATCATCAATCATCTCTGGTTGTACTGTATCATAGACATTAAGAGTTGTTGTTAGATACTTATAAGTACCATCTTTGGCTTTGATTGAAACATTTAACTCTGGATTAGCGTTTGTCCAGCTCATATATCCATATAACTTTAATCTTGTAATCTCACTGGCTGGAATAGTAAAATAACCACCATGATCCACAAAATTAAACTGAACTAAGTTACTACCGAGATATGCAAAGCACTCTCTAACCTCCAACTCATCTATAGGATTCCCTCCATATACAATTACAGTATCTTCGCCATATACTACATCAATTGAACTAGGTAATGCTGCATCACTCGGAATATTATAAGGTATAGAATATGTCTTTGTTGTTTTAAAATAATCATTACAAGTAAGAGTGATATTTAAGGTATCGCCTTGCTTGTATCCACTTAATAAATTAGATGGAATCTTTAAATCTGTCTGTCCATCAACTGTATTAAATGTTGTTTTTCGGCCATTAATATCCATTACAATTGTACTAGCATACCCCTCTCCACTTCCATATGTACACCCGATATATGATGAGGTACTAGATATAACTGTACTTGTTATATCTGAAGCAAAAACAGGTTTTTCTGTAGGGTACATCAAAAATGAACCCAAATAATATGTACTTGTATCCTTAGATGAACCTGTAAATTCCAGAAAGACTTCCAAAAGGCTCGTTCTTGATTTGTCTATTTGACTAACCTTAAATGCACTTATTACACTAGCTGGAATTACAATACTATCTCCATTAATATACGGTGTTAAATCAAATGCAGGTATTCTACCAATCTCAGTTTTAAGAGTACATTTAACATTATCGCTGTAATTATTATATAAACTAAAAAATCCAGTTCCATCACTTAATTTAAGAATTAAATCTTCCTTATATTTTAAACGACCACCATTAACCATAGTTAGTATAGGATAAGAATTATCTAAATTACATACAACAGAAATGGAATCTGTGCCTAAAACATTATGTTCACTATCAAAAAATGTTATAGTTAACTCATAATGGCCCTTTGGTAATAATTTAAGATTACTATTTGTAAATATATACACTGAATCTTTCTCAAAAGGCTTACCACTTGAATCCTTATCATTATCAAGATCAATAGAAGTATTATAAATTGTTTTGTTTACAGTGTAATCAATCCTTATCTTTGAACTATTCCCTATATTAATTTTATATTTTACATCATCTTTATACTCCCAATTAGAGGATGATACTGTGATATCTTTTGTGACAGCATATCCTGCATATTGCATACTATCACTTAGTAAAGATATAGATGAGCCACTAGCTACCTTGGAAAAAGAAGAATCCATTTCTGTCTGTATTTGTGAACTGATATCCTCAACATTCTCAGCATTTTCAACACTCTCTTCATTTTTCTCAACATCATTATTAGAATTAAAAAGCTGATCCGATTTAATAAGATTACTGGTAGAGCTAAATTTAGCTACTTGTGCCTGTGCTGTGTAATTCATTTGTGCTATAACCGCTAAGCATAGCCCCACACTAATTATCCTTTTTCTCATATAAACCTCTCTTTATGTAAACTTTATTAACTTATCTTTTAATATTCCATTTGACGTTGCTGTTGTAATTGTAATTCTTTTTGTAACATAAAAGTATCTTGAACCACTCTTCCTAATAATTCTTCGGAAATTAAGTCATTACTTAAATCTTTCAAGAAATAATAGTTATTCAGAATTGAATCATTAAAAGTTTCTTTTTTAAGTCCTTTTTCTTCTAACCACAATCTAAGAATTTCTCTTACTTGCTCAATTTCTCCCTCTTTTCTAGTCCTATCGACTAGAAATTCCAATTCCATTTTGTTCATTTTTATCTAACTCACCTTTACTATTCTTTTAAGGCTTACAAATAGGACACGCAAATGCTCCTTGTTGTGCCGCTTCTTTTTTTGTTGTGTATACATCCGATTTATCTGTTAACAATTCACAATCTTCTTTATGGTAATACTTTCGTCCGTCTGTGCTTTGTTGGATATAATACATATTCTGCTTACTAACTCTTGCCCCACCAATTGTATAGCGATTATATACCATAGTACGGCTTGTACCATATTGATACCCTTGGAACATCACCATCATACTAATATCATCAATGGTTCTCTTCCAGTCATCGTCTGATATTGTTGGAAGAGAAAAATTATAGGTAATACCATATTGACTAGCAATCCGATTATGTTGGTTAATATAAAATTTCATCTTTTCTTC
>DVIZ01000184.1 GCA_018710905.1 Candidatus Scybalomonas excrementigallinarum | reverse complement strand
AAAAGAAACTCACCCATTGGCAAAAGTTTTAGTTCATCCAGAATGTCCTTCTGATGTAGTTTCTCTTGCTGATTATGTAGGAAGCACTTCTGGCATCTTAAACTATGTAGAAGAAAGCGATGATAAAGAATTTATTATTGCTACGGAAATTGGTATTTTCTATGAATTACAAAAAACAAATCCAAATAAAGTGTTTTATCCAGCTACCGAACAGCAAATTTGTAGCGATATGAAAAAAATTACATTAAATAAGGTACTATCCGCTTTAGAGACACTGTCTCCTACTGTAGAAATGTCTCATGAATTAATAGAACGCTCAAAGCAGCCTCTTACTCGTATGTTAGAACTTACAAATTAATGTATGTTACCAACAAAGAAAGGATCGTGATGACAATGAAGCAAAGATATTACGACGTTGTAATCGTAGGAACAGGTGCAAGTGGGCTTTTTACCGCTCTTTCTTTGCCCTCTCATATAAGAGTTCTCATGATCACAAAAGATGCTATCGATCACAGCGACTCTTATTTGGCACAAGGCGGTATTTGTGTTTTAAAATCTCCTGATGATTTCGATAGCTACTTCGAGGATACAATGCGTGCAGGGCATTATGAAAATAATAAAGAGGCAGTAAAAATTATGATTGAATCTTCCCCAGAAATTATTGAAGATTTGATTCGTTTTGGCGTGGCATTTGAACGGGATGAAAATGGAAACTTGCTCTATACAAGAGAAGGTGCTCATTCCAATTATCGTATTCTCTATCATGAAGACGTGACAGGAAAAGAAATCACCTCTACTCTAATTCAACAAGTGATTTATCGTCCAAACATTACCGTTTTCGACTATACAACGATGATCGATCTTATTGTGAAAGAAAATACTTGTTATGGTATTATCGTAGAAAAAGAAGATGGCTCCAAAGAAGCCATGATTGCAAAATCCATCGTTTTAGCTACTGGAGGAATTGGTGGACTATTTGAAAATTCTACGAATTTTCCTCATATTACAGGGGATAGTTTTTCTCTTGCATTAAAACATCAAATTGAACTAGAAAACCTTCATTATATACAAATTCATCCAACGACGCTTTATTCTAAGAAAAAAGGTCGAAGATTTTTAATATCCGAATCCGTTCGAGGCGAAGGAGCAATCCTCTTAAATGAAGATCATGAACGCTTTACGGATGAATTAAAACCAAGAGATGTTGTCACTTCTGCCATTAAAGCAGAAATGGAGAAGTTCGGAACAGACCATGTTTATTTAACCCTCCCTTCTATGACAAAAGAAGAGGCAAAACGCAGATTTCCAAATATTTATCGGGAATGTTTAGAAGAAGGATATGATTTAACAAAAGATCTCGTTCCTGTTACCCCATCCCAACATTATTTAATGGGTGGAATTAAAGCCTCCATCAATGGGGAAACTTCCATGAAACAACTATACGCTGTTGGAGAAACTGCTTGTAATGGAGTTCATGGTGCCAATCGTCTTGCAAGCAACTCTCTTTTAGAAAGTCTCGTATTTGCAAAACGAGCAGCGAAAGCCATTACAAAACAAGTACAAACTCTCTCCTTTCATTGTCCGCTTACACTCCCTTCTATTTACCCTGATGAGCAAAGCCGTGCTATGGAAAATTTACAGCTGATTGAAAAAGAATTACAAAGAAAGGATCCGATATTTTATGAAAAATGGTGTCACTTTTCGAGTGAATCTCGATGAATATTTATTACGCGCCTTAAAAGAAGATATTACAAGCGAAGATGTTACAACAAATGCCGTTATGCCTGTGGAAAAACAGGGAAAAGCCGATTTGATTTGCAAAGAGGACGGTATTTTATGCGGAATTTCTGTTTTTTGTCGTGTATTTGAACTCCTTGATAACACTTTTACCTTTTCCACTACTTATAAAGATGGAGATTTTATAAAATCAGGAGAACGAATTGGAATTATAACAGGGGATATCCGCTCCCTTCTATCAGGCGAGAGAACGGCTCTTAACTATTTACAACGCATGAGTGGAATCGCCACTTTCACCCATGAATATGTAAAAGAACTAAAAGGCTATTCCACCAAACTTTTAGACACAAGAAAAACGACTCCAAATATGCGTCCTTTCGAAAAATATGCAGTAAAAATCGGTGGCGGTCACAACCATCGCTATAATTTATCCGATGGTATTTTATTAAAAGATAATCATATTGGGGCTGCTGGTAGTGTAACAAAAGCAATCCAAATGGCAAAATCCTATGCTCCTTTCGTTCGGAAAATTGAAGTGGAAGTGGAAAACCTCTCTATGGTCGAAGAAGCTCTTAACGCAGGAGCAGATATTATTATGTTGGACAATATGGATACTGATACGATGAAAGAAGCCGTAAAACGGATCGGCGATCGTGCCGAAACAGAATGTTCTGGCAATATCACAAAAGAACGTCTAAAAGAAATTGCAGAAATTGGTGTCACTTATATCTCTTCTGGAGCGTTAACCCATTCTGCACCGATCTTAGACTTTTCTTTAAAAAATTTAAAACCCATTGAATAAGTTTTTAGAACAAAGTGTGCGCCCAACACTCCTTGAATAGGACTGTCTTTTTCTTTCTAGATCTTTTCTCCGAAAAATGCTATACTAGATTCCATACGGAAAAGAGAGAGTGAAAAAAATGGATACCAACTGTATCATACCATTAAATTTATCAATTCAATTATGGCAAAAAGACAGACTTGTCTTTTTAAAAAACAAGAAACGGAAGTAGAATCATTCTACTTCCGTTTTCTCACTTTATCACAACACTGAAATACTTTAAAGAAATGAGGTTATTACAAATGAAACGTTTACAAAATCTATTGCTTATTCTTTTGGGCAATACTATTTATTGTTTGGCCGTTGTTATGTTCATACTGCCAAACCAATTAATTACAGGTGGAACAACGGGACTTGGTCTCTTTTTCAATCATTCTTTTTCCATTCCTGTGGAATATACAGTAGGAATCTTTAATATTATTATGTTCCTTCTTGGTGCTCTCATCCTTGGTATCCCATTTGCACTTACGACTCTCATTAGCACGTTTTATTACCCAATTATTCTTGGAGTGCTACAAAAGATTCCTACTCTCCAAAATATGACAACCGATCCTATGCTTTCAAGCGTTATGGGTGGAATTATGATCGGATTTGGAATTGGAATTGTCATTCGTGCTGGTGCTTCTACAGGTGGAATCGATATTCCCCCTCTCATTCTCAATAAAAAATTCCGTATTCCCGTATCCGTCACACTTTATGCATTGGATTTCACTATCTTAATTCTTCAAATGTTTTATACGAATAAAGAAAAAGTGCTTTATGGTATTTTCATGGTATTAACATATACGATTGTTCTCGATCGCATTTTATTAATGGGAAAATCTCAGACACAAGTGAAAATCATTAGTAAAGAATATGAAAAAATTAACTGTGCGATTCAAACAAACTTAGATCGTGGTACTACATTACTCCATATGGAATCAGGCTATCTTCATAAAGATTCGTTTGCTATTTTAACGATTGTTTCCAGTCGAGAATTAAATAAATTAAACGAAATCGTTATGGGAATCGATAAAAATGCATTTATGATAATCAATCAGGTCAATGAAGTCCATGGACACGGATTTACAACGGAAAAGTTACATCTATAAGAAAAAAAACGGTGAGAAACAACCATTCGTTTCTCACCGTTTTTTTATCTTTTATTTTCTGACTGAAACCATTGACAAACAACATCAATAGCTTCTTTTTCTTCTTCTCCATCGCAGATAACTTCTAATATCTGTTCTGGCGCAAAGTCTGCAATCATAACACTAATGACTGATTTTCCATTATAAGTTACATCATTCACTTGAAAGTGAATTTCACAAGCAAATTGATCCGCCATATTGACAAAAGAAACTGCCCTTTTTGCTGGATCCTCCTTTTCTCTTGTGATCTTAACTTTCCTCTTTATCATAAAAAACTAAACTCCTTTTAAACTCTATTTTATGAAATCATCATATGTATTCATTATACAATATTCTTTCTTATTCTACAAATTTTTCTTTCATTTCACGTTATTTTTCGTTTTTCTTTCTATTGATTTTTCCTATTAATACCATTAAAATAGATAATAATTATGTTCAAATGACTCTTTCTAAATTTTCTTTCTCATATTTGGACGTTCTATATTATATAAATTCAGGCAATACTTTACGAATAAAGTTATTTTTATCACTTTTCGTAAAATTCTTTACACATCTATATAAGCCCTTTTATGACTTATTTTCTGTGTGCCCTCATTGAGAAAAGATATCAAATATAAAATAGAATTTCAGGAGGTAGTAACTTTGGAAAATATTATGATTACATTTTTGAAAAAGTTTACAGACTATCCATTTTTAGTAAAAATGGACGGTAAAGAATATTTAATTGGAGAAGGGAATCCGGAATTCACAGTGAATTTTAAAAAACCAATTTCGAAAACCCAATTATTAACAAGTACCTCTCTTGCACTTGGAGAAGCCTATATGGATGGCGATATCGAAATTGAAGGTGATCTTTATTATGCTCTTGATCATTTTTTAGGACAGATGGGAAAATTCTCTACCAATGAATCTGCATTAAAAAAACTGATGCATTCTTCCGTTTCCAAAAGAAATCAGAAAAAAGAAGTCACTTCTCATTATGATATTGGAAATGATTTTTATAAATTATGGCTCGATGAAACTATGAGCTATTCTTGTGGATATTTTAAAAACCCTGATGATACTCTATATCAAGCCCAAGTAAATAAAGTCGATTATATTTTAGAAAAACTCAATTTAAAAGAAGGAATGACTCTTCTCGATATTGGCTGTGGCTGGGGATTCCTTTTAATAGAAGCCGTTAAAAAATATAAAGTAAAAGGTGTTGGTATCACACTAAGTCAGGAACAGGCTGCAGAATTTAACCGTCGTATCGAGGCAGAAGGTCTACAAGATGATTTAAAAGTAGAAATTATGGATTATCGTGATCTTCCAAAGAGCGGTTATCAATTTGATCGTGTTGTTAGTGTTGGTATGTTAGAACACGTTGGACGTCCAAACTATCAACTTTTCGTTAACTGCGTTCAAGAAGTATTAAAAGATGGCGGTGTCTTCCTTCTTCATTTCATCAGCGCTTTAAAAGAACACGCTGGCGATCCTTGGATTAAAAAATATATTTTCCCAGGCGGAACGGTTCCAAGTCTTCGTGAAATTTTAAGCTGTTTAGCAGAAGACAACTTCCACACAATGGATATTGAAAACTTACGCCTTCACTATAACAAAACACTTCTTTGTTGGGCAGATAACTTCCATAAACATTTAGAAGAAGAACGTCAAATGTTCGATGAACGCTTTTTAAGAATGTGGGAGCTTTATTTAAATGCTTGTGCTGCTACTTTCCACAACGGAATTATTGATCTCCACCAAATTCTTGTAACAAAAGGAATTAACAATGATTTCCCAATGGTTCGTTGGTATTAAATAAATAGAACAAAGTGTGCGTTGCACAATCCTCGCGACTTTCGATAACTTCTAGCAACGTACACTTTGCCGCGCGGTCGCAGTTTACGAAGTAAAAATTTCCCCATTGCGACCTGCGCATCGTTCGCACGTAGTGCTTTTTTATGTTATAGGATGACTCGCCTTGCGAGGAATTTCCTATAACATAAAAAAATGAGGCCGTTATCCCAAAAGAATAACAGCCTCTTTTTTCTATTTCTTATTCTATTCCTTTATATTGAGCGAGAAATTGTGCAATTAATTCAATGCAACCTTCCACATCTTTTTCATCTGCCACTTCTGCTGGGCTATGCATATATCGCAAAGGAATGGACACAAGCACCATGGGCACACCATCATTGGAAAAATGAATTTTATCGCCATCGGTATAAGAGAAACGACTCGCTGCCTCTATTTGAACAGGAATATTTGCTTTTTTTGCACACTCTTTCATCTGTTCATTTAATTTCTTTACAACAATAGGACTATTGCAAAGAACAGGTCCTCTTCCAAGCAATACCGTTCCCATTTCTGCTGGATTCATACCAATCGTATCACTCACATAAGTAACATCGACAACAATGGCAAGCTCTGGTTTAATTCTTTGACTCGTCCAATAAGCGCCACTCTTTGTTGTCTCTTCCCCGACCGTAGAAGCACAGTAAATCCCATGTTGACACCCTAACTCTTTCGCTCTTTTTAAGGCTTCCATAATAATAAAAACACCTAATCTATCATCTAATGCTCTTGCTGTAAATCGACCATTAGCAAGTTCTAATATATTCGTATCTAAAACAATAGGATCTCCTAACGTTACTAATTGTTCAGCCTCTTCTTTTGTCTCTACCCCAATATCAATGCTAAAATCATTGGTTGTCAGATTTTCTTTTTTCATTAATCCGCGATAAATCTCTACAACACCATAGACAACCCCAGTTTTTGTCTTTATCTTCACCTGTTGTCCAGGATAAGTCCCTTGAATAATTCCACCCCGATCGATCACTTGTAATCTCCCTGTACTCGTAATATTGGAGATCATAAGTCCAATTTCATCCGCATGGGCAGAAAGCATAATCCTTCTTTCACTTTGTGGATTTAAAATACAAGTCAAATTACTCATTTCATCAAAACGGATTTCATCGGCATACGAACTCATATGTTCTTTTACTACTTCTTGCACTGGCTCTTCATAACCAGAAACAGAAACTTCTTTCAAAATATCATATAAAAACTGCTTATTCATATTTCTCTACCTTTTTATCTCTTCCTCTTTTTCATCTATTCCTGTATACTCGCTACGCTTTCTCGTATCATTAATTTTGCTGGAATTAAAATCTGCACGCTCACTTCTCTTCCAGATAAAATTCTTTCTGCAATTAAATTCACCGCTTGTTCTCCCATAAAATCCATATGGAGCTGTACTGTCGTAAGTGGTGGTACTAAATATTTTGCAACCGAAATGTCATTAAATCCTACAACGCTAATATCTTCTGGAATACGAAGACCATTTTCATGAATGGCTTTATAGCAACCAACTGCCAAAGAATCATTCACTGCAAAAATAGCAGTTGGTCTATCAGAAAGTTCTAACAATTCCTTTGTAAGCTGATAACCATACTTTGGTGCAAATCCCGCAATCCTTACATAATCTTTTACAAAAATCCCATGCTTCTTCATATAGTCTTGATAGGAAGAAAGACGAGCATCTGGAACTTCAATTCCATCGGCATCCAATTCTGAACCACCAATAAAGGCAATTTTCCTATGCCCTTGTTGGTAAAGATAATCCATCACCTTTAAAACCGAATAATTCATATCCGTTATAATAGAATCAAACAGTTCTCGATCCCCTACCGCATCTACAAATACCGCTGGCTTTTGAAAAGAACGGACTCGTTCCACCATAGACTGGCTAAACGTTCCTAAACAAATAATTCCATCCAATCCACTGATATTTTCTACTGTATCCGCACTCCGAATTTGATATTTTTGATAGCCTTCCTCTTCCATCTTTTTTTCTATTGCGACTCTAACAGAAAGATAAAAGGTGTCCTCCAATTCTTCCTCCAAAGAATAGGAATAAAGAACACCTAATTTCAACTTTTTTTTCTTTTTCTTCTTATTTTTGACTTTATAATCCAACTGCTCTGCAGCTTCGAATATTTTCTTTCTAGTATCGTCTTTTACAATTAATGTTTCGTCATAATTCAAAACTCTGGAAACAGTTGCAACCGAAACTCCCGCTATTTCTGCTATTTCTTTAATTGTTGCCATCTAAATTCCCCTAACTTTCTATGATAAATATTGGTATGCTAAAATTTTACCATATCCGAATGTCCTTATCAAGTTTATTACAAAGACAAGGCTTTTAATATTTTTTCTTTCTCTTTCCCTCCAAAACTAGTCAATAGCTTGAAGGACTGCCACAAGATGAACATTCCATTTTGCGACAGTCCCTATTGATTACTATTTTTTTACTAAATATTTAGTAAATCAGAAAACGTATTTAAATTCCAGTTTGCAAGACCACTTTTTGTAGCATCTCCAATCGCAGCACAGGCAAATCCACCTGCAATTCCTGCTTCTAATCCTGCTTTTGCATCTTCTACTACAATGCATTTTTCTGGTGATTTTTTTATATATTCCGCTGCTTTTAAAAATACTTCTGGATCTGGTTTTGATTTTGTAATATTATTTCCATCGGAAATCGCATCAAAATAGTCAAAAAGCCCAAGTTGTCCTAAAATAAACTTTGCATTTTTACTAGAAGAACCGATGGCTAATTTCATACCACGATTTCTTAATGCATCCAATGTATCTTTGACTTCTTTTGATAAATCGGAAGGGCTCATATTTTTTAACAATTCTTTATAGATTTCATTTTTCTTTGTAGTATAATGAATTTTCTCTTCCTCACTCATCGTTCCATCATAACGCTCTAAAATAATTTCAAAACTCTCCATACGACTAACCCCACGAAGTCGATGATTAATCGTTTCGTCAAAGTAAATATTTAATTCATCTGCAACGGCTTTCCATGCTTTATAGTGATAGTCATCGGTATGACAAATAACACCATCTAGATCAAAAATAAATGCTTCATATCCCATAAGTTTTCCTTCCTTTCTTCTTTTTTCTCTTTTTTATGTTTTTATGCCATAACACTTTCTTCTGTCTGTTCATCAAGATTTGAAATAATAACCGCTACTAAAATAATGGCACAACCGATTACCATACGAAGCGTAATCCTTTCATGTAAAATAAGAATGGAAAACAAAGTCCCAAACACAGACTCCATTGATAAAATAATCGCTGCCTTTGTCTCATCCACATGTTTTTGACACGCTGTTTGTAATAAATAACAAATGGTTGTACTCACCACACCTAAATATAAAACGCTAAGCCATCCTTTTGTTGTGGCTTCTAGGTGATATTGTCCTGTCACAAACATAAAGAACAAAGAAAGCACAAAAGAAGTACACATCTGAATAAAATTTAGTACGATAGCACGGTACTGTTTTACAAAAAGACCTGTAAAAAAGATCTGGAATGCAAATCCCAAGGCACAAATCAGCGTTAAGAAATCACCAAGCCCTAAAGAAAAATTCGCATTTAATGATAATATCCCGACTCCGATCACTGCCATAATCGCCCCAATAATTCCTTTTTTACTCACTTTTTTATGAAGGAAAAGAAAGGCAATAAATGGAACCATAACAACATTCAACGCCGTAATAAATGCATTTTTTGATGGCGTCGTATACTGTAAGCCAATGATTTGTAGGGCAAATGCGATGAACAAAGCAATTCCCATGCAAATTCCTGCCATAATCTCTTTTCGTTTCATTCCTTTTAAGTCTTTGATACTAATGAGTCCCATCAATACCGTTCCTAAAAAGAATCGAATCGCCATAATCTGAAACGGCGTAAGACTTTCCAGCGCCATATCGCTGGCAACAAAGCCTCCTCCCCAAATAATGGTTACTAATATAAGTCCAGCAATTGCCAGATAATTGGTCATATTGTTCCTCCTAATCCGTTATGAAAAATTCATAAGTTGATTGTTGATTTTTACTTGAATCGAACCACCCTCTAATACCGTAACAGTTACCTGATTATTTGCATCAATCGTTATCTCTAACCAAGCATCACCATAATGAATCCGAAAGGTTAGCTTAGACCATTCTTTTGGCATCGTTGGTGCGATTTCTAAAACTCCCTCTTTATCAATGGAGACACCTGCAAAACCGAATACGACCGTCTGCCATACGCCTCCTGCATTGGCCGCATGAATTCCTTCTCTTGTATTTTTTTGAAGATTTAATAAATCAATAAAAGCTGCTCTTTTTAAATAACGATAGGCTTTGGAATCATCCCCTGTTTTTAATCCCATGATAGAATAAATACTTGGACTTAAAGAAGAACCATGAAGAGTACGTTTTTCATAGTACTCATAATTTAATTTCGTTGTTTCTTCGTCGAATTCTTCTCCCATTAAATGAAGAAGCATTACAACATCCGCCTGTTTGATGATCTGGGTTAGGCTTGTCTTTGTCTCTTTTAAAGCCTCAGGGCGAATTGGCCAGTCATTTTCATCATATTTTTCAATTAAAACTTCTTTTAAATCAAAATATCCTTCAAACTGCTCCAATAGCTTCGTGCCTTCTTTTCTCGGTAAATAAATTTTACTTTGAATTTCTCCCCATAAAGCAATTTCTTCTTCCGTAATGGAAAGTTGTTTTTGCAAACGATTCCAAACTTCATTCTGATCGCTCTTTAATTGTTCGATTAAAGATAGCACATAACGAAGATTCCAACGAGCAAGATAATTGGTATAAAGATTATTGTTAACAGGTTCATGCCATTCATCAGGGCCTGTCACTTGACGGATCTCATAGCGATTTTTTTCTTCTATGTATTCACAACGGCTCGCCCAAAATCTCGCTGTTTCCATTAAGATTTCTGCACCTTTATCCAATAAAAATTGCTGATCTCCTGTAATCTTTACATAATCATAAATTCCATAAGCGACTGCTGCCGTCACATGATGTTCATATACCGCTACATAACAGCGATAACACGTTCCATCTGGTTCAATAGTCCAATCTGGACACTGTTCTGTTCCATCATCCGCAGATTCCCAAGGATATTGTGCTCCTAAATATCCATTTTTCTTTGCATTTTCTCTTGCTGCATTTAACAAATGATAGCGATAACTTTCTAGATTTTTTGCAGTCTTTGGAAAGACATAAGCAAAGAATGGAAGCATGAAAAGTTCCGTATCCCAAAAGGCGTGTCCACCATATTCTTCTCCATGAAGTAATTTTGCCCCTACATTCACACGATCATCGTTTTCATTTCCTGTACTCATCAAGTGGAAAATATTAAATCGAATCGCCCGATCTAAATCAAAATCCCCTTCAATACGAATATCCGCCTGCTCCCACATTTTTGCATAAACATCCATATGGGCTTTTACTTCTTCTTCCAATCCTATTTGCTCAAAATTTTCGATTTCCTCTTTCACCTTATTATGAATAGAAAAATGCGGAACTTCTCTTTCGGTATAGACACTTGCATATTTCACAAGTTCTAGTGTTTTCCTTTCTTCTACATCAAAATCAATAAATTCTACTGCCTGTTCACCAAATGCACCAAATTGATGCACTTTATTGACCACTTGTCCGTTATAATAGCCTTTTACCGTACAGCCAACCCCTACATGAAGATGGTTATCTCTTGTAGCGACTTCCATATAAGTTCCATGATCAGAAAGTTTTTCATTGGCAACGAGATACGTATGCTTTACTTTAAACCGTGGTGCATCTAAGAAATTGACAATGGTTCCATCAATCATATTCTCCACTTCTAAAATACCGCTATAATTAAGGGGTGTCACCCATACTTTAATTCCCATCCGATGAACGTTAGCACGGCTGACAAAACGGATTCCTTCGATTAAAGTCTCTCTTCCTTTTTTATCACGAAGTAAATATCTCTTTGCTAAAAGAGCGTGTTTCATATCTAATACCCGTGAAAATTCTAAAATTTCACAGTTTTCGATTCCGATTAACTCTTTTTCTACGTAAAGTTTCAACCCGATCCAGTTTGGAAGAGTCGCTAATTCTCGCATAAATGTTTCAGATTTATCAAACACTCCATTCACATAGACATAAGGAAGACTTTTCTTTGTTCCTTCTTCATAACTACCACGAACGCCTAAATATCCATTGGTAAGACAAAAAAGACTTTCATTTGCAAGATTCTCCTCCTCCTCATAGTTATCTTGCACGATCAAAAAATCATCGGTACTTAAAAACGGTTGTAATGTTTTTGAAAATCGTTCCTTAATCATTATTTCGCTCTCCTTTTCTTTAGTCAAGATATTGTTTTCTTGCCTGCTCGATCTCCATGCCATTTTTTACTACTTCTAGTGTAAAGGACATAGAGAAGTCTTGGCGTTTTACCTTAAATTGTTCTAACTGTTCTTCTCCACAACTATTGCTTCCAAGTCCAGAATGAGCGTAATCTAAATGAATGATCACCTGATCCGCCTTTTCTATTTGCCATGGATGATTTGCCTTTTCTAAACTTTCATCGGTATAGTTGGCTAAGTTTAAACCAAGAGGTTGTTTCATTGTACAAAGAAGTGTATGCTCTCCATCTCCAATACCAAACCATCTTACGTCTTCTCTATGACCATTTTCTTGTGGATATACATAGTTTGTTCCCATATCCTCTACGGTGCTTCGATAAATACCCATAAGGCATGCCTCTTTACTATCTGGATAATTTTCCCCTTCTCCTCTTCCATACCAAATGGTATTTTGAAGAGATTTTTCCGCCTTCATAACAACACCAATTCTTGGTAAAAATTCTGGTTCTAATTTTCCATTTTGTACTTCTTTTCCTGTCAATTCTACTTTTACTTGTCCACAAGCATAAACCGTATAGACATAATCACATTCAAATCCCCAAGATTGATTATAACATCCAAAATATTTTTTCATTGTCACAACCACTTCTTGTTCTCTTACCTCATAATGATAAGCATCTAACTGTTCGGTTCCTGTTGTGATAAAATGTTTATTCATCCAATCTTCTTTTTTATACATATCATTATCGATAGTTGCTCGATAAACGGTCATCTCTGGACCTTCCTCCAACCACACGTTTCCATTGCTTTCCACGGATAATAGTGTTCCAAATACCGTATGGAATTTCACGGAAATCCTATCATTTTTTACTGTTAAAACGCCAGCTTCTTCTGTAACTGTAAGTGGATTTCCCATGGCCCTTTCTTCGAATACTACTTGTTTTACAGAAAGAGGAAATTGATAGTTTGCGATTTTATGGCCTGCTTTTGCATATAAATTCTCTTCTTTTTGAACAACAAAAATATTTAGATAATAATCTACATTTTTTTCTGGTGAAAAGGCTTTAAACGGAACGAAAACCCGTTCTTCTCCATGAGGTTTTGCTGTTAAAGAATCCACAACGCCTTCTTCAATAATGCGTTCTCCATCGGTTACTTGCCAGTTTAATTGGACAAAAGATAAGTCTAAAAAGTCATAGTAATTTTTTACGAGAACTTCTCTTTCTTTTCCTAAGCACTTTTCAACGCTCACTTGTGCAATTACTTGTTTATATTCGAATAATGCTGGAGAAGGAGTGCGATCTGGCATTAAAATTCCATCGATACAGAAATTTCCGTTTGTTGGGAAATCGGAAAAGTTTCCACCATAGCGATAATATTCCTTTTCTCCGTCATTTGTATAAATTCCATGATCATACCATTCCCAAAGGAATCCACCTTGTAATCGTTTATACTTACGATACATATCTTGGTAGGCTTTTAATCCCCCTGGTCCATTTCCCATGGCATGACCGTATTCGCACATAATATGTGGTTTCTTTCCTTTTTTCCTATACTCTGCCACTTCTTTTAATGGTTTTAATCTCGTATACATGGTAGAATATACGTCCGTCACTTCCGCTTCAAAATCTCCTTCATAATGAACGAGTCTTGTAGTATCTAAAGCTTTAATGGCTTTTGCTGTTTCTACAAAGTTGCATCCAAATGTGGATTCATTGCCCATGGACCACATAATAATAGATGGATGATTTCGATCTCGTTTTACCATACGAACACTGCGATCCACATAGGCTTTTTCCCAGTTTTTATCATCAGTAATCCACTCATAATTTTCCACCCATTCAAATCCATGACATTCCAAATCCGCTTCGTCAATGACATAAAGGCCATATTCATCACAAAGATCATAAAAAGCTTCATTTGCTGGATAGTGAGAACAGCGAACCGCATTGATATTGGACTGTTTCATAAGAATGACATCCTCTTTCATTCGCTCATAAGTGACGGTTCTGCCTTCTTTTGGATCATAATCATGGCGATTCACACCGTTTAATAAAATGACAGTTCCATTGACTGTAAAATTATTGTCTATTAATTCAATTTTTCGAAATCCCACTCGTACTTTTACTTCTTGGCTCTTTGTTTGTACGGTCAATGTATAAAGAGCTGGTGTTTCTGCAGTCCATTTTTCTACGTTTGGAATCACTTCTTTTATAAGTGCCTTATTGTTTGTTGTCTCAAACGTTCCATCTACAACAACTTTTCCGTCTTTTTCTAAGAAAAATTTTCCTGTTGTTTCCTGTTTTGTCGTAATATTTACTTTTAATAAACCATGAGCATAAGGATTTTCTCCTTCTCCTGTTAAATCTCCAACAACAGAGCAATCAAAAATACCATCTTTTGGTTCTAAAATAAGCTCCACGTCCCGATAAATTCCAGAATACCACCACATATCCTGATCTTCTAAATACGTTCCATCTGACCACTTATATACTCTTGCTACAATCGTATTTTTCCCTTCTTTTACAAAAGAAGTAATGTCAAATTCACTTGGAAGACGGCTGACTTTACTATACCCTACATGATTTCCATTGAGCCAAACATCAAAAGCACTGTCCACACCATGAAATTTTAAAATGATGTCTTTTTGAAAATCTTCTTTTGTTAGTGTAATCTGTTTTCTATAAATTCCAGTCGGATTTTTTGATGGGACAAACGGTGGCCGAATTGGGAATAAGTACCACACGTCCGTATAATGCATCTTATCATATCCACGAAGCTGCCAAACAGATGGCACATCTATCGTATCCCATTCATCGCAATTTGTTTCTTCTAGCATAAACCCATTTGGAGACAGTTCTGGCGCTTCTAAATAACAAAACTTCCAGTCTCCATTTAAGGAACGATGTTCAGAAGAATCTTTATAAAATGCTGTTCTAGCCTCTCTTCTTCCAATATGTTCTAACATTGGATTTTCCCATCTTTTCATAATTCTTCTAGTCATATTTCTATCTCCTTGCTTTTCTTTTTTTACATACAAAAGGGATTGTTACTACTTAAGGATACCAGTTGTAACAACCCCTTTTTCACAGTGTCCTATCTTAAATAACAATGAAACATACGCTTTGCGAACTTGAATCCCTTCATTATTTAATTGCTCCACCGGTTCCCTCAACAATGTATTTTTGTGCAATAATAAATACGATAATTGGAGGAATAATCATAATAACAGTAATACAGAGCATTGGTATAATCTGTGTTTCATGGACTCCTTTAAAAGAAGCAAGTCCTAATGCTAATGTATATTTTTTTCTGTCTTGTAAGAAAATCAATGGTCCAAGGTAATCGTTCCATACCGTGATCATATTGAGCACACCTACTAAAATCAAAGATGGCTTTAAGATTGGCATAAAGATTTTCCAATAAATTTGAAATTGATTGGCTCCATCGATAAGTGCTGCCTCTTCAAAATCCTTTGGCACTCCCATTAAGAACTGTCTCATTAAGAAAATATAATAAGCAGAACCAAACCATGCAGGGATAATCAAAGGTTTTAATGTATTAATCCAACCAAAGAGATTAAATTCCATATATTGTGGAATCATTGTTACATCCCATGGAATCATCATCGTAGATAATAAAATCATAAATAAAATATTTTTTCCTTTAAACTCAAAACGTGCAAACCCGTAAGCAACTAAAGAACATGAAATAATCTGTCCTGCAGTTGTTAAAACGGTAACAAGAATGGAGTTCCATAGATAAGTTCCAAATGGCTGTGCTTTCCATGCTTCTATGAAGTTGCTAACAAGCCACTTTGATGGAAATAACTTTGGAGGATAAGCAATGGCTTCTGCCTCTGTTTTAAAAGTCGAGAAAAACAAATAAACAAATGGTGCCATAAAATAAATTGCTACTAAAGTCAGTAAAACGTATATAACGACTTTTGCTTTCTTTGACATTCTCATTTCCTTTTCCCTCCTTTTTGCTTACTTTTTACTGTTTTTGCTTCTGTTTCATAAAATACCCATGCAGAAGAAGATTTAAATACCAGTGCTGTTAGTATTAAAATAATAACGAACATAACCCACGCATTGGCACTTGCATATCCTAATTTATGATACTTAAATGCGTTATTATAAGTATAAAGTCCGTAGAAATAAGTGGATTTCAATGGACCACCACCGGTTAACAACATAACCAGTGTTACTTGTTGGAATGAACTAATTAAAGAGGTAATTAAGTTAAATAAAATCGTTGGTGTAATAATTGGCAGTGTGATGCTAAAGAACTGTCTTGCAGGGCTTGCACCATCTAAAGATACTGCTTCATAAATATCATTTGGTATATTTTTAATATCTGTGTAAAAGATAAGCATCATCGTACCAACTCCAAAGGCACTGGCAATAATAACCGCTAGAAGCGCCCAAGATGGATCGACCAACCAGTTCGGCCCTTTAATACCAAGTAATGATAATAAATAGTTTAATACACCATAATCTCCCTTTAAAATCCAACCCCAAATAATAGAAACTGCTACTCCTGAAATAACAGCCGGAATATAAAATAATGTACGGTAAATTTTTACTCCCTTAACTGGCTGTGTAATTAACATGGCTAAAAATAAGGCAATTCCCATATTCAATGGAACAAAAATCGCTGCATATTTTAAGCTGATAATTAACGATTTCTTAAATTGTGGATCCGATGTAAACATCTTTACATAGTTTCCAATTCCAATAAACTCTGGCGACCCAGTAATTGGCCAGTCAAAGAAACTCATAATAAGTGATAGGATAAGCGGTCCTGCTGTAAATACTAAAAACCCGATAATCCACGGTAAAATAAAGAGATATGGGGTTGATTTCTTCCAAAATGACTTCTTATTCATTGGTTCTCCTCCCATTCTAAACTGCTACGCCTTATTGCATAGCAGCTTCATCTAATACTGTTTTTGGATCTTCCATTGAACTTGGATTAAAGATACGTTCAAAAGAAAGAGAAAGTGTATCTTTTAATTCTGGCCAGCTTTCAATTAAGAAACTTGCTGGTGTTGTTCCTTCACTTTGTTCAAGCATTGTATAAAATGGTGCATATTCTGGTTGTTCCATAATACCTTCTGCTTCTACTACGCTATATAATACTGGAAGTTCTAGTCCAATTCTTTCTTTGTTCATTTCTTCGCTTGTCCAGAATTTTACAAATTCCCAAGCAGCTTCTTTGTTTTTGCAATCTTTTGAAATGGATACACCGGAAGAACTTAAAATACTCTTAGATTTTTCCTGTCCAGCAAAAGATGGAATTGTTACAACACCATAGTTTACTCCATCTGTATTTAAACTGTCAATTGCCCAAGAACCATATACATACATGGCTGTTTGACCGGCACGGAATTCATCGGTACCTGTTTGTTCTGTGGCAACCGCACATCCTTCTTTTTCCATTTCTTGGAACATCTGCAATACTTGTACAGACTGTTCAGAATTTAAACTTCCTTCTAAGTTACCATCTTGGTCAACATAGCTACTTCCGTTGCTCCATAAATACATTTCAAAATCATAAGGATCTGGTTTCATCTGGAAAGAGAATCCTTTAATCCCATCTAATTTTTCTGAAATCTGCTTAGAAGCTTCTTTTACATCATCCCATGTCCAATCATTTGTTGGTTCCGCTATCCCTGCTTGTTTAAATAAATCTTTATTATAGAAAAGACAATGGGTTGTAAATCCAACTGGAATCCCATAAGTCGTTCCATCTAAAGAGTTATAAGACCAAAGAGTATCATAGAAATTGCTCTTATATTCCGCTCCTTCTTTCTCAATGTAGGAATCAAGTGGTTCTAATCCTTTATAATAAGATGGATAATCCCACATATACATAACATCTGGTGCATCCCCTGATCCCATTCCTGCACTAATCTTTGTATCAAATTCACTTCCATAAGCCTCAAGCGTTACCTCAATGTCATCATGCTCTGCATTAAATTTGTCCACCAGTTTCTGTTGCCGATCCACATCCTCTGCTGTATCCCATGACGCAAAACGGATTTTTGCTTTTCCATCTGCTGTAGTAGCCGCTTCTCCACCTTTACCACCGCATCCAGTTAACATCGTTGCCGTTGTCATAGCGAAAACTAACGTTGCCACAATCATTTTTTTCACTCTCATATTGATTCCTCCTTGAGTTTTTTTAGTAAATTCATCTTAGCAAATTTTAGTAAAACTTTCAAGTTTTTATCAGTAAAAATATATATTTTTACCTTTTCAACATTTTTTGACACTATTTTTTATGCATTTTTCACAACAAACTACTATTACAATCTATTTTCATTCAAATTA
>DVIZ01000183.1 GCA_018710905.1 Candidatus Scybalomonas excrementigallinarum | reverse complement strand
ACTGGATAACAATTGAATCAGTTTTTCAAATCTTTTCTCATAAGTTTTTTTGTTTAACACCTCTTTTTCTTAATTATAACATAGAAATATAGAGGTTATACTTTATATAATTTCTTAAGTTTATGATGTTGAGTTCAACTGGTGGTTTGATATTAGCCCTCAAAAGGGCTATATTACTGCTCGCCCCAAAGGGCGGTATCGCAAGCACTTTTACTGGTCCGCTATAAAGCGGTACTATTAGAATCTTCTTTTCTTGATTCTTCTGCTTGCTCTTTTATATATTTCTGTACAGCTTCATCGGTGATATTACCGATTGTTTCAACATAATATCCTCGTGCCCAAAATGCTTTATTCCATTTACTTTGCAATTCTGGATGTCTGTCATAAATCATTAGTGTACTCTTTCCTTTTAAATATCCCATGAAACTTGAAACACTTAACTTTGGTGGTATTGCTACACTAAGATGAATATGATCGATACAAACTGCTCCTGCAATAATTTCTACATTTTTATATTTACATAATGTACTGATTATTTCTCTTATGTCTTCTCTAATTTTTCCATATAGTACTTTTTTACGATATTTTGGAATAAATACAATATGGTATTGGCATTTCCATCGAGTATGTGATATGCTTCTATTGTCCATTTGGACCACCTCCTATGTTTGAGTTTGGCTTGCGACACCATTCTCAATATAACATAGGAGGCTTTTTATTCATATCCTCACCGTTTCCACTTACACTATTCGCCCCAGCATAGCTGGGGGATTAGACTTTTCATTTAATATTATATTTCTATGCAATATATTTGAAACTTTGACTAGCGCAAGATTGAGAAACCATTTTTTGTATGCTATACTAAATATAAATATCTATCATTATGATATTTCTTGTACGATGGAGAGGGACAAGGAGTAATCATGTTAAATAATGAATTTGAAAAATCATGGGAAAACTTAACTTTAAGTAATGACTTCCTCTTTGGAGCCGTTATGAGCAATGCAAAATTGTGTCAAAAAATGCTCCAACGACTATTAAATATCAAGATAACAAAGATTGAATATCCAGAACCACAAAAAGCGATCGATCTTGCTATTGATGCCAAAGGCGTAAGACTTGATATTTATGTAGAAGATGAAACAGAAACGATATACAATGTAGAAATTCAAACTCGAATGACCAAGAAAAGTATATTACCCAAAAGAAGCCGCTATTATCAAGGAATGATTGATTTAAACCATATCAATAAAGGTGATAACTACGATCAACTTAAAAAAAGTTTTGTGATTTTTATTTGCACTTTTGATCCATTTGGAAAAGGCTTGTATCGATATACTTTTCAAACAAAATGTCAAGAAGACCAAACTTTACTATTACAAGATGAGGCATATAAACTTTTTTTTAACACAAAGGGAGTAAAGGAAAATGTTAGCAACGAAGTAAAAGCATTTTTAAAGTATTTAGACGGCGAAAAAAATGAAGATGTTTTTGTGAAAGAACTGGAACAAGAAGTTACTATCATCAAGAAAAACGAGAAATGGAGGCGAGACTATATGACTTTATTTATGAGAGATCGGGAAAATTGGGAAGAAGGAAAATTAGAAGGCAGATTGGAAGGGAAGTTAGAAGGGAAGTTAGAAGCGGCTGTTATTATGATAGAAAGTGGAATGGAACTTCCTTTTGTAGCCCAAAAACTTGAATTAGATCAAGAAATGATTGAAACTTATTTAAAAAATAGAAAAAATCAATAGGAAATCGAAATTTCTTATGATAAAACAAAGAGCCATTGTATCCTATCTTTTACAATGGCTCTTTTTCTTTCCTCTTATTTTTTTATTATCTTCGCTTTTTATAATGCATTAACAACTTCTTGAATCATCTCTTTTACAGAAGTAAGACCTGCTCCACCAAGGTACCATGTATCTGGTTCTAAGTAAATAATTTCATTATTTTTTCCAGCATTTGTACCTTTTACTAAATCGTTATCTAATGTATCAGACGCTTTTACTTCTCCACCAACAACAGCAGTACGATCGATAACAAATAAGATATCTGGATTTACTTTTGAAATATATTCAAAACTTGCTTCTTGACCGTGTGTAGATACTTCAATTGTATCATCAGCTGCTTTTACATTAAGAACATCATGTACGATTCCAAAACGGGAACCTTTTCCATAAGCGCTAAGGCTACCATCATTTGTTAAAATTACAAGCGCATTTTTACCACTTTTTTCTGCTTTTTCCTGTCCTTCTTTCACTAATGCTTCGATTTCTTTTAACTTTTCTGTTGCCTCATCTTGTTTTCCAAATAACTCAGCAATCATATTTACATTTCTTTCGAAATCTCCCATATAATTGGCAGCTTCTTGATCGATATAGACAGTTGGAGCAATTTTATTGAGTTCCTCATAGTAATCACTTTGACGTCCGCTAATAAAGATAACATCTGGTTTAAACTCATAAATTCCCTCGATATCTGGTTGTTTAATTCCACCTGCATTGGTAGCTGTTGCATATTGGTCTAAATAAGAAGTTAAGTTTTCTGTAGGAACTGCTACTTCTGTATCAATATCTAATGCATCAATAATATCTAAAATTCCTAAGTCAAAAACGACCGCTTTCTTTGGATTCATCGGTACTACAGAAGTTCCTTTTGAATGTACAATTGTCATCTCATCTTCATTTACGGTATAGCTATCTTCCACGCTTTGGCTTTCTTCCCCTTTTTCTGTTTTACTTGCGCTAGCAGTAGCATCTGTACCCTCAGCACTTGTTGTCACTTCTGTTTTTGTTGTCGCTTCTGCTCCTGATTTTGTGTTTCCACAACCTACTAACATTGAAACTGCTAATGCTGTACATAACACAGCTGGTAAAATTTTTCTCATATCATTTTCCTTCCTTTATGTTGATTTTTATCGTTGTTTCTCTATAAAAAATCTGTCCTTTTATCAGCATTATTCTATCGATATTTTATTGATAGTAGAAACAGATCTTCTTTCCATCGATTGTTTTTACTGAGATATCCATGCCATAGATTTCTTTTAATACGTTTTCATCAATCACTTCTTCTGTATCCCCTTGACAGATCACTTGTCCATTTCTCATGGCTACAATATGATCCGCATAACAAGAAACAAAATTAATATCATGGATAACGACCATAATGGTCTTTCCTTTTTCTTTAATCAAACGTTTTAATACTTTCATAATCTGTACGGAATGTCGCATATCTAAGTTGTTTAACGGTTCATCCAAAAAGATATATTCTGTATCCTGTGCGATGACCATGGCAATAAATGCCATCTGTCTTTGTCCACCACTTAATTCATCTAAATAGCGATCTTGCAACTCTTTTAATTCCATATAGTCAATGGCTTCTTCTACTTTTTTCTCGTCTTCCTTTGTCAATTTTCCTTTTGAATAAGGGAATCTTCCAAATTCCACAAGCTCTTTGACTGTCAGACGAATATTTAAATGATTGGTCTGTTTTAATATGGAAAGTTTTTTAGCAAGTACCTGTGTCTTCCAATTTTTTAACTCAACTTCATCAATATAAACTTCTCCTAAATCTTTTGAAAGCGTTCGACTGATAATGGAAAGCACTGTACTTTTTCCTGCTCCGTTACTTCCAACAAAAGCGATAATCTTTTCTTTTGGTAGTTCTATTGTGACATTATCAACAACCTTTTTTTCTCCATAACTTTTTTGAATTCCTTTTGTTGCAATCATCGTTTCGCCTCCTTAACCATTAAGTAAATAAAGTAAATTCCACCGACAAAGTTTACAATAACACTAATCGTCGTATTAAATTCAAATACTCGTTCTACTACCATCTGTCCAAAAATCAATGCAAAAGCTCCTAAGAAAAAAGCTCCTAAAATTCTTGTACTATGGTGATATGTTATAAGCATTTCTCGTGACAAACTTGCAACTAAAATTCCTAAAAACGTAATAGGACCTGTTAATGCTGTGGATACCGCCACAAGAACTGCTGTATTCATCAAATTTTTAAATAGCATTCTTCGATAAGGAATTCCTAAACTAATGGCATGATCTTGTCCTAATGCCATCGCATCTAGGGTTCTACAATCGCGCCAAGTTAAAATCATACTTCCTAATACGATGAGAATACTGATTCCAAATAAATCTTCATTAATCTTATCAAAGCCTGCAAACATCTTTCCTTGCAAAATCAAAAATTCATTTGGGTCTAATAGTACTTGCATAAATGTTGCTAATCCATTAAACAACCCACCAACAATCATTCCAGCAAGAACTAAAAAGTAAACACTTTTCCCTTCTTTCCAAAATAAAAGAGCAAAGAGCAGAAAAGAAAAAACAAGCATCGCTCCAATGGAAAGAAAATAGCTGCTCATTCCTGTCATCATCGTTAACTGTTTTGAGCCAAAGAAAAATACAATAACGGTCTGGATAAATAAATATAAAGAATCTAATCCCATAACACTTGGTGTTAAAATTTTATTATTGGTCACTGTCTGAAATGTTACAGAAGAATAACCAATACAATAACTCGTAAGCAACATAGCTCCTATTTTCTTTAATCTTCTTGGTAGAAAAAATCCCATATTATCTTGATTCAGACCCCAACCAAGAAAAATAAGTATGGCAACAGCCGTGAGAAGTGCTAAAATCCCAATCATTTTTTTTGAAGAAATACGTTTCTTTGTCATCTCCATTACGTACCTCCCTTTCTATTTTTCCAAAATAATAATATGGTAAATAAAAAGCTTCCAATTACGCTGACCACAACACTAATATTCATCTCATATGGCGCAATAATGATTCTTCCAAAAATATCACAAGCCATAACAAAAATAGCACCTAATAAAGCGGTTTCAAATAAGGTTCCTTTTAAGTTATCTCCATGATAAAGAGATACTAAGTTAGGCACAATTAACCCAATAAAAGGAATACTTCCAACGGTTACAACAACAAGAGAGGTTGTAAATGCCACAACAACTAATCCAATCATGACAACTCTCTTATGGTTTAATCCAAGACTTGTGGAAAAGGACTCTCCCATTCCTGCAATTGTAAATTTACTAGCGTAAAAGTAAACAAGAATCAAACAGGGAATCCCAAGATATAACATCTCATACCTTCCTTTAATAACAAGCGAAAAATTCCCTTGTAACCAAGAGGAAATATTTTGAACAATATCGTATTGATACGCAAAAAAAGTCGTAATGGAACTTACCACATTTCCCATCATCATACCAATTAATGGAACAATAAACGCATTTTTTACTTGCAAGCCATTTAATAAAACCATAAATAAAATCGTTCCTACAAAAGCAACTCCAAAAGCTAAAATAACTTTCATCATTGTGGCTTGGCTTCCTGCAAATAAAATGGAAATTGCTACACCCATACGGCACCATTCCATCGTACCTGCTGTCGATGGAGAGACAAATCGATTGTTTGTAATAGTTTGCATAATCAAGCCTGCTAAACTCAAAAGAGCTCCAGTAATAATAATGCTAAATGTTCTTGGCAAGCGACTAATATTGACAAGGAAATACTCTTTTCCATTTCCTCTTAACAAATCCATTAGATGAAACTCTTCTGCCCCTATGCTAATAGACACAATTGACAATATGAGTAAAGCCACAATCAAAATGCCATAGGTAAGCACACGACTCTTTTTTCCATTTTTCTTAACTGTGCTTACTTCTGTTCTTTCCATAGTGAAATCCTTTCTTTTATCTTCTTGGAAAATCCCTCAACTTATATGGAATATTTTCAAAAAGTTAGTCTAAGCTAATCATTTAAGAAAAAAAAATATAAAATCTGTTTACTGATTTCTTATATATTTTTTCCTCTTTATTCCAATTATTTTTTCTATTTTCCAATTTATTTTTCTTTATTTTATCATTTGGTTAGTTTACACTAACAGTAACATGTGTTAAATTATATAGGAGCTATTCTTATTTTGTCAAGTCTTTTTTTATTTTCCAAAATAAGGTATTCATAAACTATATCCTGATTATTTTTTATTATTTATCATGCACAACAAATACAAAAATTTATGAAAGAAAGGACCTATTATGTGGATCTTATTTGCAATTGCTTCCTCTATTTTTGCAGGATTAACGGCAATCTTATCAAAAATCGGAATTGAATCCGTAAACTCCCATTTGGCAACTGCCATTCGAACAACTGTTGTTTTATTCTTTTCTTGGCTTCTCGTTTTTATCAGTGGACATCAAACGGAAATTACTTCTATCACATTTTACACTCTCTGTTTTCTTATTTTATCAGGAGTGAGCACTGGAATTTCATGGCTCTTTTATTTTCGTGCCATGCAACTTGGAGAAGTAAATAAAGTGTCTGCCATTGATAAAACAAGTACCATCCTGACCATTCTCTTAGCCTTTTTCTTTTTAAAAGAACCAATTTCACTGAAAAGCCTTGGTGGAATTTTATTCATCGCTTTTGGTACATGGCTTATGACAGGACTCCGCTCCCTAGCAGAGTTAAAATCTCATAATACTACGGATTATCGTTGGCTTTTTTATGGATTTGGATCTGCCTTTTTTGCTAGCTTAACTGCCATATTCGGAAAAATTGGAATTGAAAATGTAAACTCCCAGTTAGGAACTGCTATACGAACCATTTTTGTTCTTATTTGCGCTTGGGGACTTGTTTTCATTCAAGGAAAACAAAAAGAATTAAAACAGATTTCAAGGAAAAGTTGGCTGTATTTATTGTTATCAGGAATTGCAACAGGTGCTTCTTGGATTTGCTATTACCGTGCTTTACAAGATGGTAATGCAAGTGTTGTCGTGCCAATTGATAAACTGAGCATATTGGTAACGGTTATTTTCTCCTACTTTGTATTAAAAGAAACGATTTCCAATCGAACCAAACTCGGTGTTTCCTTTTTGCTCATTGGAACTTTATTATTAATTTAATAAAACAGTCTATTATTACTAGAACAGAACAAAGTATGCATCGCTTACACCCAGTACTTTTTTATTTCATAGGAAAGCAACACTTTTACAAATTAACGTAACAAGGCATTTCCTATGAAAGAAAAAAGCTCCATCTCATGAAACATGAAACGGAGCTTTTTTCGTAGTATAATAGTAGTGTAATAGTAGTTTATAAGGAAATACAAAGTTAGTTAAAACTAACTTAATGTAATTCATATTATAACATCTAATTTTAGTTTGTCAAGAAATTTTTTAACAAAATCTTATCCTATTTTTTCTTCTACTTAATTTTATAAAGACACTTTTACTATTCTATTTTTGATTCAATATTCGTTCTAACTCCTTTACCCCTTGTTCATAGCTCTCAAATTGGATTCCAAAGAAGCCCAAGTTGCGTGCTTGTTCAATATTCTCAAGTCGATCATCCAAAAATACACTTTCTCTTGGTTCTATCGAATACTTCCTGCACAATTCTTCATAAATTTCTCTCTCCGGCTTTATCCACTTACATTGGAAAGAAAACACAGCACCATCTACATAAGGCAGAAATTCCATCTCTTCTTTTGTCTGTTCATATGTAATTTCAGCATAATTGGATAAAATATAGACACGATATCCTCTTTGTTTTAATTCCTTAATCCAAGCAACACTATATGGAAATAATTTTATCGTATCTCCTACCGTCTGATACGCTTTTGTTATCTCCTCCTTGTACTCTTTATTATTAAAAATAAATTTTTCTAATAACTCTTCTGTTGATAATTTTCCTCGATCGGATTCTTCCCATAGAGGATTTTGAAACATAGCCTGATTCACGGCTTGTCTCGTTTTCGAATCAAATCCTAACCGCTCCATATAAGAATCTGGATCATATTCCACTAATACTTTTCCTACATCAAAAATAACATTTTTAATCATACGCATCCTCCACTCTTATCCTTCTTTTACTAGTGTATTTCCTTTTCTATTCAAAACATTGGAAACTGTCCCATGCGATACTCCTGCATATTTTGCAATATCCTTAATCGTAGGCATATTGATCCTCCCAACTCGTTATTCTTCTTTGTATTTATACTACCATATTATATGGAATTTTCAAATTATAGATTGGGTATTTCTAGATCACTTTTACTTTGCTATATTTACTATAAACTTTACTATTCATAGAATCTAATGTGTAGGCCCGCACTTTTACATAATATTTCTTTTTGCTACTGAATACTGTCACCGTTTTTTTCTTTCCTTGAAATAGAACTACTTTTTTCGGTGCTTTAAATTTCTTATTTGTAGAATAGATCATTTCATATCCTATATTCTCCTTATCTCCAGATACAAGTATGGACATCTTTTTACCTTTTCTCACTAATTTCTGTATTTTTGGCGTCGATGGTTTTTCTTCTTTCATCAACACAAAATCATCTAATGTTCCCCATGCGCCTGCACCCGCTTTTACAATAATTCCAATTGTGAGAGAATCTCCTTTTTTCACCTCAATATTGTTGATTTCTGGTTCTTGCCAATTTTTCCAACCATTTAAACTTGTATTCTTTATTTTCCGCTCTTTTCCATTATCGGCATAAATATAGATTTCTTCATTTTCTCCTCCATCCCCTCCTTGTAAAGCCATCTTATAAGTATAAGTTCCTGCTTCTAATCCTGTAATGGTTTGAGAAACTTCAAAATCAACCCCTTCTGAATTCCAAAAATGTAATCCATATGCTCCTGATTTTTGATCACAGTTTTCCTTTACTTCTAACTCATTTTGACTGCTTTCATTTGTCATATAATTTGTAATTTTCCAATTAGAGTCTCCCCCTTCAAACCCTCCTTCTTTTATTAAGTTTTGTGCTTTTACTGTAATCGTCGCCGTTACTTTTATACTATCAGAAACTTTTCCTGTTACTTCATATGTTCCAACTTTTTTTGTGTTTACTTTCTCCACTTCTTCTTCTGACCAACGAACTGGTAGCTGTATCGTTCCCTCTGTCCGATCGTTATATCGTGCTTTTACTATCTCTGGAAGAGTAAAAGAATCCCCATACTCCACTTCCATTGAAATATTTTCTGCCTCTTCAACTTTTAACTCTGTATAAGCTCCCGTATCCACATAATTAAAGATAGAAAGAGATGGCAATACTATTCCATTAAAATCAAACATGGCCTCATTTTCTACAGCACAACCTCCATACCACTTTCCAGCATCATCAGGATCGTATTCTTTCGCATAACTACTTGCCCAACCAGAACCATATTTTTCCCAAAGCACTTTATTTTCCTCTAACTGCTCTGGTGTACCAACTGGTAACCAAGCAGGCTCCCAATAAAAAACTCCTAACCCCTTTTCTCCAATATTAGCAACTGCTTGCATCACATCACGAACTGCTTCTGCCTGTCCTTGTACAGAAACAGGGTAATTTAAAGTTAATCCATCTTTTTCTCCATTTTTTGGAGCATAATTGTCATGTCCATCTCCTTCTTCTGCGGTATATACATAAGAAGTTTCACTTACCATAACTTCTTTTCCATAGGTAGTGGCAATTGTATTTAAAACAGAAGTTAAGTTCTCTAACGTTCCATGCCAAAATGGATAATAAGAACTGGCAAACACATCATAATCCACCTGATATGTATCTAACATTTTGGCAAAATTATCATAACTTCCTGTTTTTTCAGGGTTTGTAAAATGAAGCACTACTTTTACTTTATTTTCTTTTGTTCCATTTATCTCTTTATCAAATTCTCGAACCGCCTTACTTCCTGCGCTGAAAATTTTACACATATTCTCCCATGAGGCAGTTGTCTCTCCACAAACCCCATTGTTCGTTTCATTTCCAATTTGGACCATACCAATATCGACTCCAACATCTGAAATAGTTTTTAAAGACTTTTTTACATAGTCATAGACTGCCTGTTCTTTTTCTGATATCGTCATATTTTTCCATATCTTTGGTGCTTGTTGTTTTCCTGGATCTGTCCAAAAATCAGATAAATGAAAATCAACTAACAATTTCATTCCGGCATCTTTTGCACGCTTTCCAATTTGAGCAGCTTTATTTACATCATTATTGCCACCACCATATCCATTTCCGTTAGAATCATACGGATCATTCCACACACGAACTCGGACATAATTTGCTCCTCCATCTGCAAACTGTTGAAACACATCTTTTTCTTCGCCTGTACTTGTATAAAATTTAACACCACTTTCTTCTAAAGAAAGAATACTAGAAAGATCGACTCCTTTAATAAATCCATTTCTCATTCCTGTTACACGCTCCACAAAAATGTCCGCTTTTACAGGTTCAACCCCATCATCCCTTTCCTCTGTCTGCGTCATAGTTATTGATTCTGCTTTTACAAGTTTTCCTTTTGATAAACTTCCAAAACTGCTTATCATTAATCCAATCGCTACACTAATACTCACCCATTTTTTCCATCTACATTTCTTCATTTTACGCTTCTCCTTTTCTTTTATCATTTATAGAAACGCTCCATCAAGTGAAAGTTGTAACTCCCCATACCACTTGATTGCGTTCTTTTTTGAAAATAAGATGATAAAAGTGAAGATAAATATTTTTATATATACTTATCTTCACTTCGTTTCTCATTGTTATTTTGTAGTTAATAATACTTGATTACAAATACCCGCTTCCGGATACTCTTTATTTCCATTATAAACAACAACCGTTACTTCATGTTTTCCAACAAAAGTTTCTTCAAGTGGTAAAATAATGGAACCTCCAAAGGAGTCGGTACGACAAAATACTTCTTCTCCATCAAAATAAATCCAAACATATCCCTTTACATCTGTAAAATAAAGGTTTCGTTCTTCTTTTGCCTGTCCAAAATCATATTGAGTTCGATACATTGCATATTGTTCTAATTTCCCTGATAATTCTGGTTGTGGCTGTCCTGTAAAGTTTACTGGTTCAAAACTGTTCATATCATTGCGATCGGTTTTCATCTTCGCATCTGGCATTTCATCGAATAGTTCATAATACAGTCTCCAACCTTCCACAATTTTCTCTTTAATTGGAACAATATATGGTATTTCTTCCACTTTTTCTAATGTAATTGTCACTTCCTCTTCTTCTAAGCCTTCTGAAAACGCTCGAATTTTCATATCTTTTTCCATTCCCTGTTCTGGTTTTACAAGAAATTGACAGCGTCCATGGAATGCTTTGCGATAAGGTGCAACATCTGGTTCATGAGAATTTGGATCTCCATTTCCCGTTCCAACTACAATACCATTTTCCACTTCTAATTGAATTTTATTTTCTGCATTTGGAACGACAACCCCTTGTTCATCCACCACTTTTACATTTAAAATTGCAATATCATGTCCTCCTGTTTGAATGGAATCTTCTACAGGCTCTATTACAATTTTCTTTTCTTTTAACGCTGTTTTTTGCTCATCGATGGCCACTACTTCTCCATGCATAAAACCTTCGGCTTTCAATACTCCTTTTTCACATAGGATTTCAAACGTAATCTGCTCATATTCATCTGGTTTTCCTTCTTTTACAAGCTCACCATTGACATAAAGTTTTACATATTCACAGTTTGTTGTCACCATAACTTTAATATCGCTTCCTATCATCTTTTCTTCCGCCCATGGAGATACTAAGTGCACCATCTTTTCTTTTCCCCAAAAAGCTTTATATAAATAGCAAGCATCTTTTTCAAATCCACAACTATCATAAGTTCCAAAGAAAGTTCCAACACTTGGCCATTCAAATGGCGTTGGTTCTCCTCGGTAATCAAATCCTGTCCAAACAAAACTTCCTGCTACATAAGGGCGTTCATTGACATAGCGCCATGTATCTTTCACTTTTGTTCCCCAAAGGGCACATTCACTATCATAATCATCTATGATATTTTTTGAGTAATCCGTTTTATATTCTCCTCGCACCATAAAGGCACTGGCTGTTTCAGAACCCATTAGTGGAATATTAGGATATTTTTTATGGAAATCATCATAACGCTTTGGATTGTAATTAATTCCTACTGCATCTAAAATGGTTGCTGCTCCCTCTTCTTCCATATATCCACCATTAAAAGCTCCAAGGACAGGTCGTTGATCGTCCATTTCTTTTACTGCTTCTTTTAACCTTCCAGCCATCTGATGCCCTTTTCTTGTCCCTTGTAATGGCTCTTCATTAAAGACTGAATAGAGAATAACACAAGGATGATTTCTTGCATTTTTTACAATGCCTTTTACCTCTTCTAACACGTCTTTTGCAGAACTAAAAGTACGATTTTCTTCCATCACAAGCAATCCTTCTCTATCACAGATGTCCAGAATTGCAGGATCAGGATTGTGTGCACAGCGATAAGCATTCGTTCCTAATTCCTTTAGCTTTTTAATTCGGAATTGTTGTAAGTTATAAGAAACAGCAACTCCAACTCCTGCATGGTCTTGGTGATTACAAAAACCTTTTAATTTAATATTCCTTCCATTTAACCAAAATCCGCTATCCGCTAAAAGTTCTATTGTTCGAAACCCTGTGGAATTTTTTTGATAATCTTTTCTTTCTCCTTCATAGTAAAGTTCTGTTTTAACTTCATAGAGGCTTGGAGATTCAATATCCCAAATATCTGGATTTTCTATTTGATATTCTGCCATCACTTTTTTTCGTTCAAATCCATTGATAACGGTTGCTTCTCCTTTTACGGTACCAACGACTTCTCCTTTTGGAGAAACAATCGTATGAGAAACAGTAACTTCTTTTGAGAACTCAAAACTATTTTCAATTTCTGTTTCTAACTGTAACTGCCATTGTTCCTCGTTTATTTTCGTTGGTTTTATATAAACACCTTGATATCCAATATGTGCTGCTGATTTTTTTACAAGCCAAACATTTCGGTAAATACCAGCCCCTTCGTACCACCAACCTTCCCAAGCAGAAGCATCGATTCGAATTGCAATGGTATTTGGAACAACTCCAAAATTAGCCATATCGGTCATATCCACACAGAAACTGTTATAACCAGAATAACTTCTCTTTAAAATCATTCCATTGACATAGATTTCTGCATTGGCAGACATTCCTTCAAATTCTAATAAAATTTGTTTCTTTCTATCCTCTTCTTCCAATCCAAAACGGAGGCGATACCATCCAATTCCTCGTTCTTTATACCCCTGATTTGGAGAGCCTGTCTCTACAAACTGCTTTTTTGTCACCCAATCATGAGGAAGTTCTACCACTTCCCAATCGGAGTCATCAAAACTTGTATCTGCAGGACCTTTACACGCCCCACCTTTTGCAAATCCATAGACATCGTCATGATTTTTCGTTGGTGGAAGCACTGAGAAGTCCTTTTCTATAAATTTCCACCCACGATTTAAACAATAAAGATTTTCCTGTTGTCCATAATGCTTCATAACTTATAAACTCCTTATCCTATCTCTTATCCGATTTATTCTTTTACTGCTCCTCCACCTAAAGATGTAATTAACATTTTTTGTGTGATAACAAAGAAAATGATAAATGGAACTGCAATTAAAAGAGAACCAGATGCAAATGTTGCAAACATATTTTTCTTATCGGTTACAAAACCAAATAACCCAAGTGCTACCGTCTGTACTTTAGAAGAACGAAGTACCAGTTTTGGGAAAATGAAATCCATCCAAGGCGCTGTAAAACTTGTAATTGATAAAAATACAATAATCGGTTTCGCTACCGGAAGTACAATGCTTCTAAAGATGAGAAAATGACTCGCTCCATCGATTCTTGCTGCCTCATCTAAACTTCTTGGAATCGTATCCAAATAACTTTTTACAAGCCATGTGTTATATGGAATATTTCCCGCTAAATATACGAGTACAAGTCCCCATAACGTATTTAATCCATTGATTCTTAAAAGAATGACATAGATTGCAATCATTCCAACAAAAGATGGGAAGATTTGCAATACTAAAAGTGACATCATCATCGTCTTCTTAAAAGTAAAACGAAATCTTGAAAAAATATACGCGCTCAAAGCACATACAAATACCGTACTAACAGTTGTAGCTACGGAAATAATTAATGTATTCTTAAACCAAATTGGAAAATCCGTATTCTCAAACAAATAAACAAAATTTTTCAAAGTGAGCCCATCTCCAAATGGAATAATATTAAGGGCTGCTATATTTTGTTGTGGAGAAAATGCCGCACTTGCCACATATACAAGAGGGTACAATACGAAGAAACTTGTTCCAATTAAGAAAATCCATACAAAAATATGTAATATTTTTTGTCCTGCTGTACTTTTCATTATAATTCTCCCTCCTTATATGATTTTGTATTTCGGAACGTAAAAATAGCAAATGGTGTTAATACAACGAAGATAACAACAGCTAAAACAGAAGCATAATTGTATTTCATCAATGTCATCGTTAACTGATAAATCCACGTTACTAAAATATCGGTTCCACCAGCAGATGTCAGTGTACTATCTGCAACTTTTGGTGCACCACCTGTTAAGAAATAAATCGCTCCAAAATTGTTAATATTATGAGTAAATGACATAATAATCAGTGGTGTTGTTTGGTATAAAATTAAAGGAATTGTAATTTTACGGAAGGTATAGAAACGGCTAGCACCATCGATTTTTGCTGCTTCATAAATATCTTGTGAAATGGCTGTCATATTTCCCATAATTAATAACATAAAATAAGAAAAACCAGCCCATAAATTGACTAAAACACAGACAGCTCTACAAATCCATACATCACTTAACCAAGGAATTGGGCCTGAAATAATATCTGCTGCCATCAAAGTACGGTTTACAATTCCAAAAGAACCATTTAATAAGTTTTTCCAAACAAGCATACTTACAACTGCTGGAACTGCGTATGGGAGAATAAAAATAGAACGGAAAACTGGCTTAATTTTAATTTTGCTTTCATTTAAAACAACTGCCATAATAAGACCGCCAACATAACAAGTCAATGTTGCAAGAACACCCCAAACCAAAGTCCAAATAGCGACACGGCCAAAAGCACTTGTCCATGTAGCTTCTCCTCCAAACATCGTAACAAAGTTATCAAATCCAACCCAGTCAACCGTATTGTTTGGTGTCACATGATCGGGTGCGGAATAGTTTGTAAATGCAACACAAGCGGAGAACACAAGTGGTACAACAACAAAGAATAAAATTAATAAAACTGCTGGAGCCATTCCAATAGCAGGAAAAGCATTTCCCGCAATACTTTTTACAGAGTTTTGTGCTTTATTTTTTAATCCATTTCTACAAAAATCTCTGTACTCGGTTAAAGAACTCCGAACTGACATTACATATACAATCAAAAAAACTGCAATGACAGTTAAAATCATAATCCCATCAATTAACATAAAAATGGAATTATCACGAAGCTTCACTGGAACATTTGGTTGTGGCTCTCCAAGAGTAATTAGGTTATAAATACCATTTGCAAAAAATGGAATGAGACAAAGTCCTACTACTTCTGTAATAGCATATAAAATTCCTTTTACATATTGCTTAAAATATAAAATATGGCTAAGCCCCATAAATAAAATAGAAGTAAACAATACACGATTTTTAGAACTTCCATCCCGATTTAATGTTGTTGACATATTCTCACCTCTCTAAATCTTTTACATTTGTTTTCTTCTCTGCAAACCACGCCTCTTTGTGCGTAGCGCTTTTTTTCTTATAGGATGGCTCATCTTAGGAGGAGTTCCCTATAAGCCAAAAAAAGAGCGATTACAAAAAATATAAGTTTTATTTTTTTGTAACCGCCCCTTTCTTATTCATTCGATTTCTTAATTTGCTAAAATCGCTTGATCACAGTTTTTCATTTCTGTTGCAACGTCTGCACCATCCCAAATATTAGAGCAAGCACTCTTCATTGGATCCCAGAAATTATCCACTTCTTTAATAGAAGGTGTTGGATATGCATATTGTAACTGTTCTTGGAATCCTTTGATATATTCGCTATCAACATCAATATCAACAGATGGAATTGCTCCTGTTAATTGAAAACGAAGTTGTTGCATTTCATCTGAAATTAAGAATTTTGCAAATGCCTGTGCTTCTGCTGGATGTTCTGTATAAGCAGAAATTTGCATAGTACGAGCTCCTGAAAAAGAAGCCGCTGGTGTATCATCCCCTGGAAGTGCTGGAAGTGTTGTTACTCCAAAGTTCATTCCTGCTGATTCACAAGAAGCCACGTTCCAAGGTCCTGTAATGTACATAGCTGCATTTCCCTCTGTAAACGCTGCTAAACAAACTGCATTGTCAGATAAGTCAGCTGCTGGCACATCTAAATAATTTCTAAAAGATTGGAAATATTCCATTCCTGCTATCGCATCTTCTGTAGCCATATAGGTATTACTAGCATCTGTTCCTTCTGGTCCAAACAATTTATTTCCATTTTTTCCAGTAAAAATTGGAGAATAGTAAGCATCTGCTACATTCCAGATAACTCCATATTTTCCTTTTGAATTAAATTCTTTACAGAATTGTTCCATTTCTTCCCATGTTTTTGGAACTTCTTTTACTAAATCTTTATTATAAAAAAGCGCATATGTTTCATCGGATACTGGATATCCATAGATTTTTCCATCATAGGTAACTGCTGACTCACAAGAAGCTGCCACTTTTCCTTTTACATCATCTTCATTATCAAGAGGTAATATATGACCTCCTGCTACAAGGCCACCAATTGTATTACTTGGTGTTCCAAAGACATCTGCACCAACTCCACCAGGGCCATCAAGTGCAATCTGTGTATTCGCATCGCCAATCTCTACATTTTCATATTCAATTGTTATATTCGGATGAAGTTTTGTAAACGCTTCTCCTGCTTGTTTAATAAATTCTTCTGTTTCTCCTGAAGATTCCCATACTTTTAATGTAATCTCCTCTGTTGTGAGTCCGTCTTCCCCCACTGCTCCTGTATCGCCATTTCCTGCACTGGAACCATTTCCTCCACAACCTGCTAACATAGTCATAGCCATAGCTGCACACATGAATACACTTAATACTTTCTTTCTCATTATTTTTCCTCCTTATAATGATAAAAAGTTATTCTGTTTCGTTGATGGTCTTAATACAATATCGTATCCTAAATATACTTTTTGTTTGATAGTCTTTCCTGCGATCGAATCTAAAATCATTTTACAAGCAACTCTACCAAGCTCCTTTTCATCGAACTGCAATGCAGTAATTGCGGGATTATGACATTGTAAAAACAAATTGTCATAAAAGGAAGCTACTTTAATATCCTTTGGAATGGAAAGATGTTCTTCATTTAATTTCATCAATACTTGATTGCAAATTTTGTCATCCATACATAAAATACAATCTGCTTGCTGTTTTAATATCGTTTCCACTGCCTGTCCTACTAAAACTTTTGTATTACAATTCAAAAAAACAAGTTCATCTTTTATAGAACGTTGATGAAGTGCCATACCCGCTCGAAAGCCTGCAAATCTCTTTTGGCTTACCATATGATCCAAATTGCCACCGATAAAAGCGATTCGACTTGCCCGATTTGTCAACAACAAAGAAGTCAATTCTCGACACGCTTCCACATGATGGTTATCTACTTGTAAAACGTTTGGATTTTTATGACTTCCAGCTACAATAAAAGGAACTCCTTGTTCCAATAAATAATCAACCGATGGATCTTCTACCAATGTTCTCGTTAGAATAACTCCATCCACTTTATGCTTTTCAATCATATTTTTAATCGTTGAAATATCCTTTGCACTTGCAGTTGTAACAACCGCGTCATATCCCATCCCAGTAGCCATTTCACAAATTCCCAGCAGACAGTTTTGGAAAAATGGAATTTCATTTAAATCTTGATCGTCAGGAAGAACAACTCCGATATTATATGTTTTTGAGTCAGCGAGTCCTTTTGCTAAACTATTTGGTCGATATCCACATTGTTCACAATATTCTAGGACTCTTTTCCTCGTTCCATCACTAATACGCCCCTTTCCAGAAATCGCTCTAGAAACTGTCGTCTTTGAACACCCCAATTCTCTTGCGATTTCATCAATTCCTATTTTCTTTTGTCCTTTCATCGGTTTCTTCTCCATTTGGACACCTCCTTGATGATATTGCACAATCGGTTGTTCTATGTTTTTATTATATCATTCCATTATTTTTTAGTCAATTTGACAAAACAGCAAATATTATTGCGCTATTTTTATAAAATTTTCCTATAATATTATTCAATTTTGCGCAACTAAGCGCAATTTTCATTCAGAACTGTTTTTTAATCGATAAAATTTTAAAAGAAATACCAAAGGAAAAGAAGCCTCTAAAAATAGAGACTTCTCTTTCTAAGAGTTCTATTGTAATTTCCTACAACACTCTCTAACTATTTCATTTTACTTTTACTTTCGCTACCGTACTCCATTTACCAAATAGAGTCTTTTCTCCTAATTTGCTATAAGAACGCACACGGACATAATATGTTTTTTTACTTCCCAATTTTGTGAGAGTATAGCTATATTTCTTTCCAACTGTTTTCTGTTTTCTGTTTTCCTAATTTAAACTTACTATTTGTTGCATACTGAATCTGATATCCTGTTGCAGTACTATCTTTTTTCCAACTGAATTGAAGTGTTTTTGCCTTTGGACTCGTAATCTTAGAAATACTAGGTTTTAATGGTGTTGCAATTTTAAATGTATATCCGTTATCTTTTTGATAGGTTGTCTCTTCCCAATAGTTTTTCGCCTGAATATAGTAGGTTGTATTTGGCTCTAATGTCACAATTTGCCCTTCTGCTTTTCCTTTAGACAGACGAAGCTGTTGGATTTCTTCTCGCACACTATTGACGAGTGTCAATCTAAAATATCGATCGGAAGACCATGTATGGGTGTCCACCCCAATATTTTTACCATAGAAAATATATTTGGAATTGCTTCCTGTTTTGAAAGAAAACCAATCTTCATCTCCATGTCCTGCCATTGTTCGATTATATGCCTTATTGAGCTGAACAAGGGTTGCCTCTCCCATTTCATTTTCATCTGGATCTGTCTGAGGATCTACTCGAAACATAAAGTTTCCAGTGCCTTCTCCATTGGATTCCGTTCTCAAACGGATATAATAAGTGGTATTCGGATCTAATTTAATATCAGAAATTTTTTCTGTTGTAGAAGAAGTATGACGATTCGCTAACAATACCTCTCCATATGCTGTACAAATTTCTGCTTGTACTCCTGCATCTGTACTCCAAGGGTGTGCTGGAACGTCGATATTTTTTGTTACAAAATAATAATAAGAATCTGCTTTTCCTGTTGTAAATGTATACCAAAAATTTTTGCCTTTTGTACCTATTTCTGTCACATGATCTAAACCAAATGAAACGTTTGGTGCTGTACCTGTAGACTCTCCTCCGCTGATCATTTGGTATGTCTCCGCTTTTACACTAGACGGAACTGGAGGAAAAACTAAGCTGACTAAAATAAAAACTGTAACAATTGACCTAATTATTTTTTTCATATTCATTTCTCCTTTGCAACTTTATTTATGGAAATATTATACAATTTTTATTTTTAATCCGCAATATATTTTTTATCTTTTGTTATTTTTAAGCAATTTTATTTTATAACAATCTTTTATTACCTGAATTTTATATTTATTTATAATATTTTTTATAAATTATCTTTTATTTTTATACGTATCTATTCCAAAATATTGCTATAATAAAGTCCTATAACGATTTATCCCTCCAAATATCCTTGTTTTATTGCCAAAAACGAAAAGAACAAAACATTCAATCCTAATATTTCCTATGTCTGCTACACATTATAGGATTTTTTTAATAGAACAAAGTGTACGCCCAACACTCTTCGCGACTTTCGGTCACTTTGAGCAACGTACACTTTGCCGCGCGCGAGCAGTTTGCGAAGCAAAATTATCTTCTTTGCTCGCTGCGCATCATTCGCACGTAGTGCTTTTTTATTCTATAGGATGACTCGCTTGCGAGGAATTTCCTATAGAATAAAAAAGAAGTCAAATCCCATCGTTTACTTTTCATAAACTTAGGAACTTGACTCCCTCTTTTTATCTATTACTTATCTATTACAAACTACTATATTCTCTTATAGATTCACAGAATGATCCTTTACCTTCAAACGTGTCATGGCTCTTGATAAAGAAGCCTGTGTTCTATAATACTGATGTTGACTCAGTTTCTGACGAAGTTGTTCTTCGGCAATTTCCTTTGCTTCCTGTGCACGTTTTGCATCAATATCTTCTGGACGTTCTGCTGTTAATACAAGAACTGTCACACGGTTATTGATCACCTGTGCAAAACCACCGCTAACAGCTGCAAGATGCCATTCATCACTGTCTTCGGTTTGATAACGAAGTTCTCCTGGTACAATTGCGATCATAGCATCTTCATGTCCTGCCATAATCGCAATCTCACCATCTGTCTGAGGAAGTACAAGGAATTTACCTCTACCTTCATAGAAAACTTTATCGGCTGCTACAATTTTCAAACCAAATCCACTCATACCGACACTTCCCTTTCTAATCTACGCGAAAGCATAGACAAAGGAATTTCTTTTGTCTATGCTCTCAATATATTTTTATTAAGCCTGTAGTGTTTTTGCTTTTTCAACCACATCTTCTAATGTTCCAACATTAAAGAAAGCGGCTTCTGGATACTCATCCATTTCTCCGTCCACAATTGCTTTGAAACCACGGATTGTTTCTTTTAATGGTACATATTTACCTGGAACACCTGTAAAGTTTTCTGCAACGTGGAAAGGCTGAGATAAGAATCTTTGAATCTTTCTCGCACGATATACAATGAGCTGATCCTCTTCTGAAAGTTCTTCCATACCGAGGATTGCAATGATATCTTGTAATTCTTTATATTTTTGAAGAGTTTCTTGCACTCTTCTAGCTGTCTCATAATGTTCTTCTCCAACAACATCGATTTCAAGAATACGAGAAGAAGATTCCAATGGATCAACCGCTGGATAAATACCTTGTTCTACGATCTTTCTTGATAATACTGTTGTAGCATCAAGATGAGCAAATGTAGTTGCTGGAGCTGGGTCTGTTAAGTCATCGGCAGGCACGTAAACAGCCTGTACAGATGTAACAGAACCATTTCTTGTAGAAGCGATACGTTCTTGAAGTTCACCAACTTCTGTTGCGAGTGTTGGCTGATAACCTACGGCTGATGGCATACGTCCAAGAAGAGCGGATACTTCAGAACCAGCCTGAACGTAACGGAAAATGTTATCAATAAATAATAACACGTTTTGATGTTCTACATCACGGAAATATTCAGCCATTGTAAGACCTGTTTGCGCAACACGCATACGAGATCCAGGTGGTTCATTCATCTGACCAAAGACTAAGGCAGTTTTATTTAAAACTCCTGATTCTTTCATTTCTGTCCAAAGGTCATTTCCTTCACGAGAACGTTCTCCAACTCCTGTGAAGATAGAATATCCACCATGCTCTGTGGCAATATTTCGAATTAATTCCTGAATTAATACGGTTTTACCTACACCAGCACCACCGAATAAACCGATTTTACCACCTTTTGCATATGGTGCTAAAAGGTCGATAACTTTAATTCCTGTTTCTAATACTTCTACAACAGGGCTCTGATCTTCAAAGCTAGGTGGATCACGGTGGATTACCCAATGTTCTTCCCCATCTAACGTTTCTCCACCATCAATCGTATCACCAAGAACATTGAAAAGACGTCCTAATGTCTTTTCACCAACTGGAACTTTAATTCCAGCACCTGTTGCAGTAACTTCCATATCTCTATGAAGTCCTTCACTGGCAGCTAACATAATACATCTTACTACGTTATTACCAAGATGTTGTGCAACTTCCATTACACATTTCTTATCGCCATTTTGAACTTCTAGAGCATCTTTAATACATGGAAGTTCTTGATTTTTAAATTCTACGTCAACGACAGGTCCCATAACCTGTACGATTTTCCCTTTATTCATAACGAAACTTCCTCTCTTGATTTCTTTTTCTCTTATTTCACTTCATAAGAAACGCAATCTTGCGTTTCTTATTGTTAAGAGCCTTGTTTCCGTTTTTGTGCTTTTGCACCACCAATTACTTCGGTAATCTCCTGTGTAATGGCTGCCTGTCTTGCTCGGTTATACATAATAGAAAGGGTATTTAACATATCCTTTGCACTCTTTGTAGAAGCCTCCATTGCCATCATACGAGAGTTATGTTCACTACAGTAAGACTCTACAAGACATCCATAAATAGTACCAGCTAAATATTGTGGTACAACAGCCTCTATTACAGCTTCTGGTGATGGAGACATGGAAATAACCTCTTGGTGTACATCCAAAAGCTCTTTTGCTAACTCTTTATTAGAAAGTTCGATATATCTTTTATGAAATCCTGCTTTCTTTAAAGGGAGAAGCTGCCAACTTTTTGCTTCCATTGAAACAGCAGATTCCATAACAGTATAAATAATATGCACTTCATCCAACTCACCTGATGTATAAAGCTCTAACATTTTTTGTGTGATAGAACGTGCACGGTGAATCGTTGGTCTTTGCACTGTATGACGAACACTTGTATCTACATGAACTTTTTTCTTAGCAAAATAATGACGTCCAAGCTCTCCTAAAACAAACAATGTTACATCTGCTTCTCTTTCTAATGTTTCTTCTGCAAGTTTGATTACATTGTGGTTATAGGAACCTGCCATTCCTTTATCGCCTGTGATTACAATATATCCAACTTTTTTATCTTTTTCTGCCTTTGCAACTTCTGGTTCGAAAAATATATGTTCTACCTCAGGTGCATGGCGCAAAACACGTGAAATGGCATCTTGCATTGCATAGAAATAAGGTTCTGTATCTTTCAATACTTTTTGTGCCTTCTTCATTTTAGAAGAAGAAATCATATACATTGCATTTGTAATTTTCATGGTATCCTGAATACTTCTTCTGCGATCCTGGATTTCTTTCATATTTGCCATAGTTACACCTGCTTATCTTATCTTTTCTTTATACTCTTTTGCAGCTGCTATGATTTTATTAATCATCTCATCTGTGAGATTCTTTGTTTCCTCAATTTCTTTTCCAACTTCTGGATGTTCTTTATCCATATATGCTAATAATCCCATTTGACATTCTTTTACATTGTGTACATCAATGAAGATTTTATGTGTAGCCGCACAAAGTGTAATAACTTGTTCATGAAGACTTAATGGACGACCAAGTGGCTGTTTTAATAATTCCATTAAGCTATGTCCATATTGAAGCTGTTCTTTTGTAGTCGCATCAAGATCCGAACTAAACTGTGTAAACACTTCCATTTCACGGAACTGTGCTAAATCGATACGGATACTTCCTGCCGCTTTCTTCATGGCTTTTGTCTGAGCTGCACCACCTACACGAGATACAGAAAGACCAACGTTAACCGCTGGACGCATACCTGAGAAGAAAAGGTCTGTCTCAAGGAAAATCTGACCATCTGTAATAGAAATTACGTTTGTAGGAATGTATGCAGATACGTCACCAGCTTGTGTTTCAATGATTGGAAGTGCTGTGATAGAACCACCACCTGCTTCTTCACTTAAACGGCTAGAGCGTTCTAACAATCTTGAATGTAAGTAGAATACATCACCTGGATATGCTTCACGTCCTGGTGAACGCTCTAATAATAAGGATAATGCACGATAAGCAACCGCATGTTTTGATAAATCATCATATACGATTAATACGTCTTTTCCTTGATACATAAAATATTCAGCAAGAGCTGTTCCTGAATATGGAACAATGTATTGTAACGCTGCACAATCACTTGCTGTTGAACTTACGATAATGGAATAATCCATTGCATCATGTTTTTTTAATGTGGATACTAATTTTGCAACTGTAGATGCTTTTTGTCCAATTGCTACATAGATACAAATAACATCTTTTCCTTTTTGATTTAAAATAGTTTCAATTGCAATAGAAGTCTTACCTGTTTGACGGTCACCAATAATTAACTCACGCTGTCCACGTCCAATTGGGAACATAGAGTCAATTGCTAAGATACCTGTTTCCATTGGAACACTTACTGATTTACGTTCTACAATACCAGGAGCTTCCTGTTCAATTGGACGGAAATCATCTGCTTTGATTTCTCCCTTTCCATCGATTGGATTTCCTAAGGCATCAATAATTCTTCCAACGAAAGCATCACCAACTGGTACACCTGCTTTTTTACCTGTTCTTACAACTTTTGTACCTTCTTTGATTTCAGTATCTTTACCAAAGATAATACATCCAATTTCATTTCTTTTAATATCTTGAACCATACCTTTTAGACCGTTTTCAAATGTTACGATCTCTCCGTACATGGCATGATCAATTCCATAAATAGTTGCGATTCCGTCACCAACCCAGATAACTTCACCGACTTCACGACCTTCACACACTTGGTCATAATTCTCTATTTCTTCACGGAGAATAGAAATAATTTCTTCTGAACTGATTGCACTCACGATTTTCACCTCCTGATTAACTGCTGACGAAGAGTATGAATACGTCCCATCAGACTGTAATCGTATTCGATATTGCCGATTTTTAGTAAAAATCCTCCAAGAAGATTTTTATCTTCTTTTAACTGAAGTTCTACTCCACGGCATCCATATTCTTTTTTAACAAATGTTACAAATCCTTGTTTTTGCTCCTCACTTGGTACAGTTACGTAGAAAAGTTCAGCACGAATAATACCTTCTTGCTGTCTCTTATAATCATAATAAGCTTTGAAAATATTTTCTATGCCTTCCATACGATTTGAGTCGCTAACCTTTTTTAGAAATGAATGCATTTCCTGTGGAAACACTCGCTCAATAATATTCCACTTCTTCTCATTTTCAACTGTCGGATTTGCTAAAATCTCTTTCAGCATTGGAACGTTTTTAAAACATTCCTCTGCTGTTTTGATTTTATCTTCTTCGATAGTAAGTTCATAGAGAACTACCGCATAATTAAGCTCTGTTTGTGTCACTTTGCTCACCTGTTTCTTTCAGGAATCGGTTATAAAGGTTTTCATTTTCTTTTTCATTTAGCTGTTCACTAAGAACTTTTTGCACAGCCGTAAGAGCGAGTCCAGCAACCTGATCCTGCATTTTTTTCGTTTCACGCTTGCGTTCCTGTTCAATAGACGCTTCTGCGTCTTTTCTCATTCGAATAACTTCCTGATTCGCCTCTGAAAGAATTGCATCTGCTTCTTCTCTTGCATCTTGTTTTGCTTTTGCAATAATCTGCATAGATTCATGACGAGCATCTGCAAGAGCCTGTTCATATTTCTGTTTATGTTGTTCTGCCTCTTTTTCTACAGCATTTGCATGATTAATTTTTCCTAGAATCATTTCTTCACGCTGTTTCATAATGTTTTGAATTGGCTGAAACAGAAAATGTCTCAGTAATAAGTAAAAGACGATCAGGTTGACAATTGTCCAAATAAGACCTGAGTTAATCTCTAACATCTTTTACACCTGCCTTTTTTTATTTTACTTATTTACTGATTATAATACGAAGATTACTAATAATGCGATAACGAAACCGTATACAGCTGTTGCTTCGGCTAACGCTGCACCTACTAATAAAGATTTATTGATTTTACCTTCTGCTTCTGGTTGTCTAGCAATAGCTTCTACTGCTTTTCCTGTTGCGATACCAATACCGATACCTGCTCCAATACCTGCTAATGCTGCGATACCTGCTCCGATTGCTACTAATGTTGCCATAATTAATTCTCTCCTTTTTCTTTTCCTAAATTTTTTGTTCTATTCAAATTCATGTTAATAAACTATTCAATCTGTTCTTTAATGAACAACGCTGTTAAAAGCGTAAAGATGTATGCCTGAAGCAATCCATCAAAAATATCAAAATAAAAACTAAATGGAATTGGTATAATTGCAGGAACAACTGCTTTTAACATTTCCATAATAACAAATGCCCCTAAAACGTTACCGAATAGACGCATACAAAGGGAGACTGGTTTAATAAAAATCTCCATAATATTAATTGGGAGAATAATCAATGATGGTGAGGCAAAGCTCTTTAACCATCCTTTCAATCCCTTTTGATGAATCCCTGAATATTCTATGAGGACGATACTCATAATCGCCATCGCTGCTGTGACATTCAGATCCTTCGTTGGTGGCTTAAAGCCAAATAATCCAATAATATTTGAAAATCCAATGTAAATAATAACTGTCATCAGATACTGCACATATTGCTTTCCTTCTTCACCAAGAGTATCAGCAAAGATATTATGCAAAGCACCAATGGCTGATTCCAATGCCAATTGCTTCTTGCCCGGATTTTCCACTTTTAAATTCCTTACTAAAACAACTGATAGTAATACGACAACTGCCATAATAATCCATGTTACAACGACGGACTCCGGTATTAAAAACCCAGCAATTGGCACTTTTTTACTTTCTATCTGTTCCAGTAAATCTGCTACAAATGTATCCGTATGTCTCCCTTCTTTCTTTCTTGTATTTGAATCATACCTTTTCCCTCTCTCTTTTCTCATGGAAAGAGAAAAGATTAGGTCAATTCCTATCACCTTGTTTTAGCACTGTTCAATAGTTTTGTCAACAATAGTTGCTAATACAACTATTCCGTGTGTACGCAGAATTCTATTGTATATTTTTTCCTTATTTTATACTTTTTACACATATTGTTTATATATTTTTTATAACTTAACTATACATAAAGTATTTTTCTTCCAATATTCTCTTACTAAAAACGTAAAGTTTCACAAGGAAATCTTTAAATATTTGTTTATTAATTCTGCTAATTCTCTTCCCTATTTCTTCCTATTATAAAGAAATATTTACAATTTGTCATATTGTTTAGTTTGACTGTCAAATTATATGGTAATCAAAGTATTCATTTTTGAAAGATTGACATCAAAAAAAATCCATGTTACTATCCTTTTGCAATAATTTTTTTTAAGCAATTTTATTAAGAAAAAGAAGTATTTTTAACTTGTGTCATGTGATTTTTCTGTTTCCTCATCCACGTAAACAGAGCACATGACTTTTTTATGTTATAGAAAATTGTATTTCCTATACATAAAAAAGCACCATGTACAAATGATGTATGTTCTCAGAAAGGAGTTTTTTCTATGCCCAATCATTTTATGAAAACAAAACCTGTTTTCCCATTACTCATGTCCATGTCCATTCCTATGATGTTCTCAATGCTCATTCAATCTCTTTATAATATTATTGATAGCATTTATGTCGCCCAGCTTGGACAAACAGCGCTTACGGCTGTCTCTATTGCATTTCCCCTACAAAATCTTGTAATTTCGGTAGCCGTTGGTATTGGAGTCGGTATTACCTCTACCATTTCCATCTACCTTGGTTCTGGAGAACAAGAGAAAGCAAATAAGGCCGCAACTCTTGGTATCGCTTGTACTTGTATCCATTGTATCCTCTTTTTACTGTTGGGTCTGATCGTTACAAAGCCTTTTTTAAATCTTTTTACTACTAACAGTGAAATATTAGGAGACGCTTGTGATTATACTTATATTGTGCTTTGTTTTTCTTTTGGTACTTTAATCCAAGTCACAATGGAGAAAATTTTCCAAGCAGTAGGCGCTATGAAAACGACCATGTTTTTGCTTGCTACAGGATGCATTATTAATATTATATTAGATCCTATTTTTATCTTTGGATGGTTTCAAATTCCTGCCCTTGGTGTAAAAGGAGCTGCCATCGCTACTGTTATTGCACAAATTTGCACTGCTATTCTTTATCTTATCGTATATCGAAAGAAAAACTTTGCAATTACCATTCATCCAAAGTATTTAAAAATGGATCTTACGATTGTAAAATCCATCTATTCTGTTGGCATCCCTTCCTCTCTTATGATGATTTTGCCATCGATTTTAGTCAGTGTTTTAAACAGTATACTAAAACAGTTTTCGGATCTTTATATTAATGTTTTAGGAATTTATTTTAAACTACAAACCTTTATTTATATGCCTGCCAACGGAATTGTACAAGGAATGCGCCCTATCATTGGATATAACTATGGTGCAAAAGACTATCATCGAATGAAAAGCACCATCCGTTATAGCCTTTTATCCGCTGGTATTATTATGCTATTAGGAACGCTTCTATCCATGATAATTCCTCGTGAAATTTTTATGTTATTTCAATCCGATCCTTCCTTATTATCCGCTGGAAGCACCGCTCTTCGAATTATAAGTCTTGGATTTTTAATTTCTACCATAGGTATTATCTTTTCTGGGACTTTTGAGGCCATTGGAAAGGGAAAGGAATCTCTTATTATTTCTTTGCTCCGCCAATTCATTCTCACGATTCCTCTCAGTCTTATTTTGAGTCGAATTCCATCAATCGGAGTGAACGGTGTTTGGATTTCTTTTCCAATTGGAGAATTATGTGCTTCTATTGTAGCCTACTTTTTATTAAAAAAGCAGGAAAATGGAGTATTATAACCTTTCTATCCCATTGTAAAAATTTAAGACGTATTAGAAAAGACACTTCAATAAAGAAGTGTCTTTTCTATGAAAATATCTAATTTTACTGTGATAATAAAATATGTTCTAAGTCATCAGGAACATATATACTTCCAAAAAATTCTTTTTCAGCTTCTTTTTTATAGGCTTGTTTTCTCGTAGATAATGTTTTATCTTCTGTATGATATAGAATTAAATTTTTGACTTCCAACTGTTTTGCCACTCTTCCGGCATCTAAAGCTGTGCTATGATGTTTTTCATATGGACGAAATTGTTCTTTTTGTTCGTAGAGACAAAAGGCTTCTGATAAAAGCCAGTCGCTCCCCTTTACTAAGTTTTCGCAGGAAGGATGAAATGGCTCATCTCCAAGACAAGTAATTCTTTGCCCATCTACCAATATTCCTTGAAATCCAAATTGCTTTGCTTTTGTAGAATGAATATCGAAACATATCATTTTCATATGAATGCTTTCTATCATAACTTCTTCTTGATCTTTCACTTCGATAAGTAAAATTCTATCACCAATGTATTGGAATAACTTTGGAACTAATGTCATCTTACAAAATGTCTCTAACATTTCTTTTACCTCGTCATGACAATAGATAGAAAAATTTCCTTCATACTGTCCCGCTTGCATCATAGCATTTTGTCACCATGGCATTTCCAGTTCCAAGCATAATTAACTCATATTGACTTTGTTTCATTTATTTTTTTACTCCTTTAGATACGAAAACTCCCCACTTCTTTCTAAGTCAGCTTCTCCTTTCTCTAACGTATCTTATAATCATCATCCATTTCTATTACAGATGGTGCCATATAGATGTTAGAACCAAAGTCATAAATATCCACTTCTCCCCTTCTTCTATCTATTTCTCTTTGTAACTGACTTTCTTTCACTAGTTTTTTTATCACTTCTTCTCCACGTCCCTGCTTTACATCCAGATCGTATACCGCTTCTCTCATCCAATCATAAGAAGTGATTCTTGTTTTATAAACCCAATTCACCTTTTCTTCCCTTTGTCTTTTAATTCCAATTTTTTCAGGAAACGTGACATCATAATTCTTTAACTCGGCGCATATTTCTGGAAGAAGCTTTATAAACTCTATGGCAAGATTTTTATCTTTAAATTCCCCTAATAATCGGTCATAAAGCGTATCGTAAGGTTGTTCCATATTTTCTTTTATTAATTCAAATACATAAGCTACCTTATCTTCTATTTCTTTTCTTGTATAAGGATATGGTTCATATCTTTTCTTATTTTGTAATACACATATGTATTGTTGATATCTTTGTAACTTAAAATACTTATCAAGTGGCATATCCTCTTCTACTGTTCTCATATAGCTTTTTATTTTTTTACTTAAATTTCTACAATCTATATTATTGATTCTAACATTCCCATACTGAACGTCGCCAATCACTTTTCCACCTTCACACCAAATCCAATAAAAGCGCTTTTTCCCTAAGTACAATTTTAGCTCATTTTTTATTGTATCCCACATGCTCTCTTCATATATTTTCCCAGTAATTCCGTCTCCCGTATGCTCCAATACATCACTAATATATACATCAAATCCATAAGTTTCTCCGTCAATTTCCACCTCTAAAGTTTTCACTCTTGGATAGTTTGGATCAAATACATCAAAGACAGTCTCCATTGTTGTAGCTAAAAAAGAAAAAACAGCACGATTTACCGCTAACTCCATATTTTCTCCCCATCCAACGGAAAAAGTAGAAATTGGCTCTTGAAACATTTCATGCTCAATTCGATAGTAAATATAAATGGTACTATTGCCTTGATTATCTACTTCTTGTACATTTCTTATCGTTATCGTAAGTTCCCATCTTGGAACGACAATCGTCTTATCAACGATCTTATTTCTTTCTGTTAAATTTTCATGAAGTTGATTTAAAACTCTCCAAATTAAAATATCTTGTGTGTTTGCTTTAATGTGTTGATTGAAATCTCCCATGGTAAATACCTCTCATTTATTTATTATGTAATGTTACCTTTGTGCAATTTTCCATTCTCATAGTATATGATATTTGTTTTATTCACAAAGGTATTTGTTTTAAAAATGTATATTCCTACTCACACCTGCAAAAGTCGAATACATTTTTATACTTAAACTATACCATATATTAACTCATAATACCAAAAAAAGTGAGAATTTTTTATCATTACTTTTTTTATTTTTAATTTTTCGATTTCTTTCTACTATTTCTATATTGTTTCGTCATAATTCGACAGACATTTTTACTCTTATTTTTGGCAAATTAATATTCTTTAAATAACATAGCATACGGATTACAAAGGTAAATATCCAAGAAACAACAACTGCTACCCCTGTTCCCCAAATATTACAAAGGTAAATAAAAGTAAGTCCCCCTACTACCGCTGCCACTGCATAAATATCATAGCAGAAAATAGCCGGCTTCCGATTTACCATAATATCGCGAATCATTCCTCCTCCTACACCAGTTACACAAGCAGCAAATAAAATCACCATTTTATTTTGTCCTTGCTCCATCATTGTAGAAGCTGCTGAAATAGCAAATGCCGCAAGACCGATAGCATCAATAATGACGAAAACCATTTTATTTAATATATTTTTCCGAAGAAAGATAGCTAGACTAGCCCCGATAAAAATAACGCCCCATGTCCATTGACTTGTAAAAAAGATTGGCAATCCTTGATTTAAAATAGCATCTCGTAAAATTCCTCCCCCCATAGCTGTAATCGCTGCCATTACATAGATTCCAAATAAATCAAATTTTTCCTCCATAGCTACTACTGCACCAGAAATGGCAAATGCGAATACTCCAATTGCTTCTAAAACATTCATCATATCCTACCTTTCTAATTTAAAATTTTATAAAATACACCGGAAAACCAAAGAACAAAGTACGCTTTGCACACTCTTAGGGATTTTCAGTTACTTCTAGCAAAGTGCACCTTCCCCCACAAGCAGTTTGCGAAGCAAAATATCTTCTTTGCGAGAAATTTCCTATAGCATAAAAAAGAGGTGTGATTATAGAGTATCCCTATAATCACACCTCTGTATTGGTACCTGAAAGATTCTCGGCCTTGCCGATTGCTTCTTGGGTGCTATGCTTTCCAGAGTTTTGTCAAGATTCGGTCCTTTTACCTGAGAGTTTTTGTGTGTTCCCTGTTTCCCCTTCGGTGCTGTATGTTCCAGTCTCTCCCAAATCCATCTTCCAAATTCTTATGTATTTTCCTTCGTTTAGTATAGCAATGGTTTTTAAAAAAAACAAGCCTCTTTTTACTTCATTTGTTTTCTTCTGGTTAGTAAGAATTATCATCCTTTTTTCTATTATAATCTCTCGGAATCTCTAAGCCCCTAATTCAAAGGCTTTCAAATTCCTTTTTTATTAAAATCCCCCACTTTTTTTGCCAAAAGTACTTGACAAACGCATCAAAAAATGCGACGCTTTGCACTTATTGA